>NZ_CP034998.1:3712500-4012500 GCF_002531755.2 Rhizobium acidisoli | reverse complement strand
ATACGCTGAAGGGCCAGGCAACGCGCGGCGGCAGCACCATCCCGATGCAGACGGCGAAGAACCTCTTTCTCTGGAACAGCCGCTCCTTCGTGCGCAAGGCGATGGAGCTTCCGCTCGCCGTTTCCACGGATTTCGTCCTGTCGAAACGGCGGCTGATGGAAATCTATCTCAACATCGCCGAATGGGGTCCGGGCATTTACGGCATCGAGGCGGCGGCGCAGCATCATTTCAAGGTGCCGGCCTCGAAGCTGACGCGGCGCCAGGCATCGCTGCTTGCTGTGTCGCTGCCGAACCCGATCGACCGCAATGCCGGCAAACCAGGCCGCGGCCTTCGCCGGCTTGCCGGCGTAATCGAGAGACGGGCACAGGGTTCCGGCGATTACATCAAATGCATCTATGAGTGAGATCAGAACTTCTCGTTAGAAGGACCAGGCGTCATCTGACATTCTTGGTTCTGCCATATGGGCGGTGCAGTCCAATCAGAACCCTCGAGTCGCCCATGACCGCTACGATGTTTTCTCCCGAGCTTCTCCTCTATTCGAAGACGCACAATCCGAACCCGCCCACCCATCTCGGCAGCCGTTATCACAAGGTTGGCGGCTTTTTGCCCGAGGCCGGCAACACCATCGTCTGCCATGCCGAGAAGGGGTCGCGGACGCAGACGGTGCTGATCGAGGCACGGGAGAAATATCTGGCGATGCCGGAGGTCCAGCAGTTCCTCTTCACGCCGATATCAAGCCTTCACATGACGCTTTTCGAAGGCGTCATCGAGACCAGGCGCCGGCAAGATTGCTGGCCGGGCGATCTTCCGATCGAGACGCCGATCGGCGACATGACCGAACTGATGGCGGCGCGGCTCGAAGGTTTTTCGATGGCTGACCCCTTCCATGTCGCCGTGGTCGAAGCGCGCCCGTCAGGCCTGCTCCTCGACGGGGCGACGGAGAACGACCGTAAGGTCATGCGCGCCTGGCGCGACGCCTTTGCCGATCTCCTCGGCTACCGCCAGCCGAACCATGACGACTACAAGTTTCACATGACCTTTGCCTATGCGATCGAGCGGCTGGAGGACGAAGCCTTGCCGCGCTGGCAGGCGATGCTTGATCACGTTGCCGAGGATATCCGCCGCAAGGCCCCTGTTTTCGAGCTGACGCCACCGGCATTCTGCGTCTTCGAGGACATGAACCATTTCCACGAAGTGCTGATTTTCCATTTCGACACCTGAACGGGAGAAGCCCATGGATAGGCTGACGCTCTATATCGCCAACAAAAACTATTCCTCCTGGTCTTTCCGGCCCTGGATGGCGCTGACGGGCGTCGGCATCGATTTCGAGGAGGTCCTGATCCCCTTCGACGACGCGGCCGGCAATCCCAATATCAAGGCCGTATCGCCGACCGGGCGAGTGCCGCTTCTGCAGCATGGCGCGTTGAAGATCTGGGAATCGCTGGCGATCATCGAATATGCCGCCGAGCTTTATCCGGACGCCGGTCTTCTGCCTGCCGATCGCGCTGAGCGCTCGCTCGCCCGGTCGGTTTCGATGGAAATGCTCTCGAGCTTCCGGGCTCTGCGCAGCGCCTGCCCGATGAATATCCGCCGGCCGAAGGCCAGGATCGCGCTGCCGGATGGTGTCGATACCGATATCAGCCGCATCGAGACGATCTGGCGGGATCTCCTGCAGCAATCCGGCGGGCCGTTTCTCTTCGGCGCGTTCGGGGCCGCGGATGCGATGTTTGCGCCCGTCGTCAACCGGTTCGAGATCTATGATCTGGTCGACAGAAGCGATACGCTCGCCTATATGCAGACCATGAAGGCGCATCCGGCCTGGCGCAAGTGGGAAGAGGCGGCGCGCGTCGAGCCTTGGGTCGTGCCGGAAGACGAAGTCTGAGGTGGGAATCATCGGCGTGTCAAAAAATATGCATGGGGACTGGTCAAGCCCGCCCCTTGCATGTATAAGCGCGCAAAATTTCCGAAATCGCGACATGTCCGTTTCGGCCGCCAGTCTGGCCGTGGGAATGTTTTGCCCGCAAGTGGAGTAAGAGAAATGGCTGTACCGAAGAGAAAAACAAGCCCGTCCAAGCGCGGCATGCGCCGTTCGGCTGATGCGCTGAAGGCTCCGACCTATGTCGAAGACAAGAACTCCGGCGAACTGCGCCGCCCGCATCACATCGACCTGAAGACCGGCATGTATCGCGGCCGCCAGGTTCTGACGCCGAAGGAAAGCGCATAATTTCCGATTCGGCTTGTCCGATCGAAAGTTTTAAGGCCGGCGTCACGCCGGCCTTTTCATATTCGGCGATATAATATTTGCTATGTCTTGCGGTGGGGCAATGCTTTGCGGCAGTATTCTTCCAGCCGCTAGAACAGGATGATTTTAGGCCCGGTTGGCCTAAAATATGAATCCTGTTCTAAATTAAAGAGTTAGAGCATGATGTCGCCCGAAAACCGCTCACACTTTTCGGCATCATGCTCTAAGGAGATTGCCGATGATAGCCGCAATGCCGCTGATGATTATCCCGTTCGTTCTCTACAATCTGGCGATGCTCGGCCTGATGGGCGAGGGCGGTATCCCGGCGCTGCAGCATGACGTCATCGTATTGTCGATGATATCAGGCGCCATCTGGAGCATGGCGCTCGGCGATCTGTTCATCGTCATAGCGCTTGTCGTGCTGTTCTTCGAAATCCTGAAAGCGACCAGAACGGGTCCCGGCAACCTCATCAACCACATATTGTCGATGCTGGTTTTCATCGCCTTCCTGGTCGAGTTTCTGCTCGTCCGGGATGCTGCGACGCAGGTCTTCTTCATTTTGATGACGATCGCTCTGATCGATGTGATCGGCGGGTTTGCCGTGTCGATCCGGAGCGCCGGGCGGGATGTCTCGATCGGATTATAGGTTGTCGAGCTTGTTCTGAAGGGCGCGGAGCTGTTCCTTCAGCTCATCGATATCCTTGGCCTCGGCCTTGCGGCTTTCCTTGGCCGGCGGCGTCATGAAGGGCGAGAACATCTGCATCGCCTGCTGAAACAGCTCGGTGTTGCGGCGAACCTGGTCCTCGACCATCTGCATCGGCAGTTGCAGGTTCTTGCCGAGCGGTGTTTCGCCGAAGGCGCGGTTCACCTGCTCTCGCATCTGGGACTGCTGTTCGCTGAAGGCGCGCATCGAATGTTCGAGAAAGCTCGGCACGACCATCTGCATCTGGTCGCCGTAATAGGTGATGAGCTGGCGCAGGAAGGAGATCGGGAGAAGCGTGTTGCCGGTCTTCGATTCCTGCTCGAAGATGATCTGGGTCAGCACCGAATGAGTGATGTCATCTCCGCTTTTTGCATCCTGGACGGTAAATTCCTCGCCCTTCTTCACCATCTCCGCCAGGTCTTCCAGCGTGACGTAGGTGCTGGTGCCCGTATTGTATAGCCGGCGATTGGCGTATTTCTTGATGACTATCTGACCCTCATGCTTCGCCATATCAGTCTCCTGGACCCCCGTCTGAACTATGGATATTCCTCCACTTCAGACTGTAAACGCAAAAGAAGGCCGGTGACAATCTCTTTGTGCGATGCGGCAAACCTTTCACAGAGCAGATGAATTCGGGCTTTCGCGTTCGTGCCGAAAAATGACCGTGACCGGTCTTCGCGTTTGACTTGCGCTCCAAGCTTTGCCAGTTTCCTCTTATGTAAGTGAGACGAAAACGAGGAGCGTCACCATGAGCAGTTCATCCATCGTCATCGCCAGTGCAGGTCGAACGGCCGTCGGCTCGTTCAACGGCGCTTTCGCAACGGTTCCCGCGCATGAGCTCGGCGCGGCCGTGATCAAGGGTGCGCTCGCGCGCGCCGGCGTCGATGCCGGCGAAGTGGATGAGGTGATCCTCGGTCAGGTGCTCTCTGCCGGCGAGGGCCAGAACCCGGCGCGCCAGGCGGCGATAAAAGCCGGCATTCCGAAGGAGGCGACGGCCTGGGGCGTCAACCAGCTCTGCGGTTCGGGTCTGCGCGCCGTCGCGCTCGGCATGCAGCAGATCGCCACCGGCGACGCCAAGATCATCGTTGCCGGCGGCCAGGAATCCATGTCGATGGCGCCGCATGCCATGCACCTGCGCGGCGGCGTCAAGATGGGCGACGCCAAGATGGTCGACACGATGATCAAGGACGGCCTGACCGATGCCTTCCACGGCTACCACATGGGCATCACCGCCGAGAATATCGCCCGTCAGTGGCAGCTTTCGCGCGACGAGCAGGATCAGTTCGCCGTCGCCTCGCAGAACAAGGCGGAGGCGGCGCAGAAGGCCGGCCGCTTTGCCGACGAGATCATCCCCTACATCATCCAGACGCGTAAGGGCGACGTTACGGTCGATGCCGACGAATATATCCGCCACGGCGCCACGCTGGAGGCGATGGGCAAGCTGCGCCCGGCCTTCGATAAGGAGGGCACGGTGACGGCCGCGAATGCCTCCGGCCTCAACGACGGTGCCGCTGCTGCGGTGCTGATGAGCGAAGCAGAAGCCGTCCGGCGCGGCATCCAGCCGCTCGCCCGCATCGTTTCCTGGGCAACGGCGGGCGTCGATCCGCAGATCATGGGGACCGGCCCGATCCCGGCATCCCGCAAGGCGCTCGAAAGGGCCGGCTGGTCGGTCGGCGATCTCGATCTCGTCGAAGCCAACGAGGCTTTTGCGGCGCAGGCCTGCGCCGTCACCAAGGATCTCGGATGGGATCCGGCGATCGTCAACGTCAACGGCGGGGCGATCGCGATCGGCCATCCGATCGGCGCTTCCGGCGCGCGCGTTCTCAACACGCTGTTGTTCGAAATGAAGCGCCGCGGCGCCAAGAAGGGGCTTGCTACGCTTTGCATCGGCGGCGGCATGGGTGTCGCCATGTGCTTCGAAGCACTTTAAACAGCATACGATCCGTCATTGATTGAAAAATCCCGCCACGGCGGGGCGAAAACAAAAGGGGAGCGGAACATGAGCAGAGTGGCTGTGGTCACCGGGGGTACGCGCGGCATTGGTGCGGCCATATCCGTGGCGCTGAAAAACGCCGGTTACAGGGTTGCCGCCAATTATGCCGGCAACGACGAGAAGGCCAAAGCCTTCCACGACGCCACCGGCGTGCCGGTATTCAAATGGGATGTTTCGGATTACGCCGCCTGCGGCGAGGGGATCGCCCGGATCGAGAGTGAGATCGGGCCGGTCGAAGTGCTCGTCAACAATGCCGGCATCACCCGCGACGCCATGTTCCACAAGATGACGCCGCAGCAATGGCACGAGGTGATCAATACCAACCTCACCGGCCTGTTCAACATGACGCATCAGGTCTGGACCGGTATGCGCGACCGCAGCTTCGGCCGCATTGTCAATATCTCGTCGATCAACGGCCAGAAGGGCCAGATGGGTCAGGCGAACTATTCGGCGGCAAAAGCCGGCGATCTCGGCTTCACCAAGGCGCTGGCCCAGGAAGGGGCGGCGAAGAACATCACCGTCAACGCCATTTGCCCCGGTTACATCGGAACCGAGATGGTGCTTGCCGTGCCGGAGAAGGTGCTGAACGAACGCATCATTCCGCAGATTCCCGTCGGTCGTCTCGGCGAGCCTGAGGAAATCGCGCGTTGCGTTACCTTCCTCGCCTCTGACGATGCCGGCTTCATCACCGGTTCGACGCTAACCGCCAATGGCGGGCAGTTCTTCGTCTAACCTGCCCCGATAATTGCAATCGACTTGAAAGCGATAGCGCGTCCCGCGGGACGCGCTATCGCTTTTTGTATGGATGCTCTCCGTGCGGGCATCAGGAACGGTCGCCGGCCTTTTGGTGACGCCGTGGCGGAATCTTGACCGGCACGCGCTGCGGCGAGCGATCCTCGCCGCGAAGCGCTGAGATCGCGGTTGTCAGGAAAGCCAAGCCGATGAGAATGGCGACGGCGGAATTCAGGAAAATCTGACCCATGGAAGCGTTCCTTTCAGATGCGCCGGGCGGCTTCGCCTGCCCACTGCGCTCATGAAGGAAATATGCGCCTGCCTGATGAAGGCTGGTAGGTTTGGCTTTGGCGACCGATCGTCAACGCCGCGTTGACGGAGGCGGGAGCAAAGAAAAACGGGCGCCGAAGCGCCCGTTGGGAAGTCCGATATGTTTCTCGCCGATTAGCGGCAACGAGCCTCGTAGCGGCGGCCGTAGCGGTCGCGATAGACGCAGTAGCCGCGGCGCTCGACCGACTGGCCGATGAGAGCGCCGGTCAGACCACCGGCAACGGCGCCGACGGCGGCACCACCCCAGCTGTTGGTGACCACACCGCCGATGACCGCACCGGTGCCGGCGCCGATCGCCGTGCCTTGCTCGGTCGCTGTGCAGGATGCCAGAGCGCCGACGAGCGCACCAATAAGAACAATCTTCTTCATCATGTCGTAACTCCCCAGGTTTGTTGGCCTTTAGATGCGGCCCATGAGTACAAGGATAATGATAATCACGAGAACTAGCCCCAAACCGCCAGAAGGTCCATAGCCCCAGCCACGGCTATAACCCCAATTCGGCAAGGCTCCGATCAAGAGCAGAATGAGGATAACAAGAAGTATTGTGCCAAGCATGGTGTGTTTCCTTCATTTCATCCGCAATTTGAATGGACCAGAAACACGCATTGGCGATTTTTGTTCCCGGTTAAGCCAGGAAATGTGACGCGCCCGGACCCCCGCCCTATCGGAAACCTGCCCGTATGGTTAAAAAGGCGTTTAAATACAATATGTTGCGGTGAACAAAGCGAGAAGGTCCCGATGTCGCCGATTCGTCAGCGATTCGTTCCGTATTTGATCGGCGCGCCGCCAGCGACCATCCCGGCTTAACGGGATATGAATCCGGCTTCCGAAAGATTAATGCCGATGGGACAAGGCGGAACGGGCAAGCCGGTCGACGATCCGCATCTAGCGCATGGACCGAGTTTCGCCACCAGATGTGGCCGTGAACGAAAGGCGAAAACGATGCGGTCAGCGATTCGTCGCCGATTCGTTCCGGCTTTGGTCGACAGGTTAATTTCGGGCGCAATTTTCGATTGTTCGCCACTTGCCGGATTCGCTGATGGCGGCGACGAAAATGCCAGGCGGAGGGAGTCCGTCGATTCAGCATCTAGTGGGAAAAAGTGATTCAAAATCAATACTTAGCCGTGAACAAAAGCTGAATCACCGGGAGTCAGCGATTCGTCGCTGATTCGTTCTCACGCTGTTCCGAATCGCAGATGCGGGCGTCCCACGTGACTCGCAAAGGTCGTAATCCCGGCAGCATTTTGAAATCTGCCCTTGCGTTTGCGGCGGCGGCTGTCCATGTGTTCTCTGGCTTCCGTCGCGGAAGCACTGTTTTCCTGGGGGCTGCCCGCCTCATTTGCATGGACCATGACTCTGACTTCGCAGCCGATGATTCTGAGCGGGCGCGGTGTGACCGCGGTGCTTGGGCCGACCAATACCGGTAAGACCCATTATGCCATCGAGCGCATGGTCGCGCACGGGACCGGCGTGATCGGCCTGCCGCTTCGGCTGCTGGCGCGCGAGGTCTATACGCGGGTGGTGGAGAAGGTGGGCGCGCAGAATGTGGCGCTGGTCACCGGCGAGGAAAAGATTTCGCCGCCCAATGCGCGTTTTTCGGTCTGCACCGTCGAGGCGATGCCGCGTGAAACCAAGGCCGCCTTCGTCGCCATCGACGAGGTGCAGCTCGCCGGCGATCTCGAGCGCGGCCATATCTTCACCGACCGCATCCTGCATCTTCGCGGCCGTGAGGAAACGCTGCTGCTTGGCGCGGCGACCATGCAGCCGATCCTGCAGCAGCTCCTGCCCGGCATCACGATCGTCGAGCGGCCGCGGCTTTCGCATCTTTTCTATGCCGGGCAGAAGAAGATCACCCGGCTGCCGCAGCGCTCGGCCATCGTCGCCTTCTCGGCCGACGAGGTCTATGCCATCGCCGAGCTCATCCGCCGGCAGCGCGGCGGCGCGGCTGTCGTGCTCGGCGCGCTCAGCCCGCGCACCCGCAACGCGCAGGTGGCGCTTTATCAGGCGGGCGATGTCGAATATCTGGTGGCGACCGATGCGATCGGCATGGGCCTCAACCTCGATGTCGATCACGTCGCCTTCGCCCAGGACCGGAAATTTGACGGCTACCAGTTCCGCAATCTCAATCCGGGCGAACTCGGCCAGATCGCCGGGCGCGCCGGGCGGCACGTCCGCGACGGTACCTTCGGCGTCACCGGGCAGGTTTCGCCCTTCGACGAGGAACTGGTGCAGCGCATCGAGAGCCACCAATTCGACAACGTCAAGGTTTTGCAGTGGCGCACCACCGAGATGGACTTCTCCTCGATCCAAGCGTTGCGCGCCAGCCTCGAGGCGGGACCGCGCGTGGCGGGGTTGACGCGGGCGCTGCCTGCGGTCGACCAGCAGGCGCTGGAACAGCTTTCGCGTTATCCCGAGGTGATCAACCTTGCCGACAGGCCGGCCCGGGTCGAAAAACTCTGGGAGGCTTGCGCGCTTCCCGACTATCGGCGTATCACCCCGGCACAACATGCCGATCTTATCTCGACCCTCTTTTCCGATCTCGTGCGCTATGGCACGGTGAACGAGCAGTTTCTCGCGGAACAGGTTCATCGCTCCGATCGGACAGATGGGGAAATTGACACGCTTTCGGCGCGAATCGCGCAGATAAGAACCTGGACCTATGTTTCGAATCGGCCTGGTTGGCTTGCCGATCCGACACACTGGCAGGAAAAGACGCGGGAAATCGAAGATCGATTGTCCGACGCGTTACATGAAAGGTTGACGAAACGCTTTGTTGATCGCAGGACATCTGTGCTCATGAAGCGCCTGAGAGAGAATGCGATGCTGGAAGCTGAAATCAGTGTGAATGGCGATGTCTTCGTTGAAGGACATCATGTAGGGCAATTGAGCGGATTCCGTTTCACGCCGGTGGCGGGAACGGACGGACCGGATGCCAAGGCGGTTCAGGCTGCGTCGCAGAAAGCGCTCGCGCTCGAATTCGAGGCCCGCGCGGCGCGAATCCATGCCGCCGGCAACAGCGACCTGGCGATCGGTTCGGATGGGTTGATCCGTTGGATCGGCGACCCGGTGGCGCGGCTTTCGGGCAGCGATCACATCATGCGTCCGCGGGTGATTCTGCTGGCCGACGAACAGTTGACGGGCAATGCCCGCGATCATGTCGCCGCCCGTGTCGAACGCTTCGTCAATCATCATATCAGCACGGTGCTGAAGCCGCTCGATGATCTGTCGCGCGCCGAAGACCTGCAGGGACTGGCCAAGGGGCTGGCCTTCCAGCTCGTCGAGAATCTCGGCGTGCTGTTTCGCCGCGACGTGACCGAGGAGGTCAAGTCGCTCGACCAGGAGGCCCGCGCCTCGATGCGCCGCTACGGCGTGCGTTTCGGCGCTTACCATATTTTCGTTCCGGCACTTCTGAAACCGGCGCCGGCCGAGCTCATCACGCTGCTCTGGGCGCTGAAGAACGACGGTTTGGACAAGCCGGGCTACGGCGATCTCATTCCGGTGCTTGCCGCCGGCCGCACCTCGGTCGTTACCGACCCGAGTTTCGAGCGGATGTTCTACAAGCTCGCCGGCTTCCGATTCCTCGGCAAGCGTGCCGTGCGCATCGACATCCTCGAACGGCTTGCCGATATCATCCGGCCGCTGCTGCAGTGGAAGCCCGGTCAGAGCAACCGCCCGGAGGGTGCCTATGACGGCCGCCGCTTCACGACGACGACGGCGATGCTGTCGATCCTCGGGGCGACGCTCGAGGACATGGAAGAAATCCTCAAGGGCCTCGGCTATCGCGCCGATGCCGTGAAGGCGGAAGAGGCATCGGCACATCTTGCGACGCAGGATGCGGCCTCAGTGCCGGCAACGGCTACGGAAACGCCTGCCGACGAGACGGCCGAAAAGGCTGATCACGACGATGCCGACGGCGCGACGGAAGAAACTGCCGCCGAGCCATCTGCGACCGAGGCGGCTTCTGCTGATGTCGACACGCCGGTGGCGGAAGCGGTGGAAACCGCCGCTCCTGATGAAGCGGTCGAGACATCTGCTCCTGATGAGGCTTCTGCTCCCGTTGAAGCGGCGTCTGCGCCTGAGGAAGCAGCATCCGCTGAGGAAGCAGTGTCCGCTTCCCATGAAGCCGGCGAGCCGGTGGAACCGAAGCCGGTTCTTCTGTGGCGTCTCGGCGGCCGCAACGACAACCAGCGCCAGGCGCGCGGCGGGCATGGCGAACGCCGTGGCGGCCAGGGCCAGGAGCGCGGTCAGAACCAGGAACGCGGCGACCGCAATCGCCGGCCGGGCGGCGGTGAAGGCGGCGAAGGCAATCGCGGCGGCGAAGGCCGCGACAATAATCGCCAAAACCGCGGCAAGGACGGCGGCAGCCGCGATGGCGGCCGGCCGCAGCAGGCAAGAGGCGACCGCAACAACCAGCCGCGAGGCGACCAGCCGCGCGGCGACCGGCAGGACCGCAAGGATCGCGGCGAGCGCAATGACCGCAACGATCGCAACAACAACCGCGGCGGTTCGCAGCCGCTGCGCTTCGAGGCCAAGCCGCCGCGCAAGGAGAAGCCGATCGATCCGGATTCACCTTTCGCCAAGCTCGCGGCTCTCAAGGAGCAGATGAAGAAGTAATCATGAGCGGGGAGACACAGCCGACAAGCGGTTCGCGCCAGCGCATCGACAAGTGGCTGTTCTTCGCGCGCATGGTGAAGTCACGCTCGCTGGCGCAGAGCCATGTCCAATCGGGCCATGTGCGCGTCAACGGCGAGCGCTGCAATCATCCAAGCCAGATGGTCAAGCCGGGTGACCGCATCGAGCTGACGCTGGAGCGGCGCGACGTCGTTCTCGTCATCCGCCTCGTCGGCGAGCGGCGGGGGCCTTACGAGGAGGCCCGGCTGCTCTACGAGGACCTGTCGCCGCCGCCCGATGAGGCAAAACGCCTCACCCCCTTCGAGCAGGCGATCCGGGCGACCGGCACCGGCCGTCCGACCAAAAAGGAACGACGCGCAATCGACAGGCTGATGTCGGACGAGGATTAGAAAACTCTGCCCGCGGCGGCGGCTTTTGCAGATCGTTTATCCTTGAAATCCGGCGTTAAAGCCGATACGTCACTGACAACCTGCCGGAAGCGTGCTTGCCTCCCAAGCCTGCCCACGCTTTTCCTCCGGCACGGGGATAGGCGCGACGTTCCAGGTTGCCCGGCCCCCATCAGCATGGAATCCTGGAGTTCTTCATGACCTATGTCGTGACCGACAATTGCATCAAGTGCAAATACACCGATTGCGTGGAAGTCTGCCCCGTCGACTGCTTCTACGAGGGCGAGAATTTCCTCGTCATCCATCCCGACGAATGCATCGATTGCGGCGTCTGCGAACCTGAATGTCCCGCCGAGGCGATCAAGCCGGATACCGAGCCGGGCCTCGACAAATGGCTGAAGATCAACACCGAATATGCCACCATCTGGCCGAATATCACGGTGAAGAAGGATCCGTTGCCGGAGGCCAAGGAGATGGATGGCGAGACCGGAAAGTTCGAGAAGTATTTCTCGGAAAAACCCGGTTCCGGCGATTGAGACGGCGGCCATAATCGGCCGCCGGATTGGGGCGGCCGTGGGGTAAAACGTTTTAAAAGCTGCGTGAGGAATATGGGTGACATGTGTTGCCCGCATGACTCAAGCGAAGCAAATTATTGATTTCCTCATATTTTTATGATAGGTTTCGTCTACTGTTCCATTTGTGGCATGACGCATGCCCAAAACCATCACGAAAGCAAAACCAAATCCGTACGCGGTTTCCGTGACATATCAACGCTTTGAGCGCTGGGTCCCAAGATCGTGCGCAAGAAGTTCTTTGCTTTTGCCCGATGGGACCAGAGTGAAGTCACCCGACGGATTCTACCGTCTCACCCGGGCCTGACTGACCCGGCTCCGGCCGCCGCCGGAAGCGTAACAGGGAGTTTTTGAATAGAATGACGACTCAGCAGAAAAAGCCTTCCACAGCACGCCATGGCTTCAAGACCGGTGAATCGATCGTCTACCCCGCTCACGGCGTCGGTACCATCACCGCTATCGAAGAGCAAGAAGTTGCCGGCATGAAGCTCGAACTTTTCGTTATCGATTTCGAAAAGGACAAGATGCGGCTGAAGGTTCCGGTCGCGAAGGCGATGAGCATCGGCATGCGCAAGCTTTCGGAAACGGATTTCGTCGAGCGTGCATTGAAGGTCGTGCAGGGCAAGGCCCGCGTCAAGCGCACCATGTGGTCCCGCCGCGCCCAGGAATATGATGCCAAGATCAATTCCGGCGACCTGATTTCCATCGCTGAAGTCGTGCGCGATCTCTATCGTGCCGAAAACCAGCCTGAACAGTCCTATTCCGAGCGTCAGCTTTATGAGGCTGCACTCGACCGCATGGCGCGCGAAATCGCCGCCGTCAACAAGATGTCGGAAACCGAAGCCGTCCGCCTCGTCGAGACCAATCTCAACAAGGGTCCGAAGCGCGGCAAGGCGATTGAAGAAGACGATTCGCAGGACGAAGCCGCCTAAGGCGATCCTGTTTTTCCTATCAAAAAACCCGGCGCAAGCCGGGTTTTTTATTGGAACTTTTTCACGGCTGCCGCGTTTAACACACGTAATTGCGGACTGCTCGTCGGGCAATGTGCCTCGACGGGCGAACTGCTATTCCGTCAATGTTCGATGAGGAGCGGATCATGCCTTTTCAATATTGCCCATCCGGCAACGTGAAGAAACAGGTCCAGCCCGGCCGTCTCAACGGCACATCATGAGAAATAGGGCCTCCCCCTGAAAAGTCCAGGGGCGAGGCCTTTATGCATTCAGAACCCCATTCAGTCCGGACAGCGATGTTCCGGAAGGTGTGTTTTATTGTTCATTTAGGGCGAGAGGCCTGTTTCAGGAGATCGAAATGAAGAACATGTCTGCAGACCGGCGCATGATCAAGATCGCGATGGCCGCCCCCTATCTCGCCCGCCAGGAAGAGCACGATCTCGCCATCCGCTGGAAGGATCACGACGACCGCGGCGCGCGCAACCAGATCGCCATGGCCCATATGCGGCTCGTCATATCGATGGCGGGCAAGTTCCGCAATTTCGGCCTGCCGATGAGCGATCTCGTGCAGGAGGGCTATGTCGGCCTGCTGGAGGCCGCCGCCCGCTTCGAGCCGGAACGGGACGTGCGCTTTTCGACCTATGCAAGCTGGTGGATCAGGGCTTCGATCCAGGATTATATCCTGCGCAACTGGTCGATCGTGCGCGGCGGCACGAGCTCGGCGCAAAAGGCGCTGTTCTTCAATCTTCGTCGTCTGCGCGCCAAGCTCGCCAAGGGCGACACACAGCTGACGCTGCAATCCATTCACCAGGAAATCGCCGCGGCGCTCGGCGTCAGCCTCGCCGATGTGCAGACGATGGATGTCAGGCTTTCCGGCAACGACGCCTCGCTGCAGGCGCCTTCGGTCTCCGGCGATGCCGAGAGTGCGGAGAAGATGGACTTCCTCGTCAGCGACGATCCCCTGCCGGACGAGCAGGTTTCCAACATGATCGATGGCGAGCGCCGCCGCGTCTGGCTCGCCTCGGCGCTGAAACATCTCAACGAACGCGAGATGAAAATCATCAGCGCCCGGCGTCTGGCGGAAGACGGTGCCACGCTCGAAGAACTCGGCGCCGATCTCGGTATTTCCAAGGAGCGTGTGCGGCAGATCGAAAGCCGGGCGATGGAGAAGCTCCGCAGCGCGCTGGTGAGCGCCGATCCGCATATGGCGGCCTATGCTTAGATTTAAAGTTCTACTGCGTCCCGAGGGCGTCGAAAGACGCCCGGCGCGGTAACTTCGTTCCCTCCAGCAGCACTGACTCGCCCGGCGTAAGCCGGGTTTTTTTATTCAGCGATGATCTTGACGCGATCGCCGGGTGAAACGGCTGCACCCGTGGGCAAGGCATTGATAAGTTTGAAGAGATCGAGCTTGCGGTCGGTGCCCATCATGCGGGCGGCGAGCGTCGAGATGTTTTCACCCGGCCGGACGGTGACGACACGGATGCGCAGCGGCTTCAGGGAGGCTGCCTCGGCCGGCGTCATGCGCCGGAAACTTGCGCGCAGGACATTGGCGGTCGGCTCGAGGGCGTCGCTGCCTTTCGGCACGGCGGTCAGGAAACGGAAGATCTGCGAATTGTTGCGGATCACGGTGACATCGAAATCCCAGCGATCCGCACTTGCGCGTGCTGTGGCTGCTTCCATGCCGTTGATGGTAACCGGCTGGATGGTCGACGGGTCGAGGCCGGTCACCCAGCCGCTGGAAATATAGTTGGTGAGGCTCTGGTTCTGATTGTCGGCGACGCCGTCGAAGCGGACGGCGATGTCGTTCGGGCCCGTGGCCATCACGGCTTCGACCTTGTTGTCGATGTGGAAGTCCGGCGGCACGTCGAAGCGGATGCCGAGGCCTCCATGCAGGAAGGTCTGGCCGCGCACATAGCCTTCCTCAGGGCTATCGCCGTAGAGCAGACCGTCTATGCCGTCGAGATAATAGTCGCGGCCCTTGTCGCCGACTGACCCTTCCTGGCCGAAGGCCCGCGCATGGGTGCGGGCAAGCTCGATGCGCTGGGCGGAATTCGGATGGCTCGACAGGAAGTCGAGGCTCTGGTCGGCTTCGGGATCGACCGACATGAAGCGGCTGTACGCCGCCATGGAATCGAGAAAGCGGGCAGCGGAATAGGGGTCGTAGCCGGCTTCGCCGAGCATCCGTACGCCGATGACATCGGCCTGTAGTTCCTGCTGGCGGGAGAAGGCGGCAAGGCGCAGTTTGCCGCGGGCCAGTGCCTGCTTGCCGGCGATATCGCTGGAAAGGACCTCGGCGACGACGCGGCTGGCGATGACCTCAGCCTCTTCGCGCTTCTGCCGCTCGATGCCGTGGTTTGCCGTCACATGGCCCATCTCGTGCGACAGCACGGCGGCGACTTCGGAGGCGTCGTTGGCAAGGGCGAGCAGGCCGCGGGTGACGTAGAGATAACCACCTGGCAGCGCGAAGGCGTTGATCGCCGGTGAATTCAGGATGGTGATGCGGTAGGACTGGCTCGGATTCTCAGACACCGCCGTCAGCGCGCCGGCGATGCGGGCGACGAGGCGCTCGGTCTTGGCGTCCTTGTATTCGCCGCCGTAGCTTGCGACGATGCGCGGATGTTCGCGGGCGCCCATCGCCGCGCGCGGGTCGTTCTTCTGCACCTCGTCGACGATCTGCGGATTGGAAGAAGGCGAGACGCTCGGCTGATAGGATTGCTCGATCAGCGTTTGACAGCCATTAAGCGTCAGTGCGACGGCCGAAAGCAGCATCAGGCGACGCGCGAAGCGCCGGGGCGCGAAGAGGGCATCACTGGAAAGCGCGGGCGATTTCCACGTCGTCAAGCTCTCCAGTCTGTTTCTCCGCATCATGTCGCTATTTTGCCGGTTCGCCGCAGATTGGCACCGACCGTGGCAAGGGGAATTCAACAGGTGCCCACCCCTGATCTCGCGCTGCACAATCGGCCGATACAAGTCCTTGCTGTAGCTGATTTACGCATCGGTTGCATAGCGAGACTCTGCTTAAATGTGGCGGCGTTGCATTTTGGCAAGCCTCGGGCGTTGAGGCCTCCCTTCGCTCGGATGAAATTATGGCGAAAGTTCCGTCAGAAAGCGCAGATTCGTCGGCTGCGCAGAAAAAGAACGGCCCGATTGAAGCAATCGAGCCGATGACGGAGGCTAAACGAGAAAATTGCAATCTTTGATAGTTGTGACCCAAAAGAAACGCCTTCTGATGGGGTATCGGCCCCGATTCGTTATTCCGCGGCTTCGGCCGTCGTCGGTTGTGGTCTTAAAGTCTCGCCGGCGCGGGGTAGTTGCACCGGCTTCAGCATGAGAGCGGCCACAAGGCCGATCAGCGCAATGGCGCAGGCGGTCATGAAGAGCGGCGAGAAGGCGGCGGCATAGAGATCGGCGACAGACTGGCGGCTTGCTTCGGGAAGGGAAGCCATCATCTTCGGCGTCAGCTGCTCGATATCGGCGACACCGGGAATGGACACGCCGACCTTGTTAAGCTGAGAGGCGATGATGGCGCCATAGATGGAGATAGCGATCGACGCGCCTCCCATGCGCGACAGCGTCACCGACCCGGTGGCGGCGCCGACGTCGCGGGCCGGTGCTGCATTCTGCACGCCGATGACGGGAACCTGCTGGGCAAGGCCGATGCCGATGCCATGCAGCATCATAATCGCGCCGATGAAGGCGATCGGCGTTCCCGCATGGATCTGCGACATCAATGCGAAGGCGATGGCGCTGCAGGTCAGGCTTGCAACGGCGAAGGGCTTGTAGCGGCCCGTTTTTGAGATAATGCGGCCTGCGGACAGCGACCCGCAGACGAGGCCGCCCGTCAGAAGGATGAAGAGAAGGCCGGCGGCAGAGGGCGAAAGGCCGGTGGTGGTCTGCAGAAAGAGCGCGAGGTAATTGACCATGCCGATGGCGATGGCGCCGCCCATGATCGAGATCACCAGGAGCAGGTTGAAGGTCGAATTACGAAAGAGCTCCAGCGGTACGATCGGCTCCGGCGCGCGGCGCTCGACGAATACCCAGGTGACGGCGCAGACGACGCCGAAGGCGACGATGCCGATACTCTGCGGCGAGACCAATGCGCCGAACAGTTCGCTGCTGTCGGTGGCAAGCACGATACTGGTCGTCGTCAGGGCGAGCAGCAGCGCACCGGCATAATCGATCCTCGGGCGGCGATGCGGCTTGCGATAGGGCAACATCACGGCAAGGCCGGCAAGCGCGATCAGGCCGATCGGCACGTTGACGAGGAAAATCGAACGCCAGCCGAAAAGGTCGCTCATCGTGCCGCCGAGCACCGGACCGATCGCGCCCGACGCCATCAGCACGAGGCTGGAATAACTCTGGTAACGCGCCCGCTCGCGCGGCTCGAACAGATCGGCATTGACGGCGAAGATCGACACCATGATGCCGCCGCCGCCGAGACCCTGCAGCACACGGGCGGCGATCAGCGTGTTCATCGAGACCGCGAGGCCGCAGACCGCCGAGCCGACGGTGAAAATCATGATCGCCGTCATCATCACATATTTGCGACCGAAGAGATCGCCGAGCTTGCCATAGAGCGGCATGACGGCGCTGAGCGCCAGGAGATAGGCCGAGCCGATCCAGCCGAAACGCTCGAGATGGCCGAATTCGCCGACGATCGTCGGCAGCGCCGTCGAAACGATCTGATTATCGAGCGTCGCCATGAACATGGCTGTCATCAGGAAGAAGAAGAGGATAAGCCGGCGACGAGGATCCGTCACGAGCGGCTGAGGCGCGAGTTGCATGTCCATGGGAGCATCATTCCGGGTTGGTCGCCTTTTATGTGCTGACAGCATATATTTGTCAATGGCACATTAATGACATCGGCATATTCAAAATCGGAAACGGCTCTGATATGGTCCGATCATGAATGACGTGCTGACCAAGACCAATTCCCCGGAACCGGCTGCGCCGGATGAGAAAAACGTCCCGCGCATCGGCCGGAGCATGGGGCGCATGCGGTTGATGACCGGGCGGCGGTTGATCGGCCGGCTGGCGATCCAGAGTGCCGCGCCGGGCCTCGAACTTTCGCATCTCGATGTGCTCGATGCCGTGCGCAGGGCGCAGCCTGCCGGCGAAGTCACGGTCGGCATGATCGCGGAGATGCTGCGCATCGATCCGTCACGGGCCAGCCGGGTGGTGGCCGACATGGTTGGGCGCAACGTGCTGCGCCGCGAGGCTTCACAGGCCGATGCCCGGCGCATTGTCGTCGTCATGACCGAGGTCGGCCAGAAACTGCTTGCCGAGATCGTCGCGCAGAAACTCGCGATCATCTCCGAGATCGTCTCCGACTGGCCTGAGGAGGATGTCGATCGCTTCGCTATATTGTTCGAACGTTTCATCGGCGGCTACGAGGCGGTCTTTCAGTCGCGCGACAAGGAGACGCCGGGCTAGCCTCATTTCACATCAGCGAGCGCCTGGGGCGCGTCCTGTTGGATGCGCGGCGCTCGACGGCAAATGGGGCCGATCCAGCCGCGCCCCTTCCCCTCGACCCCTCGTTTGCGCTAAGGGCAATGCCCATGAGCCAATCCACCTTCACCATTCTCCTTGGCGGCGAACTCAGCCTGACGGAGCGCCTCCGCCATGCCGTCGGCGGCAGCCGTTTCATCGCGGCCGATGGCGGTATGCGGCATGCGGCGGCACTCGGCATTACGCCGGAGATCTGGGTCGGCGATTTCGATTCGACCCCGGCCGATCTCGAAGGCGCCTTTCCCGATGTGCCGAAACAGCCCTATCCCGCGGCCAAGGCGGCGACGGACGGCGAAATCGCCGTGTCGGAAGCGATCGCGCGGGGTGCGCGGCGGCTGATTCTTGCGGGTGCGCTTGGCGGCGAACGCTCGGACCACGCGCTTCAGCATCTGCTGTCGGCCGTCAGTCTGGCTAAACAGGGTTTCGACCTGCTGCTGACCTCGGGCAAGGAGGAGGCGGTGCCGCTGCTTGCCGGTATGATCGAGTTGGATCTTCCCAAGGCCAGCCTGTTTTCCGTGCTCGGGTTCAGCGAGCTGACCGGGCTTTGCATCGACAATGCGCGTTATCCACTGGCCGATTTCCATCTGCCTTTCGGCTCTTCGCGCACCATTTCCAATGTCGCGGAAGGCACGGTTCGCTTTTCGCTTCGCAGCGGCCGGGCGATTGTGCTCGCCAGGCCCTATGATCTTTCCGGAGTCTGATTTTTGGCCCCTCCCATTCTGAAACTCGACGATATCTTTCTGAGCTTCGGCGGCGCGCCGCTTCTGGCTGGTGCCAGCCTGCAGATCGAGCCCGGTGACAAAATCTGTCTCGTCGGGCGCAACGGCTCGGGAAAATCGACGCTTCTGAAGATCGCCGCCGGCCTGGTCGAGGCGCAATCCGGCGAGGTCTTCCGTCATCCGTCCTCGACGGTGCGTTATCTCGAACAGGCGCCCGATTTTGCTGGTTTCAACACTGTCCAGGCCTATGCCGAGGCCGGCCTCGGGCCGGGCGACGACCCGTATCGCGTCACCTATCTGCTGTCCCATCTCGGGCTGACCGGCGAGGAAGATCCGAGCACCCTTTCCGGCGGCGAATCGCGCCGCGCAGCACTTGCCCGCGTGCTGGCGCCGGAGCCCGACATTCTCCTGCTCGACGAGCCGACCAACCATCTCGACCTTCCCACAATCGAATGGCTGGAAGGCGAGCTGCAGAAGACGCGCAGCGCCCTGGTGCTGATCTCGCACGACCGGCGTTTCCTCGAAAAGGTTTCGACGGCAACCGTCTGGCTCGACCGCGGCACCTCACGCCGGCTCGACAGGGGATTTTCGCATTTCGAAGCCTGGCGCGACCAGGTGCTCGAGGCCGAAGAACTGGAGCAGCACAAACTCGGCAAGGCGATCGAGCGCGAGGAGCACTGGCTGCGTTACGGCGTCACGGCGCGGCGCAAGCGCAACATGCGCCGTCTCGGCGAGTTGCAGACGATGCGCTCGCAGTATCGCGGCCACAAGGGGCCGCAGGGCACGGTGCAGGCGACGGCTTCGGACGCGCAGGAATCCGGCAAGCTGGTGATCGAGGCCGACAAGATCACCAAGAGCTTCGGCGACCGGCCGATCGTCACGCCCTTCTCGATCCGCGTGCATCGCGGCGATTGCATCGGTCTGGTCGGGCCGAACGGCGCCGGCAAGACGACGCTGCTGAAGATGCTGACCGGGCAGCTTTTACCGGATAGCGGCACGATAAAGCTCGGCACCAATCTGGAGATCGCGACACTCGACCAGAAGCGCGAGGATCTCGATCCCGAAGATACGCTCGCCAATTACCTGACGGACGGGCGCGGCGAAAACCTGCTCGTCAACGGCGAGCAGCGTCATGTCACCGGGTATATGAAGGAATTCCTGTTCCAGCCGGAGCAAGCACGCACGCCGATCAGAAGCCTCTCCGGCGGCGAGCGCGCGAGGCTGATGCTGGCGCGTATTCTCTCGCGCCCGGCGAACCTGTTGATCCTCGACGAACCGACCAACGATCTCGATATCGAAACACTCGATCTGCTGCAGGAGATCGTCGCCGGTTTTCCCGGCACCGTCATTCTCGTCAGCCACGACCGTGATTTCCTCGACCGCACCGTGACCTCGACGATTGCACCCGCCGTGCCGGACGCCCCGGATGGCCGCTGGATCGAATATGCCGGCGGCTATTCCGACATGCTTGCGCAGCGCAAGGGCGCGATCGACGAGCGCAAGCGGGCCGAGAAGGCTGCGGAGAAGCCGAAGACCCAGGAGGCGGCACCTTCCGGCGGAGGCTCGAAGAGCAAGCTCTCCTTCAAGCAGAAATTCGCGTTGGACAATTTGCCGAAGGAGATGGCGAAAGCCGAAGCCGAGATCGCCAAACGCGAACAGGTCATGGCCGATCCCAACCTCTTTACGCGCGATGCCGCTGCCTTCAACCGGCTTGCCAGCGAAATGGAGAAGCTGCGGGCCAGCCTCACCAAAATGGAAGAGGAGTGGCTGGAGCTCGAAATGCTGCGGGAAGAGTTGGAAGGCTGAGGCTTTCCAACTCCACCCGCCTCACCTTTCCTTGATTGGCCAGTCTGCCGTTGCGCGGCATAAGGTGCCGTCCGGCAGAACATCCAAGTGTTGCAGCCTCCGTTGTGCGTCTGAAAAGACGCGCGGCGCTGTAGGGATATGCCGATCGCAATGGCGACAAGGAAAACTCATATGTCCCGCAAGCCTCATTCCAGAATTTTCACGCTACTTGCCGCCGGCGGCCTCGCCGCGCTTGCCGCATCGCAGGCCGCACGGGCACAGGATGGCAACCGCATTCGGGTTCGCGGTGCCATTGAAAGCTTCGGCGGCGATAGTCTCGTCGTCAAGACGCGCGAAGGCGGCGATGCGACGATCACGCTGAAAGCCGGCTGGAAAGTCGGCGGCATCAAAAAAGCGTCGGTCGAGGATATCAAGCCCGGCGATTTCGTCGGTGTTGCCTCGCTCCCGAAAGGCAGCGGCTCGGATGGGGCGATCGAGGTGCTGATCTTTCCGGTGTCGATGAAGGGAACCGGCGAGGGCAACCGCCCCTGGGGTGCGCAGCCGAACAGCCAGATGACCAACGCGACTGTCAGCAACGCCGTCAAATCCGTCGACGGCCATACGATCACGCTGGCCTATCAGGGCAAGGAAAAGACGATCACCATCGCCGATACGACACCGATCGTGACCTTGGCGCCGGCGACCAAGGACGATCTGAAGGCTGGCGCCGGCGTCATCGTCACCGGCGAGAAAGCGGCGGACGGCAGCATTTCGGCCAGCCAAGTGGCCGTCGGCCTCAACGGAATCACGCCGCCGATGTGACCATACGTGAAATTCGAAGGGAAGTAGCGTCTGTCGGCGCGGCGCTCTACAGCGCCGGCGCGGGCATGGCGGCGGCACCCGTGGCGGCGCTGGCGCCGGTACGGGTTACTTGCTGCTGTTGCTGCTGCGGTTCCTCGGATTTTGCCGGCAGCGCCTGCAGATGCAGCACGCGCGGCTTCAATGCCTCGAGATAGGCCTCGGAACGGCCGATATAGATCATGCCGCTTTCCGGCATGGAGGTGAGCAGTCCGGCCATCGTTTCCTGCCATTCCGGCTCCATGCCCTCAAGCACTTCGTCGAAAATGATCCAGCGCGGACGGGCGAGAAGCAGGCGGGCGAAGCCGATTGCCTTCTGTTCGTCGCTGTCGAGCAGTTTGTCCCAGCGGGCGCGGGTATCGAGCCTTGATATCAGCGAATGCAGGCCGGCCTTGTCGAGGGCTGCGTCGACGGCGGCTTTCTCATAGGCATCGGGGCTTTCGGGGAAGGCCAGCGCCTCACGCAGCGTGCCGCCGGGAATATAGGCGATCTGTGGGACGAACAGCATGTCGTCGACCGGCGGCAGGCCCATTGTGCCGCTGCCGCACGGCCAGAGGCCGGCCATCGCCTGGAAGAGCAGCTTGCGGTTGACGCTGTGATCGCCGTTGATCATGATCTTTTCGCCTGATTTGATCACGACATCGGTTTCGCGCAGGCGGAAGCCGCCGCATTCGTCGATCTCTTCACCGATCTTGGCGACGATCACCACATCCTTCAAAGTCAACGTGTCGGGCGCGGTGTTTTCATAGGCGATGCCGTCCTTCAGGGCGAATTCCTCTTCCATGTCGAGCAGCGCCTGGCGGAAATCGGTGACGCGCATCAGCGTGGCGCGCCATTCGGCGATCGGACCGAAATTGGCGACATACCAGCGTAGCGCGGTGTTGACCTGGTTGAAGGCGCCGACCGACATCATCAGCTGACCAAGCGTGAGGCCGCCGGAGAAATAGGCGGGCGCGGCGACGATGATCGGAATGACGATGACCAGCCAGCCGTAGCCGGCCGAAACCCAGGTGAGGTTGGTATTGGCCATGGCGAGCCGCTTGACGACCCTCAGCACCGAGCTGATGTCGGTGTTGATGCGCCGGCGTTCGTTCTCCTCGCCGCGGGCAACGGTGATTGCCGGCATGTTCTCGTTGGCATGCATCAGCGTGAAGCGAAGCTCAGCCTCCTTCGAGAAGCGGTCCGCATTGAGCTTCACCAGCTTGCGGCCGACGACCTGGCTTAGCACCGAGGCGGAGGCGGCGTAGAAAATCGCCGCCCAGACCATGTAGCCGGGAATGGAGAAGCTGTGGCCGCTGATGTGGAAGATGAAGCCGCTGGAAAGCTCCCAGAGCACGCCGATGAAGCTTACAAGAAGAATGGTCGACTGCAGCAGGCCGAGAACGAGCCCTGTCGTGCTTTCGGCGAGATTGCGGGAATCCTCGTGCAGGCGCTGGTCCGGATTGACGCCGATCAGGCCGCTGGAGGCGAGCCGCAGCGCCCGCTTGCGCTTCAGCCACTGATCGACGAGGTCGCGCGACAGGCCCTCGCGCATATAGAGCGCGGTCATCTGATTCAGCCATGCCTGCAGCACGTTGAGCAGCAGCAGCGTACCGGCGATCATCGCGAAGATTTCGAGCTGGTGGAAGAATTCACCGAGGTCGCGGCGCTCCAGCGAATCGTAGAAGGGAGCATTCCACTTATTGAGGATGACCTGGCCGTAGGACGTCGCCAGGATGACGAGGATCAGCACGGTCGCCAGAAACAGCACCTTGCCACGCACTTGCGAATTCCAGAATGCTGAGAACATCACCCCGAGGCGGTCAGTCAGGCTGAGATCATAGCCTACCCTATCCTGCCTTCGGATGCCCGGCCTCCCCTCGGTCTTATCTGCCATCACGCTTTTCCAACATCGCCCATGCTTACCATTATTAACATGGTGGCGTTACCGGTCTATCAACAGATTCTATCAGTCATTAAACTGTGATGATGCTTGCATGAGTCGCTCCCGCATGCATTCGGCAGTTGATTCGTGGCTCGACTGGGTCTATTTAAGCGTTCCGTGGTGATTTGGCCGGCCGGCTTGCAGCCACGTTAAAAAATTCGCTAAAGGGCCGCGTGCGGACCGGTAGCGATTTTTTTCGCCGCCGGTTTTTTGCTTTTTGATCGAGTGACCGCAATGCCCATCAAGATTCCCGACACGCTGCCCGCCTTTGAAACCCTCGTTCAAGAGGGTGTGCGGGTGATGACCGAAACGCTGGCGATTCGTCAGGATATCCGTCCGCTGCAGATCGGGCTGCTCAACTTGATGCCGAACAAGATCAAGACCGAATTGCAGATGGCCCGCCTTGTCGGCGCCTCGCCGCTGCAGGTCGAGCTGTCGCTGATCCGCATCGGCGGCCACAAGGCGAAGAATACCTCCGAAGATCACCTGCTTGCCTTCTACCAGACCTGGGAGGAGGTGAAGCACCGCAAATTCGACGGCTTCATCATCACCGGGGCGCCGATCGAGTTATTGCCCTACGAGGACGTGACCTATTGGCCGGAGATGCAGGAAATTCTCGACTGGACGGAAACGAATGTGCATTCGACGATGAACGTCTGCTGGGGCGCGATGGCGGCGATCTATCATTTCCACGGCGTGCCGAAATACGAGCTGAAGGAGAAGGCGTTCGGCGTCTATCGCCACCGCAACCTGAAGCCCTCGTCCATCTATCTCAACGGCTTTTCCGACAATTTCGAGGTGCCGGTGTCGCGCTGGACCGAGGTGCGCCGCGACGATATCGAGAAATCGGACAAGCTGGAGATCCTGATGGAATCCAGCGAGATGGGCGTCTGCCTCGTGCACGAGAAGCGGGGCCGGCGGCTCTATATGTTCAACCACGTCGAATATGATTCCACCTCGCTGTCCGACGAGTATTTCCGCGACGTCAATACCGGCGTGCCGATCAAGATGCCGCACAATTATTTCCCGCATAATGATCCGGCGCTTGCGCCGCAGAACCGCTGGCGCAGCCATGCGCATCTTTTGTTCGGCAACTGGATCAACGAGATCTACCAGACGACGCCGTTTGATGTAGAGGAGATCGGAATGGATCTGTGAGGGCACCCCTTTCTGATCTTGGCCGGTTGCGGTTTGGAACAAATGCGGGCAGGTTCCGGTCGGGATGCTAGATATCAAACGGACGGTCGATCATGTCGGATAAGTTGGAACGGGAAGTTTTCGGGCAGACCAAGGCGGGCGAGACCGTTTATCGCGTCGTCATCAGGGGCGGCGGGCTGACGGCCAAGATCATTAGCTGGGGCGCGGTCATCCAGGATCTGCGCCTGGAAGGGCATGACGCGCCGCTGCAGCTCGGCTTTGAGGATTTTGACAGCTACCCGCTCTATTCGGCTTATTTCGGCGCGACGCCCGGCCGCTGTGCCAACCGTGTCGGCGGCGGCGCCTTTACGCTCGACGGCAAGGACCACCAGCTCGAGCTGAACGAAAACGGCGTGACGCATCTGCATGGCGGCAGCGACAATATCGCCAAACGCAACTGGACGATCGTCGAGCATGATGTCGACCGCGTGGTGCTGAAGATCGTCGATCCCGATGGTCGTGCCGGCTATCCCGGCAATTGCACCATCCAGGCAACCTTCTGGGTGCACGGCAACGGCGAACTGTCGGTGACCTACGAATCCACAAGCGACCAGCCGACGCTCGCCAATGTCTGCCAGCATGCCTATTTCAATCTCGATGGCCGCGAGGATGCGCTCGGCCACGACATCATGATCGCTGCCGATCACTATCTGCCGACCGACGAGAAACAGGTGCCGACCGGCGAGATCCGGTCTGTCGCCGGCACGGAATTCGATTTCCGCGAGATGGCGCCGATGAAGCGTTTCGCCGGCAGCGAACAGATGCTGTACGACCATAATTTCTGCCTGTCCGGCGAACGCACCGCCAAGCGTAGCGTCGCGCTCGCCCGCAGCCTCTATTCCGGCGTGTCGCTTGAGGTGCGCAGCACCGAGCCGGGTGTGCAGTTCTATGCCGGCTTCAAGCTGAATACCGATGCTCCCGGCCTTGGCGGGCGCAAATACGGTCCCTTCGCCGGCTTCTGCCTGGAGACGCAGGTCTGGCCGGATGCCATCAATCACCAGGGTTTCCCGAATGCGGTGCTGCGCCCCGGCGAAGTGCTGCGTCAGGAAACGGATTATATCTTCACCAAGAGCTGAGCGTCTTTTTCGAGACGCGGCGCCGGACCTACGGCTGTCAAATTCTATCGCTATGAAAACCTCTTCGGCCCGCGCCGGGGAGGTTTTTTCTCGCTTGCCGGTAATTCTATCTTGCCGATTGGTTCTAAATAGGTTCTATTGTGTGTCCATGGATAGAACCAGTCTGATAGCGGAGCTCAACGGCCGCGGCCTGCGCGATGCGGCGCTGACCGGGCCGCTCTACAAGCGGCTGGCGCAGACGCTGACCGGCCTTATTCAGGAAGGATTGCTGAAGCCCGGCACGGCGCTGCCGGGGGAGCGCGACCTTGCCGAGGCCTTGAAGCTCGGCCGCGTCACCGTACGCACCGCCTATCGCGATCTGATGGCATCCGGCGCACTGGAATCGCGCCACGGAAGCGGTACTTTCGTATCGAGCAAGGTGGAGCGCATGGAGCAGTCGCTCTGGCGGCTTTCCTCCTTCTCCGCCGACATGCGCTCGCGCGGGCGTCAACCGGCTGCAAAGATCTTGTCACGGACGGTCAATACGCCGTCGCCGGACGAATCCTTCCTGCTCGGGCTTGGCGGCGACGAGCCGGTGCTCAGGCTCGACCGGCTGCGTCTCGCCGACGGCCTGCCGCTGGCGATCGAACGCGCCGTGGTGCCGATCAAGTTTTTAGGCGACGATGCCGGCGGCGAGGGATCGCTCTATGATGCGCTGACCGCCAACGGCCACAGGCCGGTGCGGGCGCTGCAGCGGCTGACCGCGGTGACGCTTGACCCGTCCTCCGCGGCGATCCTGAACGTCGATGCCGGCGCGCCAGCTCTGCTGATCGAACGCGTCTCGCGCCTGGAAGACCAGCGCGTCGTTGAATACACCCGCTCGCATTATCGCGGCGATGCCTATGATTTCGTTGCCGAATTGAGAATCGGAGATGACCTATGAGTGAGAACCAGTCGCTGATGCTTCAAGAAGCGGGCCAATCGCCGGAGGTGGTGGCCACGCTTCTCGAAAAGGAAAAACCGGTCTTTGCCGAGATCGCCCGGCTGTTTTCGTCCGCCCGCCCGAGCGTGGTGACGACGGCGGCGCGCGGCTCCTCGGACCACGCCGCCACCTTCTTCAAATATCTTTTCGAGATCACCTGCGGCGTCCCGGTCGCATCGGTCGGCCCGTCGATCGCTTCGGTCTACGGCGCTGCTCTCCATCTGAAGGGCGGCGTTCATTTCACCGTCTCGCAGTCGGGCGCCAGCCCGGATATCGTCGCATTGCAGGATGCGGCCAAGAAGGGTGGGGCGACGACGATCGCCGTCGTCAACGTCACCGACAGCCCGCTGGCGAAACAGGCCGATATCGTTCTCGGCCTCAATGCCGGTGCGGAAAAGAGCGTCGCGGCGACGAAATCCTTCATCGCTTCGGTCGCCGCGCTTTCCGGGGTGACGGCTGCGATCGGCGGCGCGTCCGAGCTGCAGGCCGCACTCGGCAAACTGCCGGAAGCGCTTTCGGCCACCGCCGGGATCGACACGGCGGCAGCCGAAGAGGTGCTCTTCAACGCGACCTCGCTCTATACCGCCGGCCGCGGCCCGGCCTTCGCGATCGCGCTCGAAGCGGCGCTGAAGGCCAAGGAAACGTCCGGCCTGCATGCCGAAGCCTTCTCGCTGGCGGAACTGATGCACGGTCCGATGCGGCTGGTGCAGCCGGGCTTTCCGATCGTCGCCTTTGCGCCCGACGATGCGGCCTTCGCCAATAACGGCCAGGCGCTGGAGCGTCTGCAGAAGCTCGGCGCCACCACTGTCGGTTTCTCTACGCAGCCGCTTTCCGGCGTCAATCTGCGCGTGCCGACGACCGGCAACGGCCTGGTCGATCCCCTGGTGTCGCTGCTCGTCTATTACCGGCTGATCGAGTCGGTCACGCGCCGCAAGGGCTTCGATCCCGACAGGCCGGCAAACCTGCTCAAGGTGACGGAGACGGTCTGATGGCCCGCAAGATCTTCGTCGGCGCGCGCATCTTCGATGGCGAGCGTTTCCATGACGACAAGGCGCTCATCGTTGCCGATGGACGGGTCGAAGCGATCGCTGCTGGAAACGATCTGCCGGATGGCGAGAGGGTGACGCTTTCCGGCGGCGTGCTGTCGGCCGGCTTCATCGATGCGCAGGTCAACGGCGGCGCAGGGCGGATGCTGAACGACGAACCTTCAGCCGCCTCGATGGCGATCATCGCCGGCGGGCACCGGCCCTATGGCACGACATCGCTGCTGCCGACGCTGATCACCGATACATCGGAGGCATCCACTGCCGCGATCGAGGCGGCGACAGAAGCGGTCAAGGCGAACCGCGGCGTCGCCGGCCTGCATCTCGAAGGCCCGCATCTGGCGCCGGCCCGCAAGGGCGCGCATCTGGCCGAGCTGATGCGGCCGGTCGAGGACCGCGACGTCAAGGCCTTCATCCGGGCGCGCGAGGCGATCGGCACGCTGCTCGTCACCATGGCGGCCGAGCAGGTAACGGTTGCCCAGGTGCGCGAACTTGCGGAAGGCGGCGTCACCGTCAGCATCGGCCATTCCGATTGCTCGAGCGAGGCGGCGGAGGAACGTTTCGATGCCGGCGCGCGTGGCGTCACGCATCTTTTCAACGCGATGAGTCAGATGGGGCACCGTGCGCCCGGCCTCGTCGGCGCGGCGATCGACCATCCCTCGACCTGGTGCGGCATCATCGCCGACGGTCACCACGTCGATCCGAAGGCGCTGCGCACGGCGCTGCGCGCCAAGCGCGGCGAAGGCAAGCTGTTCTTCGTCACCGATGCGATGTCGCTCGTCGGGTCTGAGAAGGATTCCTTCACGCTGAACGGGCGCACCGTCCGGCGCGAAAGAGGCGGCTTCTGCTCGAAGCTGGTGCTGTCCGACGGCACGCTGGCCGGTTCCGACGTCGACATGATCTCGACGATCCGCTACGGCGTCACCTATCTCGACCTGACGCTCGCCGAAGCCCTGCGCATGGCGACGCTTTACCCCGCCCGTTTCCTCAGGCTTGCCGATCGCGGCTACCTCTCGCCCGGCGCGCGCGCCGATCTCGTGCATCTCACCGATGCGCTTACCGTCACCGCCACCTGGCTTGCCGGCGAAACGGTGTGACCTCAAGGAGACGTGGGATGACCGATATTACCGATGCCTACTTCTCCAATCTGATCGGCCGGCTGGAAGAATTGAAGCAGACGCTTGCCGAGCCGATGGCGCAGGCGGCTGATGTCATTCTCGATGCTGCCCGCGGCGACAAGCGCGTCTATGTCTTCGGCACCGGCCATTCGCATATGCTGGCGGAAGAGGTGCATTATCGGGCCGGCGGCCTCGCCTTCACCGTGCCGGTGCTCGTCGGCTCGGCCATGCTGCATGAGGGGGCGGTCATCAGTTCGGTCTATGAGCGCACGCAGGGCCTGGTGCGGCCGATGTTGGAGCGATACGGCATGCAGCCGGGCGATGTCATTATTATCGCCTCCAATTCGGGCGTGAACGCCGCGCCGATCGAGGCTGCCGACTATGCGCGCGAAATCGGCGCAAAGGTGATTGCCATCACGTCGATCGCCTATTCCTCAGCGATCGCCAATGGTCGCCGGCGGCTTGCCGACGCGGCCGATGTGGTGCTCGACAACGGGCTGCCGCCAGGGGATGCCGTTCTCGATCTGGAAGGCACGGGGCTTCGGGTGGGGCCGGTCTCGACGGCGGTCGGGGTGACGGTCATCAATGCGATCTTCGCCGAAGTCGCCTCGGAGCTTTCGAAATCCGGCGATGCGCCGGTTTATCTCAGCGCCAACATGCCAGGTGCCGCCGAGATCAATCAGAAGCTCGTGCGGAAATACCGGCCGCGCAACCCACATCTCTAAAAGCGCGTCGCATCGAATTTGATTCATGCAACGCGCTTCGTTTTTGTTCTTATGCATGTCGTTATCCCGGACCGCTGCACACTTCCGGGCGACATGCAGCGGACATAAAAAAGGCCGGTCGAAACCGGCCTTTTGCGTGAAGTGAGAGCCAGGATCAGTCCTTGGCGCGTTCGACGTAGGAATTGTCTTCCGTTGCGATGACGACGCGGGTGCCGGCATTGATGTGCGGCGGCACCATGGTGCGCACGCCGTTCGACAGCATGGCCGGCTTGTAGGAAGACGATGCCGTCTGACCCTTGACGACCGGCTCGGTCTCGGTGATTTCGAGCGTCACGTGGCGCGGCAGTTCGAGCGCGAGCGGAATGCCTTCATGGATCGACAGGATGCAGGACATGCCTTCCTGCAGATAGGCCTTCTGATCGCCCATGGTTTCGACATCGACCACGACCTGATCGTAGTTGCCCGGGTTCATGAAGTGGAAGCCTTCGCCGTCTTCATAGAGATACTGGAAGGAGACGTCCTCGACGAAGGCGCGCTCGACCTGTTCGGTGGTGCGCCAGCGCTCGGAGACCTTCACGCCGTCGACGATGCGGCGCATGTCGACCTGGGTGACCGGCGTGCCCTTGCCCGGGTGAAAGTTCTGGGCGGTGAGAACGACGTAGAGCTTGCCGTCGACATCGAGAACGTTGCCCTTGCGGACCGAAGAGGCGATGACCTTGACCATAAGACTTCCTTGTAACTCGGCTTTCGGCGTCGTAGATGACTGTCGAGACGCCTCTGAGACGCAAATATTTTTCTTTGGGGCGCAACTAACCTAAAATCCGGGAAATAGCCATCCCCATACCGGCTTCTCCGGCGAAGAAAGCTTGGAATGAACTCTTCGGCGAAAGCGTCCCCCTGGTGGACCCCGTCCGTGCATGCCGACCGCCGCCCGTTCCTGATCGGGCGCAATGCGATCCAGGCGGCGCTGCGCGGCTTTTTCGCGCGCGAAGATTTCCTCGAGGTGGATACGGCGGTGCTGCAAATCTCGCCGGGCAACGAGGCGCATCTGCATGCCTTCGCCACGGAAGCGCTGACGACGGACGGGCAAAAGGCGCCGTTCTATCTGCACACCTCGCCGGAATTCGCCTGCAAGAAGCTGCTTGCGGCGGGTGAAGAACGTATCTCGTGTTTTGCCCATGTCTATCGCAACCGCGAGCGCGGGCCGCTGCACCATCCCGAATTCACCATGCTCGAATGGTACCGGGCCGGCGAAAGCTATGAGAGCCTGATGATGGATTGTGTGCGGATCCTGGCGCTGGCGGCCGAAACGGTGAAGACCGAAAAGCTTGCCTATCGCGGCGGCGCGAGTGATCCTTTTGCCGGTCCGGAGCGGATCAGCGTTGCCGAAGCCTTTGAGCGCCATGCCGGTATCGATCTTCTCTCTTCAGTCGCCGCCGGCGGTTCGACCGATCGCGATCATCTCGCGGCCGAGATGAAGCGTGTCGGTATGCGTGTTGCCGATGACGACGGCTGGGCCGATTTGTTCAGCCGGGTGCTGGTCGAAAAGATCGAGCCGCATCTCGGCTTCGGCCGCATCACCATCCTCGACGAATATCCGGTCTCGGAGGCAGCGCTCGCGCGCCCTTCGGCCCGCGACCCGAGGGTTGCCGAGCGTTTCGAGCTCTATGCCTGCGGCGTCGAACTTGCCAACGGCTTCGGCGAACTGACCAACGCTGCCGAGCAGCGCCGGCGGTTCGAGATCGAGATGGCCGAGAAGGCGCGTATCTATGGCGAGACCTATCCGATCGACGAGGATTTCCTCGCCGCACTTTCGCTGATGCCCGAGGCAAGCGGCATCGCGCTCGGCTTCGACCGGCTGGTGATGTTGGCGACGGGAGCGTCGCGCATCGATCAGGTGCTCTGGGCGCCGGTCGCGGAGTATGGACGATGAATGTCGTCAAGCCGCTCAAGAGCGTCGACGATCTGGTGATGGCGGGGCTGGTCGCGCCGGCCGATCGCAGAGCGCTCGAGGAGGTTGCCGCGCGTTATGCGATTGCCCTGACGCCCGACATGACCAGGCTGATCGATCGCGCCGATCCCGATGATCCGATCGCGCGTCAGTTCGTGCCCGATGCCGCCGAACTGACGGTCTTGCCCGAAGAACGCGCCGATCCGATTGGCGATCAAGCCCATAGCCCGGTCGAAGGCATCGTTCACCGCTATCCCGATCGCGTGCTGCTGAAGGCCGTGCATGTCTGCCCGGTCTATTGCCGCTTCTGCTTCCGGCGCGAAATGGTTGGGCCGCAGGGTCTCGGCACGCTCGATGCGGCGGCGATGCAGGCAGCCTTCGATTATATCAGAGGCCACGAGGAGATCTGGGAGGTCATCCTCACCGGTGGCGATCCGTTGGTGCTGTCTCCGCGCCGCCTTCGCGACATCATGGAGGCCTTGGCGGACATTGCGCATGTGAAGATCGTGCGTTTCCACACGCGTGTTCCCGTCGTCGATCCCGACAAGGTCGACGCGGCGCTGGTCGACGCGCTAAAGGCGAGCGGCAAGACGGTCTATGTGGCGCTGCATGCCAATCATGTCAGGGAACTGACGGCGGAAGCGCGTGCGGCCTGCGCCCGTCTCATCGACGCCGGCATCGCCATGGTCAGCCAGTCGGTGCTGCTCAAAGGCGTCAACGACGATCCCGGCGTGCTTGCGGCGCTGATGAAGGCTTTCGTCGAAATCCGCGTCAAACCCTATTACCTGCATCACCCGGATCTGGCGCCGGGCACCGGCCATTTCAGATTGACGATCGAAGAGGGGCAAAGGATCGTCGCGGCGTTGCGCGGACGGATTTCCGGGCTCTGCCAGCCGACCTACATCCTCGATATTCCGGGCGGTTACGGCAAGACCGTCGTCAGCGGCAGCACCGTGCAGGCCAGGGGTGATGGATGTTATTCCGTCTCGGATTATCGCGGTGACGAGCATTCCTACCCACCCGCTGAATGACGTGAAACGGCGATTTCCGTGTCATTTCTGTACTCGCTGCGGCGAAAATTGCGTCGAGCGCCGTCGACGAAATCAGCGTAAGACGTTGATTTAAAATCGATATTGTAACTCCGGCCACGGCAATCGCTAAAATCCTAACTGTGAGCCTTAGTCATATTTAACGCTATAAATTAGCGGAATTTTCTGTTTTCCGCACTAAAAGAACGCTCATGACAAGGCGATGAACGCCGGTTCGGGATCATGAGAATCTTGGAGTGATGGGATGAATAAGACAATCCGCGACCTCGTAGCCAAATTCGGCAAACTTCCGGCATCGATCGACCAGGTCGCCGACGATGCCGATCTTTATGCGGCAGGTCTGACGTCCTTTGCTTCGGTGCAACTGATGCTTGGCATCGAAGAAGCCTTCGACATCGAATTTCCCGACAATCTCCTGAACCGCAAATCCTTCGCGAGCATCTCGGCGATCGCCAGGACGGTCGATCTCATTCGGGACAGCCGGAAGGTCGCCTGATGAATTTCCCCGTCAAGATCATGCAGGACGGTCTTGTCGCAAGGGTCGCCCGCGTCGCCGAAATCGCGGCGAAACACGCCGATGCGGTCGACGTCGAAGCCCGCTTCCCCAGAGAAGCCGTGGATGCCATGAAGGCCGAAAGGCTGCTCGGCATCCAGGTGCCGCGCCAATTCGGCGGCGAATCCGCCTCGATCACCGAGATCGCCGAATTGTGCTCGATGCTCGGCCAGGCCTGCGCTGCAAGCGCCATGGTCTTCGCGATGCATCACATCAAGCTGTCGAGCCTCGTCGAACATGGCGCCGACAGCGAATGGCATAGCGACTTCATGCGTCGCATTGCCGCCGAGCAGCTGCTGATCGCATCGGCCACTACCGAGGGCGGTATCGGCGGAAACCTGCGCAACAGCATTTGCGCTGTCGAAGTCGACGGCGATACCTGCCGCCTGGAAAAGGATGCGACCGTCATTTCCTACGGTTCGCACGCCGACGCCATCCTCATCACCTCGCGTGCCCATGCGCAGGCGGCTTCCTCAGACCAAGTGCTGACGGCCTTCCTCAAGGACCAGTACACGCTCGAGAAGACGCACGCCTGGAATACGCTCGGCATGCGCGGCACCTGCTCCGACGGTTTCCTCTTCAAGGGCGAAGCGCCGGCGCGTCAGATCCTGCCGAAGCCTTTCGCCGAGATCGCGGCACAATCGATGCTCGCCTCGTCGCACCTGTTGTGGAGCGGCGTCTGGTACGGTATCGCGGTCGATGCCGTCGCACGCGCCCAGGCTTTTGTGCGCGCCGCTGCCCGCAAGGCGCCCGATACTCAGCCGCCCGGCGCGCTGCGCCTGGCCGAAGTCTCGAGCCTGTTGCAGATGGTCAAATCCAACGTGGTTGCCGGGCTCAAGGCCTATGAGGATGCGAAGGCCGATGTCGACAGGCTGTCCTCGATGGGCTTTGCCGTGGCGATGAACAACGTCAAGATCGCCTCTTCCGAGACGATCCTGGAGATCGTCAACCATGCCATGCTGATCTGCGGCATCATGGGCTACAAGAACGGCACGCCCTTCAGCCTCGGACGCCATCTGCGCGACGCACATTCCGCACAGCTCATGATTTCGAACGACCGTATCCTCGGCAATACGTCGAGCATGCTTCTCGTCCACAAGCAGGACACTAGCCTACTGGGGTAAAGCCATGGATATGCAGACCTCGTTTCTCGACCGGCTCTTCGAGTCCGGCCTGCTGATCGATACCGGCGTTGATGGTCTCTATGGCCGCAGCGGCCAGTTCGAAGATGTCATTACCGCTTTCGAACGGCTGATCGACACGTTCGGCGGCGCCGACGGCGCCGAGGCGATGCGTTTCCCGCCCGGCATGAACGTCGCGCTCTTCGAAAAGAGCGGTTACATGAAGAGCTTCCCGCAGCTCGCCGGCACGGTGCACAGCTTCTGCGGCAGCGAGCTCGATCATATGAGCCTGCTGCAGTGCATGGAAGTCGGCGACGACTGGACCAAGGACCAGAAGGCGACCGATATCGTGCTGACGCCGGCTGCCTGCTACCCGCTCTATCCGACGGTCGCCAAGCGCGGCAACCTGCCGAAGACGGGCGGCCTGTTCGATCTGCAGTCCTATTGCTTCCGCCACGAGCCTTCGAAGGATCCCGCCCGCCAGCAGCTGTTCCGCATGCGTGAATATGTCTGCATGGGCACGGAGCAGCACGTCACCGATTTCCGTCAGACATGGATGGATCGCGGTGTCGAAATGATGAAGCAGCTCGGCCTCGATGTGACCATCGACGTTGCCAACGACCCGTTCTTCGGCCGTGCCGGCAAGATGATGGTCAACAATCAGCGCGACCAGAACCTGAAGTTCGAGCTGCTGATCCCGATCACCTCGACTGCCAATCCGACCGCCTGCATGAGCTTCAACTACCATCAGGATTCATTTGGCCTGAAGTGGGGTCTGAACCTCGAAGACGGCAGCGTGGCGCACACCGCCTGCGTCGGCTTCGGCCTGGAGCGCATCGCGCTTGCCCTCTTCCACCATCACGGGCTCGACGTGAAGGAATGGCCGGCCAACGTGCGGAAAGCGCTGTGGGGCTGAGCCGGTCGATGACATCGGTATTTTCGGGGATCGACCCGGAAACCTACCGTCAGCACGCGCTGCATTCCAGCGAGCGTGCCTGGCCGGAAACCAATTGCTACGTCGATCTCTGGATCGAAGTGCTGGCGACCTCGGGTGTAGCGCCCGAGGCGATGCTCGGTTTCACCCTGACGCAGGATTTCGAGGGCGATCAGTTCACCTTCTTCAAGGTGCCGCTCGAGGATCTCGACGCGCTCTACGGCATTCGCGCGACCGAGCTTGCCATCTACGACCGTGTCGAACGCCATGTCGACGTCCAGATCGCGCGGGGCCGTCTCTGCCTGGTCGAGATGGATTCCTTCTACATGCCGGATACGCGCGGCACCGCTTACCGGCAGGAGCACGGCAAGACGACGGTTGCGATCAACCGGCTGGACGTTGCGGCCAAGCGCGTCGATTATTTCCACAATGCCGGCTATTTCCGCCTCGAAGGCGAGGATTTCGATGGGCTGTTCCAGCTGCAGCTGACGGAGAACGAGCCGCCGTTCCTGCCCTATACGGAATTTGCACGGTTCCCGGAAAAGCCCGCTGACGAAGCGCATCTGCGCCAGACCGCCCGGCGGCTTGCCGGCGTTCATTTCAACAGGCGTCCCCGCGAAAATCCGATCCGCGCCTTTGCAGCCGTCTTTCCGCAGCAGGTCGAGGCGGTGGCGGAGCGGTCGTTCGGCTTCTTCCATAAATATGCCTTCAATACGCTTCGCCAGGTCGGCGCCAACTTCGAGCTGGCGGCCGATCATCTGGCCTGGCTTTCTGCTGATGAATTCGCCGTCGCCGCCGAGCATGCAAGGCGCATTTCGGATACGGCGAAATCGGTGCAGTTCCAGCTTGCCCGCGCCATCGCCCGCCGGAAGTTCGAGCCGCTGCAGGTAGCCCTTGATCCGGCCGCCGATGCATGGGATTCCATGATGACATCGCTTGCGGAGCGAATCTGAGGCCGGAGATCTGACCATGCGGGGGCGTTTGGCAAGCATCGGTGCCGAGGAAAGCCTGCTTTCCGAAGGCTGGAATCTGATCCTGACGGAGCCGGGCGCCTGCGCCGTGCCGCATGACATTCCGCTTTCCGCGCAGTTCATTCCCGCCCCCGTTCCCGGCACCGTTGCTGCAGCACTTGAAAAGGCCGGACTGTTCGACCGGGAAAATCCAGAGCCGTTGAACACCAGGGATGCCTGGTATCTCTGCCGGCTGTTCGATGCCGAGCCGGGTGAAGCTATCCTGCGTTTCGCGGGACTTGCCACGCTTTGCCATGTCTTCCTCAACGGCCAGGAAATCCTGTTTTCCGAGAGCATGTTCACGGCCCATGAAATTCCGGTAACGCTTGTCGGCGGCGACGAGCTGGCGCTGTGTTTCCGGGCGCTTGGCCCCCGCCTGTCGGAGCCTGGCCCGCGTGCACGCTGGCGGCCGCAGATGATCACGCCGGCGGGTCTCAAAAATTTCCGCACGACGCTGCTCGGCCATATGCCGGGCTGGTGCCCCGATATCCATGCGGTCGGGCCATGGCGGCCGATCTCGCTGGTGCGGCGCAACCCCGTCTCGATCGACAATGTCTCCGTCCGCGCCGTGTTGGACGAGAATGGCGTCGGCCGTCTCAGCGTTTCCCTGCACAGCAATGCCGAGGATCCGGCAATGCTGTTGCGCTGCGGCGGCATGGAGCAGCCTTTCGAGAAGATCGGCGACAGTCATTACTCGGCTATCCTCAAGCTTGCCGACATCGAGCCCTGGTGGCCGCACACCCATGGCCTCCCGCGTCTTTACGATTTAGCGCTGGTTTCCGACGGTGTGGAATATTCCCTCGGCACGACCGGCTTCCGGCGGATCGAGGTCGAGCGTGGCGCCGATGGCGACGACTTCGCGCTCCTTATCAACGGCGAACGCATCTTTTGCCGCGGCGCGGTGTGGACGACAGCCGATATCGTCCGTCTGCCGGGAACGCGGGCGGATTATGAGCCGTTCCTGCGGCTGGCGGCGCAAGCCGGCATGAACATGATCCGCATCGGCGGTACCATGGCCTATGAGACACCGGATTTCTTCGCGCTTTGCGACGAACTCGGCCTGCTGGTGTGGCAGGATTTCATGTTCGCCAATTTCGATTATCCGCGCAACGACAAGGCGTTTCTCGGCCACGTGCATGCGGAGGTCGAGGAATTCCTGCACGGCGTCCAGGCGTCGCCATCGCTGGCGGTGCTCTGCGGCGGCAGCGAAATCCATCAGCAGGCGGCGATGCTGGGTCTGCCCGTGGAATTCTGGAGCGGGCCGGTCACCGATGAAATCATCCCGGCCATCGTCACGCGCATGCGTCCCGACGTGCCCTATGTTCCGAATTCGCCCTATGGCGGGGCGATGCCGTTTTCACCGAATGCCGGTATCGCCCATTATTACGGTGTCGGCGCCTATATGCAGCCGATTGCCGATGCGCGCCGTGCGGATGTGCGTTTTGCCTCCGAAAGTCTTGCGTTTGCGCATGTGCCGCAGCAAAGGACGCTGCATCGTCATCTCGACGTGCCCTCAGTCCACAGCCCGCTCTGGAAGGCTCGCGTGCCGCGCGACCGCAGCGCATCCTGGGATTTCGAGGACGTTCGCGATTTCTATCTGGAGCTTCTCTATGGTTTCGATCCGGCCCGGCTGCGGCGCGAAGACCAGCAACTTTATCTCGATTTCTCCCGCGCCGTCACCGGCGAGGTGATCGAGCAGACCTTTGCCGAATGGCGGCGCAAGGGTTCGGCTTGCAACGGCGCGCTCGTCTGGACGCTGCAGGACCTGCTGCCCGGGCCCGGCTGGGGGGCGATCGATTCCACCGGCGAGCCGAAGCCGGTCTGGTATGCGATGCGCCGTGCCTTCCGGCCGGTGCAGACGGTGTTCACCGACGAGGGAACCAACGGCCTCGACGTGCATGTCGTCAACGAGACGGATGCGGACCTCGACGTCGAGCTCGAGGTCGTCTGCCTGCGCGACGGAAAGCAGCAGGTCGTCAGCGGCAGCAGAGCCTTCAAGCTGGCGGCAAGGGACACGGAGCGTCTTGCCGCGACCGCGCTGTTCGGCGCCTTCTTCGATACGACCTATGCCTTCCGTTTCGGACCGCCGTCGCATGATGTCAGTGTGGCGCGCCTGCGTTCGCTGGCGGATGGCGCCATTTTGGCGGAAAGCTTCCACTTTCCCTGCGGACGGGACAAGGCGCTGCATGAAGCAGGCATCGAGGCATCGCTCGGAAGAGACGGCGACGACTGGTTCGTCGATCTCAGGACCGACCGGCTGGCGCAATCGGTGCATATCGACGTCGACGGCTACCGGCCCGATGACGACTGGTTCCATCTCGCCCCCGGCGCGATGCGGCGCGTGAAACTCCACGCGCTGCCGGGCACCGAGAGCGATATTGCGCCTGCAGGCGAGATCAGAAGTCTAGGCAGTTCGCATCGTGTCGTGCTCTCGGGCTGACGCTCTCCGCGAAAACGATGCCCATCCATTGAGAAAGACCGTGATTTGAGAACGACATACCGCTTTTTGCGTGCCCATGTCCTGCAGCGGCTGATCCCGCGATCGCGTCTTGCCTTCAATCCGCGCCGGCCAGTGGAAATCGTCGGCTATCTCTCGATGGCTGTCGGCGTCGGCGAATCGGCAAGGCTTTGCGCCGGTGCTTTGTCGGAGGCGGGAAGGGCAATTTCGCTCTCCGACGTCAGCACGCATCCGGACGAGACGTCCTTCCCCGGATGGACGTCGTCGCGTCTTTCTACCGAGCCGCCGGGAAGTCGGATCTGGCACCTCAATCCGCCGATGCTGCCGCGCGCCATCCTGAAGAAGGGTGTCGGCAATTTCACCCGCGCCTTCAATATCGGCTATTTCGCCTGGGAACTCGAAGTGGTGCCGGCGGAATGGCGCAATGCCATGCACTATATGAACGCCGTCTTCGTGCCGTCGGAATTCACCCGGCGGGCGATTGCGCCACTCACCAAGGCACCGGTCATCGTCGTTCCGCATCCGGTGATCGAGGCGCCGGCGACCGAAGGCATGCGGGAGAGGTTCGGCATTGCGAAGGACGCCTTTCTCGTCAGCTTCATCTTCAGCGCAGGCTCGTCGATCAACCGGAAAAATCCGCAGGCCGTCATCGAGGCTTTCAGGATATTTGCCGCCGACGCCCCAAGCGCCTTCCTGTTGATGAAGGCCAGCGGCGATGTGAACAAGGATGAAGCCCTGAGCGCGCTGGTCGCTTCGGTTGCGGGCGACGCCCGGATCAGGATCGTCACCGACAGGCTGTCGAACGCCGATATCAACGGCATCATCCGCACTTCCGACGCCTATCTTTCGCTGCATCGTTCCGAGGGTTTCGGGCTGACGGTCGCCGAGGCGATCATGCAGGGCACACCCGTTATCTCCACGGCCTGGTCGGGCACAGCGGATTTCTGCGACCCCGGCAATAGCTGGCTGGTCGCTTCTCCTCTGATCCCCGTCGTCGATACCCATCCCGAATTTGCCGGGCTTGAGGGCGCGGTCTGGGCGGATCCTTCTCCGCAAGCCGCGGCCGCACATCTGACCGACATCTTCCGCGCGCCCGAGCTCGCGCTGGGGAAGGCCGAGAAAGCGCGGGAGTTCCTACGGCACTATCTCGCTGAGAACAGCTATGAGAGGGCGCTCCAGGCGCTGGCGGCGATGCAATCCAGCTAAGGTGAGGTCGTCACTCCGCTTTATTTTAACATTTTCGCATTAGAGATGACGGGTATGCGGCTTTAGAGCATGGCGCGCAAAAGTGTGCGGCGGTTTGCGATAACGGCATGCGTAAAAACAAAGAGCTACAGCGCGCTTTAGGCCGATGCCGGCGGATGGACAGATGTCGAAGGGTATTATCGCAAATTCGGTGATGAATGCGGCAGCAGGCATGCTGCTGTTGCTGACGGGATTCGTTTCGTCGATCATAACCGCGCGGTTGCTCGGGCCGGAGGCCAACGGCATCGTCGCCTTCTCGCTGTGGCTGGTGGTCACGGGCGCCTCGATCGCCGAGCTCGGTTCCAGCATCACGCTTCTGAAGACCCTGCCGCAGCTTTCGGCGGAAGGTTACGACATGCGCCGGCGGCGGGGTTTTGCCGCCATCCTCGTCAGCTTCATGATGTTTTCGACCGTCGTGCTGCTGGCGCTCTACGCGCTGTTCTTCCTGACGTCGGAGGAGATGCACTGGGCCGATACCGCGCCGTCCGTCGCTTTGGTCACCGGCGTGCTGTTTTTCGTCCAGGCGATCGGATCCTTCGTCAAATTCTACCTGATCGGCGAAAAGAAACTGGGCGCCTTCTTCCGGCTGACGGTTGCCGTCTCGATCGTGCAGCTTGCCGGCGTTGCCGCCGGTGCCGTTTTTTATGGGGTCGAGGGTGTGCTCGTCGGTTATGCGTTCGGCCAGCTCGTCCTGTTTTTCGCCACGCTGCCGATCCTGCTTGCGCGGCGCGACTGGTGCGGGGTCTCGCTGAAAGCTCTCGCCTCCTCCTCCGTCATCCTGTCGATCCAGTTCATCATCGATTCGATCTTCCTCAACCGGCTCGAGCTGCTCTTCCTGCAGCAGTTCTGGTCGGTGGAGATGGTCGGCTACTACGCCGTCGGTCTGTCGATCGCCAATATCGCGCTGCAACTGCCGATCCAGATGACCGGCAGCCTGCTGCCCTATTATTCCGAGCGGCGGCACAACAGCGACGATTCGACCTTGCCGGTCGAGGTCTTCGCCGCCGTCACCCGCAGCATGGCCTATATCGTATTGCCGATGAGCCTCGGGCTGGCGGCGATCTCCAGCGAACTGGTGCTCGTGGTGTTCGGCGAAGCGTTCCGCCGCAGCGGCACGGTGGTGGCGCTGCTTGCGCTGGTTGCGCCCGCCTATACCTTCATGCAGATCCTCAGCCTCTACCTCTTGTCGATGGACAGGGCCCGCTCCCGCCTGAACATCAGTGTGATAGGTGGCCTTCTGATGGTAGTCGGTTGTTTACTGATCATACCTAGGCTTGCAGCCGAGGGTGCCGCACTCGTGCGCATCCTCGTCTTCGTTGCGATGTCGGTGATGATGATCAGACAGACAGGATTCGGATCCCAGCTTTCGGGCCTCTACACAAGCCTGACGAAGGTGATGCTTGCCGCCGTGCTCTGTGCTTGCGGGGCGCTCTCTGTGCTGGAATTCATCCAGGGTCCGGTCGGTCTGGTCGCCGCGATCCTTGCCGGCACATTCTGCTATCTCGTGGCACTCCGCCTGCTGCGCGTCATGCCGGCCGAAGATGTCGAGGTCATGCGCTCCATTCTCGCCAAGATGCCGCGCGTGCTGCAGCGCCCTGTGGGCTATGCGATCAATTTCATTGCGCCGCGGCTTCCGGGCGAGCCCGACCGCGCCAAGGTCGCGCCCGGGGAATTTTCGCTCGAACCGGCCGAGGGCGCCGGCCGCAACGCTGCCCTGCCTGTCGTCTTCGACGGCACGATCGGGCTGTTCATGCCTGAAAACCCGCTAGCGAAGAAGCGTTCGGCCGCCGTGCTCTTCGTCAGCCCCTGGGGTTTCGAGGAAATGTGCAGCCGCAAATTCTTCCGTGTGGCCGCCGAGCATTTCTCGGATATCGGCGTGGCGAGCCTGCGTTTCGACTATCGCGGCACAGGCGATGCGCTCGATTTCGGCGCTCTGCCGGCAAGGCTGGAAACCTGGGAAAATTCGATCCGCGCGGCGGCCGCCAAGCTCAAATTACTGAGCGGCTGCGACCATATCATCCTCATCGGACAGGGGCTCGGCGCAACGCTTGCCCATCGCATCGGCGCCTCGATCGAAGGCGTCGACAGCCTCGTCATGCTGGCGCCGGTTTTGAGCGGCCGAGCCTATCTGCGCGAACTCAACATGTGGTCCAAGATCATCGATGCCGATCTCGGCCTCGGCAAGGAGCATGTCCAGACCGCGAAGGTGCAGATCGCCGGGCTCGTCATGCCCGAAGAGATCGCCGCCGAGCTCGGTAAGCTCAACATCGCGGCGCCGCAGGGGCTTGCGGCGTCGCGTTATCTGATCCTCGAGCGTCCCGCCAAGGCCGACGATACCGGTTTTGCCGATGCGCTGAAGGCGCTCGGCGCCGATGTCGAACAGACGGTTTTCGAAGGCTATGACGAGCTCGCCACCAATCCGCTGTTTGCCAAGACGCCGGCTGAGGTCGTCGAGTTGCTGAAGACGTGGCTGGAGAGGGTGACGACGGAGACATCCGCGGCCCATTCGCCGGCTGTGATCGACAACCTGCCGCTTGCCGGCGAGGGTTTTGTCGAAACACCGGTGCGTTTTGGCAGCCACGACCATCTGGTCGGCGTCGTCAGCCGGCCGCTCGGCGAGATCAAGGGCAATGCCGTGCTCTTCCTGTCGACGGCCTATGACCGGCATGCCGGCTGGGGACGGACGACAGTGGATATGGCGCGTGAGCTCGCCCGCCAGGGCGTCGTTTCGCTGCGCTTCGATTCCGCCAATGTCGGAGACAGCCCGCCGCGGCCGGATGCACCGGAGCAGGTGCTTTATTCCAGCACGCAGACCGAGGATGCGGTTGCCGCGCTCGATCTGCTCGAAAGCGTCGTTGCGGGTCCGGTCATGGTGGCCGGCAGATGCAGCGGCGGTTACGTCGCCTTCCGCGCCGGCGTCGCCGACGAGCGGTTGAAAGCTGTCGTCTCGATCAATCCCTTCGTCTATTACTGGGATCCCGAGGTGCCGGTGCGCCGGGAGCATGTCGTTTCCGTCCCCCGCAGCCTCGATGATTACGGTCAGCGCTTGGCGCGGGTGGACACGCTGAAGCGGCTGCTCAGCGGCCAGGTGGACGTGGTGTCGGCGCTGCAGAATATTGTCATCGCCGGCGGCCGGCGTCTGTCGCCCTTTATCGCGCCGCTGCTCGAGCTGCTTCCCGACCGGCGCCATATTGCCCGCGAGGTCCGGCATTCCTTCGCGCAGTTCGGCAAGCGCAAGGTGCCGCTGACGCTGATCTACAGCGAGGGCGATGTCGGGCTCGACCATGTCTATTTCCATTTCGGGCCGCGCGGCACCAAGCTTTCCCGCTATCCGAACGTGCGGCTGCTGATGCTGCCGGATGCCGACCACAATCTGACGCCGCCGCAATCGCGCAAATTCGTGCTCGACGAGATCATCCGGCTGGCGAGGGCGTGAGGAATTTCAGGCAGGTGATCTAGATGTTGTCTACGGTGGCGACGTTCAGCGACCGATAGAGATCGATATAACGCCCGGCGACGATGTCCCAGGAGTAACCGCGCGCGGCGTCGAGAAGCCCGGCGCGGACGGCGTCCGGCTGGCGTGCGAGCGTTTCATAAGCCGCTTCGATCCCGGTCGCGGCGGTCTCCGGATTGGTGAAATCGGTAAGCGTGATGACGGGATGCCGGCCGGCAAGTGTCGTAAAGGCGTCGTTGGCGTTCAGCACCGGCAGCAGGCCGGCGCTCATCGCCTCCAGCGCCACCAGGCCGAAACCTTCATATTCCGAAGCGGAGGCGAAGAGCGAGGCCTCGGCGATGATGCGCCGGATGGCACCGTTATCGGGCGAGACGTGCAGGGTGACGCGGCCGGACAGGTCGCGGCCTTCGATTGCGGCTTCGACGTCGGCCCGGTTCAGGTCGGATTCGGCCCCGACGATGTCGAGATGCCATTCCGCATTGCGGGTCTTCAGCACGGCCATCGCATCGAGCAAATGGTCCAGGCGCTTGTTCACCGAGAACCGGCCGATGGTGACGATGCGGCGTCTTGCCCGGCGCGACGCGATGTCGGCGAATTTGCCGATATCGGCGCCGTTTTCGATCAGCAGGCTATCGGGCGCGATTTCGGAAAACTGCTTGAGGTCGGAGGCGCTGCAGCAAACGACGCGCCGGTAGGCCAGTGCCGAAGCACGGGTCAGCGTCCGGAACCAGATTTTCTTGATCGCCGCGTATTTCCTGGTGTGGAAGAAGCCGCCATGGGTGGTGACGATCATCGGCTTGCGGTGCAGCAGCCGGCCCCAGGCGAGCGCGTCGAAGAAGAAGTCGATGGCATGGACATGCACGAGATCGGCATCGCCGAGATGGCGAAAGACCTCGGGCGCCAGCGGATAACGGCTGCTGCCGGACCAGGGAATGCGCACCACCTCGATACCGTCGATATCCTCGCGCGGCGGCAGCTTGTCTTCAGGCGCAGTGAACAGCGAGTCGAGGGTGACGACGCGGACGCGATAACCGCGGCGAACGGTCTGGCGGGCGAGATTGGCGACGACGTCTTCCAGCCCGCCGCGGTTGGGCAGGAACTGACGCACGACATGGACGATTAGCGGCGCCGTTTCCGGCTGCGGCCTCTCGCGCATCCTGTCTGCCTCGACGATCGCCATTTTCCACCTATCGCTGCACATGCCGCCTCATGTCGAGACGTAATTCTTATAGCAACGACCAGATATCTCAGGCGTTAAGCCGTGGTTTAAGCGGCATCCCGAGAGGCGATTCTTCGTAAAAAGGTTAACCGGGTCTGACGGAAGTTAGAAGGCCTTGAAAGTCAGGGTCGTCAGCGAGCGGACGATGCCGGGGATATTGGCGATGTTGTCATTGATGAACTTGCCGATATCCTGGCCTTCCTCGATGTAGACCTTCAGCAACAGGTCGTAGTCGCCGCTCGTAGAATAGAGCTCCGAGACCAGTTCGGTCTGGTAGATGGCGTCGGCGACCTCATAGGTCTTGCCGGGGGCGCATTGGAGCTGGACGAAGATCGGCTTCATGGGGATTTCCTGCAAAGGGTTGTTTGGCTGATATAATGGTCGAAAGCGCCATGCCGATGCAAGCCGTTCGTCACGCCGCCGGCTCGGCGGCCGCTTCCGCGACGATCCAGTCGCGGAAGGCGGCAAGCGGCGCATAGTCGGCGCGCTCGGGCGGAAAGGCGAGATAATAGCGCTCGCGGCTTTCCATTTCGCGGTCGACAGCGGCGACCAGATCGCCGCGCCGCAGCTCTTCCTGCATCAGAAATGTCGGCAAGAGAGCGATGCCGAGACCGGCGATCGCCGCTTGCGCGGCGGTGGCGAACTGGTCGAAGAGCATGCCGTGCACGCTTTCGAAAGACACGCCGTTGCCGGCGAACCATTGCTCCCAGGCATCGGGCCGCGTCGTCAGATGCAGCAGCGGAACGGAGAGCAGATCCTGCGGCCCAGAGATCGTGTATCGCTTGAGAAAATCCGGGCTGCAGGCCGGCACTGTGCGCTCCGACATCAGAAAGGCGAGTTCGGCGCCCGGCCAGTGCGGATGGCCGAAATGGATGGCGGCGTCGATCGAATCGAGGCGGAAATCGAAAGGCGAAAGCCGGGTCACCAGATTGATCGTCACGCCCGGATTGGCAGCGAGGAAGCGCCCGAGGCGCGGCGCCAGCCAGCGCGTGCCGAAGGTCGGCAGAATGGCGAGATTGAGCGTGCCGCCATGCGGATTGGCGCGCAGGTTTAAGGAGGCGCTCGATATGCGCCGCAGCGCCTCGCGGATCTCGCGGGCATAACTGTCGCCGGCCGGCGTCAGCCGCATGGTCTGACGTTCGCGCAGGAAGAGTTCGACGCCAAGCTGCTCCTCCAGCGCGCTCACCTGGCGGCTGACGGCGCTCTGCGTCAGATCGAGTTCGCGGGCGGCGGCCGTGACGCTGCCGGTGCGGGCAACGGCTTCGAAGGCGGCGAGATGTGAAATCGACGGCAGAAAACGTCTTGAAGCGAGCATGTTCATTCCATTTCAGAATGAGCTATTTCCAAAATGTCGATATTTCCGCCTTTCTGGTCGTTGTAAAGAGGCTCGTCCTGCAAAAACGGAATGAGCCGGAGTTTTCAAATGCCGCACGCCTTCGTTTCCACTGACCGTATCCGCTCGCTCTTCACCGAAGCGATGTCGCAGATGTATCGGGCGGAGGTGCCGCAATATGGCACGCTGATCGAACTGGTGGCGGATGTGAATGCCGGCTGCCTCAAAAACAATCCCGAACTGCGCGAGCGGCTTGCCGGCGCCGGCGAACTGGAGCGCATCGATGTCGAGCGCCACGGCGCCATCCGGCTCGGTACGGCGGAAGAGCTTTTCACCATCCGCCGGCTGTTTGCGGTCATGGGCATGCAGTCGGTCGGCTATTACGATCTCTCGGTCGCGGGCGTGCCTGTTCATTCCACCTGTTTCCGGCCGATCGACGAGGCCGCACTCAACATCAATCCGTTCCGCGTCTTCACCTCGCTGCTGCGATTGGAGTTGATCGAGGACGAAGGGCTGCGCAGCGAAGCCGAAGCTATCCTGGCAAAGCGGCGCATCTATACGCCGCGCGCCGTCGCGCTGATCGAGCGCCACGAGCAGAATGGCGGCCTGACGGAGGCGGAGGCGACGGAGTTCGTCGCCGAGGCGCTTGAAACCTTCCGCTGGCATGGCGAGGCGACGGTCAGCGCCGAAACCTACAAGCGCCTGCATGATGCGCACCGGTTGATCGCCGACGTCGTCAGCTTCAAGGGGCCGCATATCAACCATCTGACGCCGCGCACGCTCGATATCGACGTGGTCCAGGCCCGCATGCCGGAACGCGGCATCACGCCGAAGGCCGTCATCGAAGGCCCGCCGCGTCGCCATTGCGATATTCTGCTGCGGCAGACGAGCTTCAAGGCGCTGGAGGAAACGATCGTCTTTGCCGGTGACGCGGACGCGGTTCAAGGAACGCACACCGCCCGTTTCGGCGAGATCGAACAGCGCGGCGTGGCGCTGACGGCCAAGGGCCGGGCGCTCTATGACCGGCTGCTTGCCTCGGTTCGCGGCGAAGTGCAGGTCGGCGCCGGCGGCGCCAAGGCCGGCGCCTACGACCAGGAACTCGCCGAGCGCTTCAAGGCGCTGCCGGACAGCTGGGACGAACTGCGCAGGCAAGGTCTCGCCTTCTTCCGCTATTGCGCGACGCCTGCGGGCATTGCCGCCGCGGTCAACGGCACGCTAACCAAGGATCCGGAAGCGCTGATCGCCAAGGGTTACCTTGCCTTCTCGCCGATCGTCTACGAAGACTTCCTGCCAGTCAGCGCCGCCGGCATCTTTCAATCGAACCTCGGCACCGACCAGCAGCAGAATTATGCGACGCATTCGAACCGCGACGCCTTCGAGGCGGCGCTCGGCGCCACCGTTCAGGACGAGCTGGCGCTTTATGCCGAGCGCCAAGCCGCCTCGCTGGATGCGGCGATGGGAGCGCTGGGCCTCGCCCCGCTGCAGCTGAAGACCGTCGCGTAAAATGGCCTTCAACACTTCATCATATGCGTTAGAGTACCGCGATTTCGTTCCGATCGGACTAGACCATGCTGAATGATCCGCGCTCCCACGGCCTCTGGGAAAAGACCGCAGCCGAGCCGCCGGCCACCTCGCCTCTCGAAGGCGCAGTGTCGGCCGATGTCGTTATCGTCGGTGGCGGTTATACCGGTCTCTCCTCCGCCCTGCATCTTGCCGAAGCCGGGTCGAAGGTGGTGCTCTTGGAGGCGAAGGAGATCGGTTTTGGCGGCGCGGGGCGCAATGTCGGCCTAGTCAATGCCGGCATGTGGGTGATGCCTGACGATCTGCCCGGCGTGCTTGGCCCGGTGCATGGTGAACGTCTGCTCGAGCTGCTCGGCAATGCGCCGAAGCTCGTCATGGAACTGATCGACAGGCACGGGATTGCCTGCGAACTCGAGCGCAACGGCACGCTGCATTGCGCTGTCGGCGCCGACGGGCTGAAGGAGATCGAGGATCGCGCGACGCAATGGGCCGCGCGCGGCGCGCCCGTGAAACTGCTCGATGCGGCGGAGACGGCCAGACGCATCGGCAGCGATGCCTATACCGGTTCGCTGCTCGACATGCGCGCCGGCACGCTGCAGCCGCTGGCCTATGCGCGCGGCCTTGCCCATGCCGCCGTCAAATCGGGCGTCGCCATCCATACGGCAAGCCCGGTCGTCGCAACGGAGCAAAACGACAGCCGCTGGACGGTGAGGACCGCAAAGGGCGAGGTCAGCGCGGACTGGATCATCGTCGCAACCGATGCCTACAGCACCGGCCCCTTCGAGCAGGTGCGCAACGAGCAGGTCTATCTGCCCTATTTCAACTTCGCCACTGTGCCGCTCGGTCACAATCTGCGCCAGTCGATCCTGCCGGGGCGGGAAGGCGCATGGGATACCAAGGAAATCCTTTCCTCCTTCCGCATGGACCAGGCCGGGCGTCTCGTTTTCGGCAGTGTCGGAGCGCTGCGCAATACAGGGCTTGCCGTGCACAAAGGCTGGGCCAAACGCGCCCTGAAGCGGCTCTTCCCTATTATCGGCGATGTCGAATTCGAGTGCGAATGGTATGGCCAGATCGGCATGACCGACAATGCGCTGCCACGCTTTCATAAATTCGCGCCCGGTGTCATCGGCTTTTCGGGTTACAATGGCCGCGGCATTGCCCCCGGCACGGTGTTCGGCCGGACGCTGGCCGAGCATATCCTCGGCCGGCTGACCGAAGCCGATCTGCCGCTGCCTTTGACATCACCGACCGAGCCGAGCTTCCGTGCGCTCAAGGAATTATGGTACGAAGCCGGCGCTCAGGTCGCCCATTTCGCCGATGCCCGCTTCTGAGAACAATAAGATTGGAACCACGACAATGACTATCGCCGTCCTCGATCTCGCCACCGAAACCGCCAAGCTGCTTGCCGAACTCGGCGTTGACGCCGGCCGCTATCACGGCGGCACGCTTTCCGTCGCCTCGCCGGTGACGGGCAAGGAAATCGGTAAACTCAGGGAGCACACCGTCTCCGAGACGAAGACGGCGATCGAAGAGGCGCATAGGGCCTTCCTCGAATGGCGTTCCGTGCCGGCGCCGAAGCGCGGCGAACTGGTCCGCCTGCTCGGCGAGGAACTGCGTGCGGCAAAGACGGCGCTCGGCCGTCTCGTCTCGATCGAGGTCGGCAAGATCACCTCGGAAGGTCTCGGCGAAGTGCAGGAGATGATCGATATCTGCGATTTCGCCGTCGGCCTTTCCCGCCAGCTCTACGGCCTGACGATCGCCACCGAGCGCTCCGAGCATCGGATGATGGAAAGCTGGCATCCGCTCGGCGTGGTCGGCATCATTTCCGCCTTCAACTTCCCGGTCGCCGTCTGGTCGTGGAATGCAGCACTTGCGATGGTCTGCGGCAATTCCACCGTCTGGAAGCCCTCGGAAAAGACGCCGTTGACCCCACTTGCCGTGCAGGCGCTGTTCGAAAAGGCGCTGAAGCGTTTCATCGCCGAGGGCGGCGCGGCGCCGGCCAATCTGTCGACGCTGATCATCGGCGGCCGCGAGGTTGGCGAAGTGCTCGTCGACCATCCGCAGATCCCGCTCGTCTCCGCCACCGGCTCGACCGCCATGGGGCGTGCCGTCGGTCCGCGCCTGTCGCAGCGTTTTGCCCGCGGCATTCTCGAACTCGGCGGCAACAATGCGGCGATCGTCTGCCCGAGCGCCGATCTCGACCTGACGCTGCGCGGCGTTGCCTTCTCTGCCATGGGCACGGCCGGCCAGCGCTGCACGACGCTGCGCCGTCTCTTCGTGCATGAAAGCGTCTACGACCAGCTGGTGCCACGGCTGCAGAAGGCCTATGGCTCCGTCACCATCGGCAATCCGCTCGAAACAGGCACGCTTGTCGGACCGCTGATCGACGGCCAAGCTTTCGAGAAGATGCAGGCAGCACTCGGCGAGGCGGCATCGGCCGGTGGCAAGGTGACCGGCGGCGATCGCGTCGGCAATGGTTTGACCGATGCCTTCTACGTTCGCCCGGCGCTCGTCGAAATGCCTGCGCAGACCGGCCCCGTTGAGCACGAGACCTTCGCGCCGATCCTCTATGTGATGAAATACAGCGATTTCGATGCGGTGCTGGCCCTGCACAATGCCGTGCCGCAGGGACTGTCGTCGTCGATCTTCACCAACGACATGCGCGAAGCCGAAACCTTCGTTTCCGCCCGCGGCTCGGATTGCGGCATTGCCAACGTCAATCTCGGCCCATCGGGCGCGGAAATCGGCGGCGCCTTCGGTGGCGAGAAGGAGACCGGCGGCGGCCGCGAATCCGGCTCCGATGCCTGGAAAGCCTATATGCGCCGCTCCACCAACACGATCAATTACGGCAGAACGCTGCCGCTCGCCCAGGGCGTCAAGTTCGACGTCGAATAATCCGGCTTGCAGAAAAGCTCGAAAATGGAAGGCGGCACCCCCTAAAGCGCGTCGCACGCAATTCGATTCATGCGACGCGCTTTAGCTCTTCTTTTGATGCATGTCGTTGTCCCGGAACCGCTGCACACTTCCGGGCGACATGCATAGAATGCCGCCTTTTTCGACTGATCGAGATTTATTCCCTTTTAATATGAAATATTTAGTCAAGATATTGTGATGACTTTTCCTTGCAGGCCAAACTTGAAATCGGCAGTCAGGAAAAATATACGCCTCTGATCGCCCTTGCCGCAGCTCGGGCGGCATTGCCACGGAGGCCATCATGAACTTTGCTCTCAACCGTTTTTCCCAGGCGCTTGCGCTTGCCGCTTCGTTTCTCTCCGCCACTGCGCTCGCCGGCAGCGCCCATGCGCAGGACGAAGGTCTCGTTGTCTACAATGCCCAGCACGAAAGCCTCGGTCGCGAATGGATCGACGCCTTCACCAAGGAGACCGGCATCAAGGTCACCATGCGCCAGGGCGGCGACATGCAATTCGCCAACCAGATCATCCAGGAAGGCGACGCCTCACCGGCTGACGTATTCCTGACCGAGAATTCGCCGGCGATGACGCTGGTCGATGGCGCGGGCCTCTTCGCCCCCGTCGAAAAGGACACGCTGGATCAGGTGCCGGATCAGTATCGCCCGGCCGACGGCATGTGGACCGGCATTGCTGCGCGCACCACGGTTTTTGCCTATGACAAGACGAAGCTCACCGAAGACAAGCTGCCGAAGTCGATGCTCGACCTCGCAGACCCGGCCTGGAAGGGCCGCTGGGGCGCGGCGCCTGCTGGCGCCGACTTCCAGGCCATTGTCGCTTCCCTGCTGCAGCTGAAGGGTGAAGACGCCACCAAGGCATGGCTGAAGGGTCTCAAGGACAACGCCACGCCGTACAAAGGCAACAGTGTCGCCATGAAGGCGGTCAATGCAGGCGAAGTCGAAGGGGCTGTTATCTATCACTATTACTGGTTCGGCGATCAGGCGAAAACCGGCGAGAACAGCAAGAATGTCGGCCTGCACTATTTCAAGAACCAGGATCCAGGCGCCTTCGTCAGCGTTTCGGGTGGCGGTATCCTGAAGTCCACCCAGCACATGAAGCAAGCCCAGGCTTTCCTCAAGTTCGTCACCAGTAAGGCGGGCCAGGCCGTTCTGAAGGACGGCACGTCCTATGAATATGCCGTCGGTAAGGATGCTGTCTCCAACGACAAGCTCACGCCGCTTGCCGATCTCAACGCTCCGAAGGTCGAAGCTTCGACGCTGGACAGCAAGAAGGTCGTCGAGCTGATGACGGCTGCCGGCCTGATCTGACACTTCTGCCGCAGGCTTGCCACGGCCAAAACTATTGCTTTTGGCTCAAGAAAACCTTAGGGCATGACGATATCCGGCAACCGCTCCTCAAAGGCGGTTGCCTTCCTTTTTCGGCGTATGAAGGCATCGGCCTTGCTGCAGGACAACAGATTGCTCGCATCCGGCAACGAGGCGCCGGTCGCGCCGAAGGCCGCGCGCATGGGTTTGCCGCGCGCGCGCATGCCGCACGCCTCCGTGCTCCTGCTTGCCACCATCGTCGCGATCTTCAGTCTGGTGCCGCTCGGCTTCATCGGCTGGGTTACCTACGACGTCGGCTGGGACACGGTGAAGGCTTTGGTCTTCCGGCCGCGCGTCGGCGAACTGCTCGTCAATACGGTCCTGCTTGAGACGATCACCATTCCGCTGTCGATCGCGCTTGCCGTAACGCTTGCCTGGCTGACCGAGCGCACCGACATTCCTTTTGCGAGGCTCTGGGCCTGGCTTGCCATCGCCCCACTCGCCGTGCCCGCCTTCGTGCACAGCTATGCCTGGGTCAGCCTCCTCCCCGGCATGCGCGGCCTGCAGAGCGGTGTCTTCATCTCGGTGATTGCCTATTATCCCTTCCTCTACCTGCCGGTCGCCGCAGCCCTGCGCCGTCTCGATCCAGTGATCGAAGATGCCGCGGCTTCGCTCGGCCTTAATCCCTGGCGGGTGTTCTTCCGGGCCGTGCTGCCACAGCTCCGGCTCGCTATCTGCGGCGGCTCGCTGCTGATCGGGCTGCATCTGCTGTCGGAATACGGCCTGTTCGTGATGATCCGCTTCGACACCTTCGCGACGGCGATCGTCGACCAGTTCCAGTCCTCCTACAACAGCCCTGCCTCCAACATGCTCGGCGGCGTGCTCGTCGCCTGCTGTCTTTTTCTGCTCGGCTTCGAGGTGCTGGTGCGCGGCAACGAACGGTATGCCCGCGTCGGCACCGGCTCGCCGCGTCCCACGGATCGCCGGCGGCTCGGCTGGTTCATGCTGCCGGCGATTTTGCTGCCCGTCGCCTTGGCGGTGCTGACGCTCGGCGTGCCGCTGGTGACGCTTGGCCGCTGGCTTTATCTCGGCGGCGCCGAGATCTGGCGCATCGAGGTCGGCAGCGCCTTCCTGCAGACGATCGTGCTTGCCATTGTCGGTGGCGTGCTGGCGACGATTGCCGCGGCCCCGATGGCCTGGCTTTCCGTGCGTGCGCCCGGACGCTTCCAGCGCGTGCTCGAAGCCTGCCATTATTACGTCGGCTCGCTGCCGGGTGTCGTCGTGGCGCTGGCGCTGGTGACGATCACTGTGCGTCTGGTGCTGCCGCTCTATCAGACCTTCGCAACGCTGCTCGTCGCCTATGTGATGCTTTTCCTGCCGCGGGCCATGGTCGGGCTGCGCGCCAGCATCGCCCAGGCGCCGGTGGAGCTGGAGCGCGCCGCGATGGGGCTTGGCCGCACGCCCGGCCAGGCGGTGCGGCAGATCACCATGCGGCTTGCCGCACCCGGCGCGGCCGCCAGCGTGGCGCTGGCCGCCCTCGGCATCACCAACGAACTGACGGCGACGCTGATGCTGTCGCCCAACGGCGTCGATACGCTGGCGACGAAATTCTGGTCGCTGACCAGCGAGATCGATTATGTCTCGGCGGCACCCTATGCTTTCATGATGGTCGTTCTGTCGCTGCCGCTCACCCTTATGCTCTATACCCAATCGAAACGGACCGCCGGCCAATGACGCTGCTTACGATCGAAAACATCAGCAAGCGCTATGGTCCCGTGCAGGCGCTGAAGGATATTTCGCTCGAGGTCCAGGCGGGCAGCCGCACCGCCGTCGTCGGCCCCTCCGGTTCCGGCAAGACGACGCTACTCCGCATCATCGCCGGCTTCGAACAGCCCGATATCGGCCGGGTGACGCTAAATGACGAGGTGCTCGCCGACGGGCCCGCGACGGTGCCGGCCCACAAACGCGGCATCGGCATCGTCTCGCAGGATGGGGCGCTGTTTCCGCACTTAAGCGTTGCCGAGAATATCGGCTTCGGCTTCGAGCGGGGGGCTGTGGATCGCGACAAGCGCATCGTCGAGCTGCTCGATATGGTCGAGCTCGACCGCGGCATGCTGGCGCGGCGCCCGCATCAGCTCTCCGGCGGTCAGCAGCAGCGCGTGGCGCTGGCGCGCGCGCTCGGCCGCAAGCCGCGGCTGATGCTGCTCGACGAGCCTTTCTCGGCCCTCGATACCGGGCTGCGCGAGAATATGCGCAAGGCGGTTGCGCGCGTTCTCAAGGCGGCCGGCATCACCGCCATTCTCGTCACCCATGATCAGGAAGAGGCGCTGACCTTTGCCGATCAGGTGGCGGTGCTGCGGGAAGGGCAACTGATCCAGGCAGGGTCGCCGCAATCCCTCTATCTGCATCCGAGGGACCGCGAGACGGCGCTGTTCCTCGGCGATGCCGTGCTGCTTCCCGCCATCATCCGGAATGGTATGGCCGACTGCGCGCTTGGTAGCGTCGCCGTCGAAGGCAATCGGCAGGGCAAGGCGGAGATCATGCTGCGGCCCGAGCAGATTCGCGTCGTTGCCGATGAAGGCGATCGTCGTTACGGCGGGCGTGTCGTCGAGGTGGAGTTCGGCGGCGCGGTTTGCACCGTTGCCGTTTCGCTCGACGGCGTCGCCCTGCCGCCGATCCTGATCAAGACCTCGAGTGTCGCGCTTCCCTCACGAGGCGATCTCGTTCGCTTGGATATCGCCGGCAAGGCGCATGTTTTCGAAAGCTAAATTCAGCCGAACTTGCGCACCACTTCTTCCGGCTCGATGCCGTCCAGCCAGCCGCCGGTGAAGCCGGCGCGCTCGAGCCCGAGGCGGATGGCCGGCGATTGCCGCATCAGCTTCCAGATGAAGTCGGAGCGCTCGTTCTCGATGGTCATGACCACAAGACCCTGGTCGATGCCGACGGTGCGGTCGTCGACCCAGCCTTCCGGCCGCTTGGTCTTGACCGTCGGGTTGAAGCCGCCGGGAAAGCCGCCTTCCAGGAGCAGGTTCGGATAGCTGGTCAGCAGCGCCTTGGTGCCGTCGAGAGCCGCCTGCCGGTCATAGGGCAGGCAGGCAAGGGCCGCCCAGGGCGCGATCGTGCCGTCATCCGGGCCGAGCGGCGCGCCGCGGGCGGCATAACCCAGAACCTTCGGCTGGCGGCCGCCGCGCATGCGCCGTGTCGGCGGCGGACCGTCGCAGGCGGAAAAGCCCCAGATATTTCTGTTATAGCCGACGAACTGGCCGGGATTGCGCTCGGCATAATCACGCTGGACGTTGATGACGACCTGCGTGTTGCGGAAATAATCCCAGTTCCGCTCGGCCATCGGTTTGTCCCGAATGCCGCGGAAATCGATCCAGGCATGGGAGAAGAGATGGATGAACAGCGGCCCGGCATAGAGATAGGGCTGTTCGCCGTGCATCATCCAGGAATAGCTCGATGTAAAGGCGTCATAGCACGATTGCGGGATGGGGTGTGTCGGCGAGGCAAGCGCCAGCGCATAGAGGATGATCGCCTCGTCGAAGCCGTGATAGCGCCAGCGCAGGAAGCCGGAAGAGGGCTTCCAGCCCATGGCAATGGTATCGCCCTTGTTCAGGGCCCAGCGCCAGTCGACACGCTCGTAGATGAAGGTCGCGAGCTCGCGGATTTCCGTTTCCGTCTCGTCGTCTTCGCGATCGAAATACTGCGCTGCCGTCAGGATGCCGGCGACGAGCAGCGCTGTGTCGATGGTCGAAAGCTCGCTGTTCCAGGCGCGATTGCCGGTATCCATGTGCAGGAAGTGGTAGAAGAAGCCGCGATACCCTGTGGCGTGGCGTTCCTCGCCCTGGCGCGCCTCGGCGAAGAAACGCAGCGTATTGACTACGCGTTCGGCGGCTTCCGTGCGGGTGATCCAGCAACGCTCGACACCGACGGGATAGGAGGAAAGAGCAAAGCCGACGGCTGCGATGCTTGCCGGCACGCCGCCGATCGAGGTATCGGCCACCAGGCCATTTTCGGGATTGGAATATTTCAGGAAATACTTGAATGCCGAATGCTGCAGCCTGTCGATGAGTGCTGCATCAATGTCTTCAATCCGTTGCAGCATAGGCTCCTACCCAACTGTTGCATCGCCCCATGCTTGAACATGGCGGCCGTCCCCGGGCAAATCAAACCTTTTTGATTCGCAAGGATAAGAGAACACAAATGGGCGGAAGTGGTCGTTAATAATTATTGGTGAAATAATATCTAGCAGAACTCATATAAGCGGTGCAGCAAAAACGGCGCGTCGCGCGCCACCGGGCCGGGTTATTTTCCCGTAATACTTGTTGCCTCCACCGCTCTTGGAAGCGGTCGACGACGCGCGCTCAGGCGCTATCGTCCGACCGCATAGGCCTGCATGAGGCGCGGGGTGGCCGCGGCGCGCAGCAGTCCGTCGGCCTCGCGCCGCGCTGCGGTCAGCCGGCCGATGGTCCAGGGATCGGTGACCGTCAGCTTGTGGCCCTTGCGGGTGAGCGCATCGAGCACAACGGGGCCGAAATTCGCTTCGGCCATCAGGCTGCCGGGTTCGCGGGTGCGCGGATAGAAGGAACTCGGAAAATGGGCGGTGTGAAAGAGCGGCTGATCGATTGCTGCCTGCAGGTTCAGCTTGTGATTGACATGGCGCAGGAAGAAGGACAGCTGCCATTGTTCCTGCTGGTCGCCGCCCGGCGTGCCGAAAGCCAGGGTCGGGCGGCCCTGGTAAAGGCCGAGCGAAGGCGTCAGCGTCGTGCGCGGCCGCTTTCCCGGCGCCAGCGAGGTCGGCAGTCCCGGCTTCAGCCAGAACATCTGGGCGCGGGAATTGAGGCAGAAGCCGAGGCCGGGAACGGTCGGTGAAGACTGCAGCCAGCCGCCGGAGGGGGTGACGGAGACCATGTTGCCGTCGCGGTCGATCACGTCGATATGCACGGTGTCGCCGCGTTTTTCCAGATGCGCCATGGTCGGCTCGTAGACGGCGCCGGTCTTGGACGCGGCGCCGAGCATCGTCATCGTCAGATCATGCTGCGCCTCGAAACCCGGAACGATGCCGGGGCGAAGATCGAAGGAGGCGTCGGCGCCGATCAGCTTGCGGCGCTCGCTCGCATAGGCATCCGACAGCAGATGCGCGACCGGGACCTCGGAAAAATCGGGATCGCCGTAATAGACCTCGCGGTCGGCGAAGGCGAGCTTCATCGCCTCGGTAACGGTATGGACGAAATCGGCGCCGACAGGGTCCATCGCGGCGAGATCGAAACCCTTGAGGATCGACAGGGCCTGCAGGAAGACCGGACCCTGGCCCCAGGGACCGGTCTTGGCGATGGTCCAGCCGTGATAATCATAGGTCAGCGGCTCCTCGATCGTTGCCGACCAGGTCGCCATGTCGTTGGCGGTCAGCACGCCTTTGTGGCGGCTGCCGCTCGTATCCATCACTTCGGCAGTCTTCAGATAGGTGTCGATCTTTTCGGCGATGAAGCCGCGGTAGAAGGCGTCGCGCGCCGCCTCCACCTGTGCCTCCCGGCCGCTTTTTGCCTCGGCTTCGGCAATGACGCGTTTCCAGGTTTCGGCTAGCACCGGGTTCCTGAAATTCGCTTGCGCCGCGGGGACGCTGCCGCCGGGCAGCCAGGTTGCGTAGGAGGTCGGCCATTCCTTTTCGAAGAAGGCGGCAAGCCCCTTGATGGTCGCGGAGACGCGCGGCAGCAGGGGATGGCCGTGCTCGGCGTAATAGATCGCCGGCTCCAGCACGTCGCGCAGGCTCATCGTGCCGTAGTCCCTCAGCATCAGCATCCAGCCGTCGAAGGCGCCGGGGATGACCGTTGCAAGCAGGCCGTCGCCGGGGATCAGCGTCAGGCCTTCGCTGCTATAATGCTCGATCGTCGCGCCGGCGGGTGCCGGCCCCTGGGCCGAGATGACCTCGACCTTGTCCTTCCTCTTCGAATAGATCACCGCGGGCAGGTCGCCGCCCGGGCCGCAGAGATGCGGCTCGACGATCTGCAGTACGAATCCGGTCGCTACCGCGGCATCGAAGGCATTGCCGCCCTTTTCGAGAATGCTCATGCCGACCGCCGAGCCAATCCAGTGCGTCGAGGTAACGACACCGAAGGTGCCGAGGATTTCGGGACGGGTCGTGAATTCGGTCATTCGGGATGCCCTTCTGGCCTGATGTCTTTTCTGGCCGAATGTCTTTTCTCGGAAGTCGGATGGCTCGAAGCTCAGGCGTGCGCCGAGCGCGCGGAGAGGAAGACCTGCGGCTCGAAGGCAAAATCCTTGTCGAAGGGGTAGGTCGGATGCTGTTTGCGCAGCCGCGGCAGGCGCTCGACGAACTGGTCGACGACACCGGTCGACAGCGCCATCAGGTTCGGATTGGCGATCGGCGCCAACTCGGGCGACAGATAACCCGATTTGACGACGATGATCCTGGCGCCGTGCGGATCAAGCCCGAGCCGGGTGAAATCGACGATGTTGTGATAGGGCCGGCGTTTGGCGGAGAGCACGAGATCGATGCCGCCGGTCGAAACCACCGCCTGGCGGTCGGCCGGATCCGACGTTTCGTGCAGGAATTTCACGGTGAAGCGGGCCGTGACCGGTTGGCTGCCCTTGGTGTCGAGTGAGGCGCCGACGCTGAGATTGAGTTCTGCGCCGATGCCGCCGGCATAACAGGCCTCGGTCGCCGCCTTGTCGGCAATGCCGGCGAAGACGACGCCCGTCGCACCCTTGGTGATCAGCTCGGCCAGCACGTCGGCCCGGTCACCGACGCCACCGCCTGTGGGGTTGTCGCCGGATTCGGCGAGAACGACCGGAGCGGTCGGGCTTGCGATGGCTTTCGCAACACATTCTTCGACCGAGCCGGTCTCGCAGCCGAAGACGAAATCCTCGCGCGCATCCCAATAGGCGCTCGCGAGGCGTTTGGCTTCACGCTCCAGCACGGCGCGATCAGTGCCGGTCATGATGGCGGCGGCCGTGGCGCGCGGTTCGTCGGCCCAGACGTAGCCGACCATCAAGGATGCATCCCAGACGCCGTCGATCGCGTCGATGCCGGGCAGCATGTCGTAGAGGCTTTTAGCCGGCTCATCGACGGTGCTGGTGCGCTCGCCGGGCAGCACGACCGGGATCGGCGACCAGAGAACGGTGGGCCTCACGCCGGTTGTCAGGCTCCTCACCAGCATGGCGACCGAACGGCGCATCGTCTCCTCAACATCGATATGCGGCGCGGTGCGATAGGTGGAATAGATGTCGAGCGCATCGATGATGCGCTGGGTGACGTTGCCGTGCAGGTCGTAGCTTGCCGAAACCGTGCAATCCTTGCCGACCAGCGCAAGGGCAGCACCAATCCAGTCGCCTTCGGCATCCTCCATGCCCTCGACATACATGGCGCCATGCATGGCGAGATAGAGACCGTCGAGCGGCAGCATCGGCTTCAGCCGCTCGAGGAATTCGCTTTTGAAAGCCTCATAAGTGGCGCGTGAAACCGGGCCGCCGGCAATGGCGCGGGCATGCATGGTCGGCAGGAATTCGGCGTCATAATCCTTCAGGAAGGCGAAGTAGGGGGATTCCAGCAGGGCTTGGCCGCGCAGCACCCGAAAATCCTTCTCCTCGTTCAGCACGGGATTGTATGTGCTGCACTCGATATGAATGCCACCGACAGCAATGCGCATGAAAAACCTCAGCTGATGTTTGGGAGCGATCAGGATTTTATGGGTAATGTCGGCGCCGATGCGTCAGGGTAGGAGAGGCGGCGGCAGAAGGGGCTGAACTGAACATGGGGGTCTCGATCCGAAGACGTGTTCACTTTGCCTCGACAATAAGTTTACAGACGAAGCAATCAACCAAAATAAATTACAAACTTGATCAAGCTTCGGTGCCGCCCCAGCCAGCGCCCTATGCAGCCAAAGCGGATATGTTATACGACGACCATGGGATTCGGGGTCTTCATCCACCGCCCAGATTCGATTTATGATGACAGCCCGGCTGAGCGATATCAGTTTCCAAGCCAGTATCTCCGGCGTGTCCAGGCATGCCTCGGCGACTGGATCATCTATTACGAACCTCGAAAGGTGACAGAGACCCGAGGTTATTTCGCTGTGGCGAGGGTTGAGCAGGTCGTTCCTGATCCCACTGCGCCAGGCGTGTATCTGGCATTGATTGAACCCGGAAGTTATCTCGACTTCGTCAACCTTGTTCCATTCAGCGGAGCCGATGGTGTAGTCGAGCGTAGCGTGCTGAACGCGCAAGGCCGGATTTCCGGCCGTGCGCAGTCGGCTGTTCGCGCGATTTCGTCGAACGACTTCAGCAGGATCATTGCGTTGGGCCTCGATAACAGCGAGCCACTGCTTCCGCGCGTCGACGCCAACGCATCCCCCTCGGGCTTTGAGGAAGAGCAGGCACCGTTTCAATTCGAGCAGAGCCGCGATCGTGTGAGTTTTATCGCGTCACGGATCGTTCGAGACCGAGTGTTCCGCCAGGTCGTCTTGCGCGCCTATGACAAGCGTTGCGCAATTACCGGGCTCAAACTTATCAACGGTGGAGGCCGGGCGGAGGTCGATGCAGCGCATATCCGACCGGTCGAGGCGAGCGGTCCCGATATCGTCAGCAACGGAATTGCCCTATCCGGCACGGCCCATTGGATGTTCGATCGAGGATTGATCGGTCTGTCTGATGATGTGGAGATTCTCATCTCGCGACACGTTAATGATCCCGAAGCGGTACGGGGCCTGATCAACAAGACCGGCCGCGCGATAATGCCCCGGCGCGCATTCGAACGACCGCATGTGCATTTTTCTGCAATGGCATCGCGAACATTGCTTCAAGCAGTAAATGCGTCGGCTATTTATTTTCTCGGGGATTGCAGAACGATAGCTAACCGCGCGGTAGCGCACACGACGCCGTCACCCTATCTCGGCTACGTCCCGTACCCATGCCGTCGGTATGAACAAGAGAGAAAACTGGAGCGGGCGAAGGGATTCGAACCCTCGACCCCAACCTTGGCAAGGTTGTGCTCTACCCCTGAGCTACACCCGCTCAATCCGCATCGGTCCGGGGTAGTTGTTGGACCGTGGGCGCCGCCTCGTGGCGACGGGCGCTATATGGCCTAACGGATTTTCAAATGCAACAGGGAAATGACGAAGAGGCGAAGAAAAATTCGCAAGGTCGCAGGAGGCAGGCGGAAAGGCCGCAAATGCGGGGGTAGAGCGTCGGTGGCGAAGATTGCCAAATGCTGGGGACGGATTTAATCAGGACGCCTCGACTTTGTCCCTCCTGCGCAATGGATTATCCGATGTCCGAAAATACCCCCAAGACCAGAGAAGATCTGTTCGCTTTCCTCGACGGGCTCGGCATTGCTCATAAGACGGTCGATCACGCGCCGGTTTTCACCGTCGCCGAATCGGTTGCGCTGCGCGATGAGATCCCCGGCGGCCACACCAAGAATCTCTTCATCAAGGACAAGAAGGACAGGTATTTTCTGCTGACCGTCGAGGAAAATGCCGAGGTCGACCTCAAGCAGGTGCATAATTTGATCGGCGGGTCCGGACGGGTCTCCTTCGGCAGGGCGGAGAAGCTGATGGACTATCTCGGCGTCATCCCCGGCGCGGTCACCGCCTTCGGCGCGATCAACGATACGGCGGGGAATGTCACTTTCGTGCTCGATGCCGATCTGATGCGCGAGGAGATCCTCAACTGCCATCCGCTCTCCAACGATGCGACGACATCGATTGCAAGCAGCGATCTCGTCCGTTTCATGGAGGCGACCGGACATAAGCCGCTTGTCTTGAAAGTGACGTCCTGACATACGATTTTAGCGCTACAATGAGGCCGGCAGGATCGGCACGGCGGGAGATACCTATGAGCGGCAGCGACAACCCCTACAACGGTTCCTTCGGAAATCAGATGACGGCGACGACAAGCTTCGGCGCTCAGCCGGCAACCGCCGCTGCGGCAGGCAGCTATATCACCGATACGACGACCGCGAATTTCGGCAAGGACGTCATCGAGGAATCGCGCAATCAGCCGGTGCTGGTCGATTTCTGGGCGCCCTGGTGCGGGCCGTGCAAACAGCTGACGCCTGTTTTGGAGAAGGTGGTCAACGAAGCCAAGGGCCGCGTCCGGCTGGTCAAGATGAATATCGACGACCATCCCTCGATCGCCGGACAGCTCGGCATCCAGTCTATCCCCGCCGTCATCGCCTTCGTCAACGGCCGCCCCGCCGACGGTTTCATGGGCGCGGTGCCGGAAAGCCAGATCCAGCAATTCATCGACCGCATCGCCGGTCCGGCCGGCGCCGACGAGGCGGCCGAGATCGAGGCCGTGCTCACCGAAGCGGCAGAATTGCTGGCCGCCGGCAATATCAATGAGGCAGCCCAGCTCTACGCCGCGGTGATGCAGGCCGATCCCGAAAATGCCAAGGCGGTTGCCGGAATGGCCGAATGCATGATCGCCGCAAACCAGCATGAGCGGGCGCGCCAAACTTTGACGGATCTGCCGGAAGAGCTGGCGAAAGACGCCGGCATCCAGGCGGTGCTGAAAAAGCTCGAACAGATCGAGGAAGCCCGCAAGCTCGGCGATCCCGTTGCGCTCGAACGTGATCTTGCCGCCAATCCCGACGACCACGAGGCGCGGCTGAAGCTTGCCAAGATCCTCAATGTCGAAGGCCGGCGCGACGAAGCGGCCGAGCACCTGCTGCTGATCATGCGCAAGGACCGCGCCTTTGACGATGACGGCGCCCGCCGCCAGCTGCTGCAGTTCTTCGAGGTCTGGGGCTTCAAGGATCCGGCGACGGTTTCGGCCCGGCGCAAGCTTTCGGCGATGCTGTTCTCCTAGGGTGTTGCTGCTGCGTCCATAGGGCGCGGCAAGGCGCTGTGCCGCTTTGAAGCCGCGTCCGATCCTGTTGAAAGTCGATTCCGATTTTCGGGGTATGCACTAAGTTTCGCGCATCTGCCCTTGCGTTTTCGGACGCGGGCACCACATTCTCGTCAGGACGGGCATGCCCGTTACAAGAATGCGGGACGGTTTCATGCAAGTCGGGAATGCCAGATACCTGAAGCCGGGCGATCTGCCTGATACAATCGCCGTCTTCCCCCTGACCGGTGCCCTCCTTCTGCCGGCCGGGCAGCTTCCGCTCAACATTTTCGAGCCGCGTTATCTGGCGATGCTCGATGCAGCACTGACGGGAAACCGACTGATCGGCATGGTCCAGCCGGCGCTCGGCGAACACGAGGACAAGGGCGGCGATCCCAACCTTGCCGCTGTCGGCTGCCTCGGCCGCATTACCTCCTTCGCCGAAACCGGCGACGGGCGCTATATCGTATCGCTGACCGGCGTCTGCCGCTTTCGGCTGCTGGAGGAGAAAACCACCAGCGATCCCTTCCGGACCTTCCGTATCGCCCCGTTCATCGCCGATCTCTCGGCCGCGAACGAGGAGGAGGCGGTCGACCGCGCGGCGCTTCTGACCGCCTTCAAGGCCTATCTCGATGCCAACAAGCTGGAAGCCGATTGGGAGAGCGTCGAGCGGGCGAGCAATCTGACGCTCGTCAATTCGCTGGCGATGATGTCGCCGTTCGGGCCGGCGGAAAAGCAGGCGCTCTTAGAGGCGCCCGATCTGAAGACGCGGGCCGAAACGCTGATCGCCATTACCGAGATCGTGCTGGCGCGCGTCTTCGGTGACTCCGACACGGTTCTGCAGTAAACTTCAGCCATGGACGAAAAACTCAGCCGCGTCGATCCAAAGCTGCTCGAACTCCTGGTCTGCCCGCTCTCCAAGGGGCGGCTTTCCTATGATCGCGAACACAATGAGCTTGTCTCGGAAAAGGCGCAACTCGCCTATCCGATCCGCGACGGCATCCCGATCATGCTGGTCTCCGAAGCCCGTCGCCTCGACGAATAACGCTTCTGCAAATCGGGTTTTAGATCGCTTGGCCGGCCAGTAGCCGCGGATTGTCCTTTGCCGTCGTTCCGGCCGCCTGGCCGATGAAGAAGGATTTGAGGCGCGGCAGCCGGTCGACGAGGCCAAGGCCGATGTCGCGGGCGATGCGGATCGGCGTTGCGTCGTTGGAGAATAGCCGGTTCAGCACGTCTGTCGTCATTCCCATCCGGAAGGTGTCGAAGCGCCGCCAGGTCTGGTAGCGCTCGAGAATGTTGATCGAGCCGATATCGAGGCCGAGGCGATCGGCCTCGACGATCGTTTCGGCAAGGGCAGCCACATCCTTGAAACCGAGATTCAGGCCCTGTCCCGAAATCGGGTGAATGCCATGGGCGGCGTCGCCGGCCAGCGCAAAACGCGGTGCGACGAAGGCGCGCGCCAGCGTCAGGCCGAGCGGAAAGGCGCGTTTGTCGCCGATGACCTTCAGCGCCCCGAGCTTGTGGCCGAAGCGGCGCTCCAATTCCTCCTCGAAGACCAGATCGTCGGCGGCAATCAGCCGGTCCGCATCATGCGTCCGCTCCGTCCAGACCAGAGAGGAGCGGTTGTTTCGGAGCGGCAGGATCGCAAAGGGTCCGGCCGGCAGGAAATGCTCTTCGGCGCAGCCCTCATGCGGCCGCTCATGTTCGACCGTCGCGACAATGCCGGACTGGCCGTAGTCCCAGGTGACGGTCTTGATGCCGGCGAGGTCGCGCAGTTTCGAGCGCACGCCGTCGCAAGCCACCAGCAGCCGGCTCTCCAACGTGCTGCCGTCCGACAGCGTGACGGTGACATGGCTGTCTTCGGTCTTCAGCTCGGTGGCGCCGAGCCCGTGGCGGATGTCGATGCCGAGGCGTTCGCAGACGCCGCGCAGGGCTGCGACCATCGCCACATTCGGGATCATGTGGGCGAAAGGCCGGCCTTCGGCCACTTCGCCGTCGAAGGTGAGAAAAACCGGGCGGACCGGATCGGAGGTTTTGGAATCGGTGACGATCATCTTGGTGATCGGCTGAGCCTCCGGCTCGATCTCGTTCCAGATACCGAAGATTTCGAGCATCTTCGCCGCCGCCGCGATGACGGCGGAAGCGCGCGTGTCGTTTTTCCAGACATGCTCGGGGGCTGCCTCGACGACCGCGACGTTGAGATGCGGTGCTGCCTGCTTGACCGCGACAGCGGCGGAAAGGCCGACATAACCCCCGCCCACAACCAGCATATCCAGCATCGCGCCGCTCCCTTACCTTGTGCCTCAGATGTGACCTATATAGATCATCGCAACTTCACTTCCTACCGCCGGGAGGCATGCAAAATGACGCGCGAGACATCAGGGCCTTCGGCGATGGAGACGCTGCTTTCGACGCTCGACCTGGAGCCGATCGAGGTCGATATCTTCCGCGGGCGCAGCCCGCAGGCCGGCTGGCAGCGGGTCTTCGGCGGCCAGGTGATCGGCCAGGCGCTGATGGCGGCGCAGCGCACCATCGAGGGCGAGCGTTTCGTCCATTCGCTGCATGCTTATTTCATGCGTCCGGGCGATCCCTCGGTGCCGATCATCTATCAGGCGGAGCGGATCCGCGACGGATCGAGCTTCAATACCCGGCGCGTCGTCGCCATCCAGCACGGCAAGGCGATCTTCACGCTGTCGGCTTCCTTCCAGGTGGAAGAGCCGGGCTTCGACCACCAGATCGCCATGCCCGAGGTCGAAATGCCGGAAGCGCTGCTCGGCGAACAGCAGATCAAGGATCAGTATCTGACGCATGCGCCGGAGGCGATCCGAAAATACTGGCAGCGCGAGCGGCCGATCGAGATCCGTCCCGTCTCGCTGACGCATTATTTTTCCGACAAGAAGCTCGACCCCAAACAGGATGTCTGGGTGCGCGCCACCGGCCCGGTTCCCGACGACCGGCTCTATCAGGCGGCGGTTCTTGCCTATCTCTCGGACATGACGCTGCTTGATACGTCGCTCTATGCACACGGCACCTCCATCTTCGACCAGAGCCTGCAGGTGGCGAGCCTCGATCATTCCATGTGGTTCCACAGACCCTGCAAGCTCGACGACTGGCTGCTCTATACGCAGGACAGCCCCTCGGCTTCGAGCGCCAGAGGGCTGACCCGGGGCAGCCTCTTTACCCGATCGGGTGCGCTGATCGCCTCCGTCGCGCAGGAAGGTCTGATTCGGAAAAAGGCAAATGAATAAATAATATGCATCTTTGAAAATTTGCGCATTATTTGTGCGCTTATTGGCCGATCATTTGCCTGTTTATTGGCTCTCCATATTATAATTGTTATTTTTCAATAAGTTATATCGCGCTTCGAATCTGGCACGTCCCTTGAATGTATATAGCCGGTCGCTGTTCAGGAACGTCAGCGGCAAGGAGAGTCGGCTCCGTGCCGAGGATAACGAAGGATGGGAAACCAGATGAAAATTGTGATGGCTATTATCAAGCCGTTCAAGCTCGATGAGGTCCGCGAAGCTCTTACGGCGATCGGCATTCAGGGGCTGACCGTGACCGAAGTGAAGGGCTACGGGCGCCAGAAGGGGCATACCGAAATCTATCGCGGCACCGAATATGCAGTCAGCTTCCTGCCGAAGCTCAAGATCGAAATCGCCGTTGCATCCGAACTCGTCGACAGGGCGGTCGAAGCCATCGCGGCGTCGGCCAAGACCGGTCAGATCGGCGACGGCAAGATTTTCGTCTATTCGATCGACCATGCCGTGCGCATCCGTACGGGCGAAACCGATTCAGAAGCGCTGTAAGCGGCAGACCAAGGAGCTTTTTTCAATGTCGATTTCGAAGTTTTCTTCCCCCTTTGCGCTGATCTGCGCAACGTCGGCCGCGCTTCTGGCGCCGGTTGTCGCTTTCGCGCAGGAAGCTGCGCCCGCCGCCGCTACCACCGCTACTGCCGCTCCTGCCTTCACCATGGACAAGGGTGACAATGCCTGGATGCTGATCTCCTCGGCACTCGTCCTGCTGATGACCATCCCCGGCCTTGCGCTGTTCTACGGCGGCCTCGTGCGCGCCAAGAACATGCTCTCCGTGCTGATGCAGGTGTTCATGATCACCGCCGTCGTGGCGCTGCTCTGGGTCACCTACGGCTATTCGCTCGCCTTCACCGACGGCGGCTCGCTGAACAGCTTCGTCGGCGGCTTCTCCAAGGCGTTCCTCGCCGGCGTCAACACCTCGTCGCTCGCCGAAACCTTCTCGAAGGGCGTCGCCATTCCGGAATACACCTTCATCGTCTTCCAGATGACCTTCGCCTGCATCACGCCCGGCCTGATCGTCGGCGCATTCGCCGAGCGTATCAAGTTCTCGGCCGTCATGCTCTTCGTCGTGCTCTGGGTCACCTTCATCTACTTCCCGATGGCGCACATGGTCTGGTTCTGGGGCGGTCCGAGCTCCTACACCTCGCCGGCCGGCCTGATCTTCTCCTATGGCGCAATCGACTTTGCCGGCGGCACGGTCGTCCACATCAATGCCGGTATCGCCGGCCTGGTCGGCGCCATCATGCTCGGCAAGCGCACCGGCTATAAGAAGGAAATCATGGCTCCGCATTCGATGACCCTGACCATGGTCGGCGCATCGCTGCTCTGGGTCGGCTGGTTCGGCTTCAACGCCGGCTCCAACCTCGAAGCCAATGGCTACGCCTCGCTTGCCTTTATCAACACCTTCGTCGCGACGGCTGCTGCCGCCGTCTCCTGGTGCATCGTCGAAAGCCTGACCCGCGGCAAGGCTTCGATGCTGGGCGGCGCTTCCGGTGCGGTTGCCGGTCTCGTCGCCATCACCCCGGCTGCCGGTTTTGCCGGCCCGATGGGCTCGATCGTTCTCGGCCTGATCGTCTCGCCGGTCTGCTACTTCTTCGTCGACGTCGTCAAGAACAAGTTCAACTACGACGACAGCCTCGACGTCTTCGGCGTGCATTGCGTCGGCGGTATCCTCGGCGCACTCGGCACCGGTATCCTCGTCAACCCGGCGCTCGGCGGTGCAGGCATCGTCGATTATTCGACGGCCGATTTCGCTGCCTCCTATGCCGGCACGGCAACCCAGGTCTTGGCCCAGGCCAAGGGCGTGCTGACGACGCTTCTGTGGTCGGGCATCGGTTCGGCGATCCTCTACAAGATCGTCGACGTCGTCATCGGCCTGCGCGTGAGCGTCGAAGCCGAGCGCGAAGGTCTCGACCTTTCGACCCACGGCGAAGCCGCCTACCACGCCTCTTGATCGCAGCCTTTGCGGCGCCCGACACAAGGGCGCCGCTTCACGGCCCGTCGCGGCCTATCTAGAGCTTTTCCGGGTTAGACCCGGAAAAGCTGTCATAGACCGCATTTGGCCCGAACCTTTCGAGGTTCGGGCTTTTTTTGATTTCCATGCCCGGAATGCCCGGCCAGGCATGCATGGTTAACATCGCTTTAACCCGGCTCTGATTAGGTGGAGCGGACGCATTTTGGCATGGCGAAGCTTCGGTGATTCGCATGCCCTCAGGCATTGGACGGGTTAGACACATGGCAAGAAGCACGTCGCCGGCGATGGATGGCCGTCCGGATCGGTTCTCCTTCTCGGCATTCATGCTGCGGCAGATCCAGGCGCTCATCGGCTTTGCGATCTTTCTGCTGCTGGCACTCTGCGTCGCGGCGCTGGCGACATGGAACGTCGCGGATCCGAGCTATTCCTATGCCACGGCCAACCTGCCGACGAATATCCTCGGTTACAGCGGCGCCGCCTTTGCCGATATCGTCATGCAGTTCCTCGGCCTTGCCAGCGTCGTTTCGATGCTGCCGATCGTCGCCTGGGCGCTGACGCTGATCTCGGGCCGCCGCTTCAGCCGCATTCCCGCCCGTGCCGGCGCCTGGCTTGCCGGGACGGTGCTGTCCTGCGCCGTGATCGGCTGCTTTCCGCCGCCGCTCACCTGGCCGATCCCGAACGGCATCGGCGGCGTCGTCGGCGACATGATCCTGCGTTTTCCCGCACTCTTCGTCGGCGCTTATCCCACCGGCACCTTCGCCATGGTCGTCGGCTGCATCTTTGCCGCGCCGACCGCCTGGATGATGCTCTTTGCCTCAGGCCTCGTCGGCCGCAGTGAGGCCGAGGAGGAAATCGAGGAAGATTACGTCGGGACGACAAGCAAGGCCCGCGTCGTCGGAGACGAAGACGAAGAGGACGAGTCGCGCTGGGTCGCCCTCAGCGGCGCGGTGACGCATGCCTGGTATATGAGCCAGGGGCGGCTGCGCCGGCTCTTCGGCATGGGGCCGCGCAAGCGCCGCCAGGGCGATTTCGAATCGCCCTATGATTTCAACGATGACGAGTTCGGCACGCTGAACGAACCGGTTCGCGCCAAGGCGCCGGTTGCGCGCGGCGAGCGGATGGAGCCTTCGATGGAGCCATCGATGGGAGCAAGGTCGGCTTCGCCGCGCCGCATCGTCGCGGCGCCATCGCTTTCGATCGATGACGAGGATGACGACGACGATCTGCCTTTCGACCCCGACATGCCGCCGCGCCCGGCCGATATCCTGCCCGACGACGATGATGACGACTGGATGATCCGCGCGCCGGCGAAAGCCGCCGGAAAGCCGGAGCCGCGCGTCGTTCCCGCCGTCACGCGTCCGAAGCCCGGCGCCCGCGTCGAGCGGGAGGCGCAGGGCTCGTTCATTCGTCCCGAAGGTTTCCAGCTTCCTTCGATGCATCTGCTTGCAGAACCGAAGAATGTCGTGCGCGATTCCACGCTTTCGGCCGATGCGCTGGAGCAGAATGCCCGCATGCTCGAAGGCGTGCTCGAAGATTTCGGCGTCAAGGGCGAGATCATCCATGTCCGCCCCGGTCCGGTCGTCACGCTCTATGAATTGGAGCCGGCGCCCGGCATCAAGTCGTCGCGGGTCATCGGTCTTGCCGACGATATCGCCCGCTCGATGAGCGCCATTGCCGCTCGTGTTGCCGTCGTGCCCGGCCGCAATGCGATCGGCATCGAATTGCCGAACCAGACGCGCGAGACCGTTTATCTCCGCGAACTGATCGCTTCCCGCGATTTCGACGGCAGCAAGGCCAAGCTCGCCATGGCGCTCGGCAAGACGATCGGCGGCGAAGCCGTCATCGCCGACCTCGCCAAGATGCCGCATCTGCTCGTCGCCGGCACCACCGGCTCCGGCAAGTCGGTCGCCATCAACACGATGATCCTGTCGCTGCTCTACCGCATGACGCCGGAACAGTGCCGGCTGATCATGATCGACCCGAAGATGCTCGAACTTTCCGTCTATGACGGCATCCCGCATCTGCTTTCGCCCGTTGTCACCGATCCGAAGAAGGCGGTCGTCGCGCTGAAATGGACGGTGCGCGAGATGGAAGAGCGCTACAAGAAGATGTCGAAGATCGGTGTCCGCAACATCGACGGCTTCAACACCCGCGTCGAGCAGGCCTTGTCGAAGGGCGAGGCGATCTCGCGCACGGTGCAGACCGGCTTCGACCGCCACACCGGCGAGGCAATGTACGAGACGGAGGAATTCGATCTCAGGCCGATGCCCTATATCGTCGTCATCATCGACGAGATGGCCGACCTGATGATGGTCGCCGGCAAGGATATCGAAGGCGCCGTCCAGCGCCTGGCGCAAATGGCGCGCGCCGCCGGCATCCACGTGATCATGGCGACGCAGCGCCCGTCGGTCGACGTCATCACCGGCACGATCAAGGCGAACTTCCCGACCCGCATCTCCTTCCAGGTGACCTCGAAGATCGACAGCCGCACCATTCTCGGTGAGCAGGGTGCCGAGCAGCTGCTCGGCATGGGCGACATGCTCTACATGGCGGGCGGCGGACGCATCCAGCGTGTGCACGGCCCGTTCGTCTCGGATGTCGAGGTGGAAGAGATCGTCTCCTACCTGAAGACCCAGGGCTCGCCGCAATATCTCGACGCGATCACTGCCGATGACGACGAGGATGGCGATTATGGCGGCGGTGGCGGCGGCCCGGCCGGTACCTCGAACCTCTCGGATTCGGAAGATCCTTACGATCAGGCCGTCGCCATCGTGCTGCGGGATGGCAAGGCCTCGACCTCCTACGTCCAGCGCCGGCTCGGCATCGGCTATAATCGGGCCGCTTCGCTCATCGAGCGAATGGAGAAGGAAGGCATCATCGGGCCGGCCAACCATGCGGGCAAACGCGAAATTCTTGTTCCGACCGAAGGCGACATCCTCGACCGCTGAAATAATCGGCATATATTTCCGATGGGGACCGCTTTTGCGGAAACCTGACGGCAGCCAAGCCGTTACCTCACGCGGGCCCGATCGCAACGCCTTGAAGACGCCGCCTTTCGGCAGCATGCAGATCGCATAAAGGAGATTTAGATGAGTAACTCCGACACCTTCCTCTCCGGCCTGACGGTAACGCGCCGCGATCTTCTCGGCGCCTTTGCGGTCGCTGCGATGGCAAGCGCCATTCCATTCGGCGCGCATGCGCAGGCGGCGGCTCCCGCCTCCGGCACGGCGCAGGCGATCGCCGACCATTTCTCCGGCGTCACGACGATGCAGGGCGAATTCGTGCAGTTCGGCCCGCGCGGTGAGCAGACCGGCGGCAAGTTCTTCATTCAGCGCCCCGGCAAACTGCGCTTCAACTATGACGACCCGTCGCCGATGCGGGTGATCGCCGACGGCAAAAACGTCGCCATCGGCAATACCAAGCTGAAGACCTGGGATCTCTATCCGCTCTCCAAGACGCCGCTCAGCCTGCTGCTTGCGCAGCATATCGACCTGTCGGCCGGCATGGTGAAGCGCGTGAAGGAAGAGTCCGATCTGACGACGATCGCGCTCGGCAACAATACGGTGTTCGGCAATTCGACGATCACCATGATGTTCGACCCGAAGACCTACGACCTGCGTCAGTGGACGATCACCGACAACCAGGGCAAGGACACGTCGGTGATGATCTTCAACGTCAAAACAGGCATGCAGTTCGACGATCGCGTGTTCCGCGTGCCTTACGAGAGCATTCCGGGCACGGCAGCCTCACGCGACTGAGGGTTTTCGGTTGATCGCCCGCGGCTTTTACACGCGGCCGGTTCCCTCCTGTCCACCTTTGTTCTAAAGCCCTTTCATGAAAGCACGCCGTCTCAACACCCGGCGTGCGGGAAAGGGCGTGGGCATGGGCTTTTCGATCACCACCTGGAACATCAATTCGGTGCGGCTGCGCATGCCGATCGTCGAGCAGCTCGTTCTCAAGCATCGGCCGGATATTCTCTGCCTGCAGGAAACCAAGGTGACGAACGAGCTCTTTCCGGCGGCGCCGCTGCGGGCGATGGGCTACGGCCACATCATCATCCACGGCCAGAAAGGCTATCACGGCGTGGCGATCGCCTCGCGCATTCCGCTGACGGAGGATCACCGGCAGGATTATTGCGGGGTCGGCGACGCCCGCCACATCTCGGCGATCTTCGAGCACGGCAACCGCCGGATACGGCTGCACAATTTCTACGTCCCGGCCGGCGGCGACGAGCCGGATCGCACGATCAATCCGAAATTCGGCCACAAGCTCGATTTCATCGAGGAGATGAAGCTCTTGAAAGCCAATGGCGAAGCCAACACCTCGGCCATTCTGGTCGGCGACCTCAACATCGCGCCGCTGGAGCACGATGTCTGGTCGCACAAGCAGCTGCTGAAGATTGTCAGCCATACGCCCGTCGAAACCGACGGGCTGCTCGAGGTGATGAAGCGCGGCAACTGGCTCGACCTGATGCGCCAGCATGTGCCGGAAAGCGAGAAGCTCTATACATGGTGGAGCTACCGCGCCAAGGACTGGGAGGCGGCCGACCGCGGCCGCCGTCTCGACCATATATGGTCGTCATCGGATCTCGGGCCGCATCTCAAGCGCATCGAGATCCTGAAAGAGGCGCGCGGCTGGGACCGGCCCTCGGACCATGTGCCGGTCACGGCGCATTTCGATTTCTAGTATTTTGTGGATGCGCAGAACCGCTCCAACAGTGCTCAGCTGAAGCGGTAGAACTGGCTTGCCGCCTTTGCGGCAAGTTCGGCGAGATTGTCACGGATGCGGTTCTCGATCAGCCGGGCTGCGTCCGGATATTCTTCGATCAGCCGGTGGAAAAGGGCGCGGGTGATGCGGATGATGCTGGTGTCCTCGCGCGCGACCGCGGTGAATTTGCGTTCCACCAGCGTGACCAGCGCCAGCTCGGACACCAGCGTTCCCGGACCGGCGATCCCCTCTGTCTTCTGTATGCCGTCGCTGCTCGTCGCGCTCAGCTCCAAGCTGCCGCTGATGATCACATAGGCGCTCTCGGCGGGCGAGCCCTGGCGAAACAGCATCTGGCCGGCGGCGATCAAGCGCCGGTCGGCGCCGAAGGCGATCAGCCGCAGCTGATCCTCGTTCATATCCTTGAACAAAGGAAGCTGCGCGAGCATGCGGATGTCGTCGGTCAGCGCCATACGGGCTTTTCGCCTTAGAGCAATCCCAGCAAAACTGCGTCGCGGTCTTGCTTCCGGAATCGCGTGAAAACAAAGAGATAGAGCATTTTCGTATTCTGTGAAAACGGAAATGCCCTAGGGTATGATCTTGTAGCCGCCGTTTTCCGTCACCAGGATTTCCGCATTCGAGGGATCGCGTTCGATCTTCTGGCGCAGGCGGTAGACATGGGTTTCCAGCGTATGCGTCGTCACGCCGGAGTTATAGCCCCAGACCTCTTCGAGCAGCACGTCGCGGGTCACGACCTTCTGTTCGGCGCGGTAGAGGTAGCGGATGATCGCCGCTTCCTTTTCCGTCAGGCGGATCTTCTGGCCGTTGTCGGTGGTCAGTAGCTTCTGGCTCGGCTTGAAGAGGTAGGGGCCGACGGTGAAGGTGGCGTCCTCGCTCTGCTCGTGCTGGCGCAGCTGCACGCGGATGCGCGCGAGCAGCACGGCGAAGCGGAAAGGCTTGGTAACATAGTCGTTGGCGCCGGCTTCGAGGCCGAGGATCGTATCCGAATCGGTATCGTGGCCGGTCAGCATGATGATCGGCGCCTTGAAGCCGCCTTTGCGCAGCAGCTTGACCGCCTCGCGCCCGTCCATATCGGGCAGGCCGACATCCATGATCAACAGATCGACCGGTGTCGAGCGGGCGGTTGCGACACCCTTGCCGGCGTTGGCTTCCTGCAGAACCGAAAATTCCTCATACAGCGACAATTGCTCCGTCAGCGTCTGACGAAGGTCATCGTCATCATCCACCAGAAGAATGGTGCGTGCGGTCATGCCCTTGCTTTCCTCATGTTAAGTCCCCTAGTCCTACGCCAAATTCCTGGTTTGGCAAGGATGGGGCGGCGGGCTGTTGCCGCGCAGGTTTTGATATGATTTCAATTGGAGCCCCAGACAATGCAAGACATGCGAGAAAAATGGAAAAAACAAGGCGGGAGCCGGGGATGAAGCCGTCGACGATCGTGGTGCGGCCGGCGCCGGGGCGCAAAAGCCGGGCGATCGTCCAGCTCGGGGCGATCACCGTCCCCGCCGCGATCGGCCGCTCCGGCCGCACCGCGATCAAACGCGAGGGCGACGGCGCCACACCGATCGCCTCGATGCGGCTGATATCAGGCTTCCGGCGCGGTGAGCGGAACGGCCGGCTCGCCACTCCGCTTCCCATCCGCCGCATCCGCGGCGACATGCTCTGGTGCGATCAGCCCGGCGACGCCAGTTATAACCGCCTTGTCCGGGCGCCGTTCGGCGCAAGCCATGAGGAGATGCGGCGTAGCGACAGGCTCTACGATATCTGCCTGGTGATGGATTGGAACATCTCCTCGCGAGCGCGCAATCGCGGCTCGGCGATCTTCTTCCATCTCATCCGGCCGGGCTACGAGCCGACGGCCGGCTGCGTGGCGGTAAGCCTCGCCGACATGCGCCGGCTTCTGCCGCACCTTCGGAAGGGCACGATTGTCCGGGTCCTCTGATTGTCTTCCGGATGCGGCCGCCTATATGTTTCCGGTGACCGGACGCTCCGGCTGAAATGCGTCCCGGGACGCCCAAGTGCGGGCGCAATCCATGCCGCGTCCAATTCTTCAAACTCCCGGAGATATATTGTGGCCGCTCAACCCATCATCACTTTCCATGACGGACATTCCATTCCTCAGGTCGGGCTCGGCGTCTGGCAGACGCCGCAGGAGATTGCCGCTCCGACGGTGCGTACCGCGATCGCCGCCGGCTACCGCCATATCGATACGGCGTCCGGCTACGACAATGAAGAGGGTGTCGGCGAAGGCATTCGCTCGTCCGGCCTCGACCGCAAGGACATCTTCGTCACCACCAAGCTCAAAAACACCGATCAGGGCTATGACAATACGCTACGCGCCTTCGACGGCAGCCTGAAGAAGCTCGGTTCCGACTATGTCGACCTCTATCTCGTTCACTGGCCGTCGCCGCATCGCGGCCTCTATACCGAGACCTGGAAGGCTTTCGTGCGCATCCGCGAAGAGGGCCGCGCCCGCTCGATCGGCGTGTCGAATTTCTGCCCCGAACATCTGGAGCGCATCATCGGCGAGACCGGTGTCGTTCCCGTCATCAACCAGATCGAGCTGCATCCCGACTTCCAGCAGAAGGCGGCGCAGGAGGCTCACAAGAAATTGAACATCGCCACCGAATCCTGGAGCCCGCTCGGCCAGGGCAAGTTCATCTCGAACCCTGTTATCGGGGAGGTCGCTCGGAAACATCGCAAGACGCCGGCCCAGGTCATCATCCGCTGGCATATCGACACGGGCCTCGTCGTCATTCCGAAGTCGGTGACGCCGTCGCGCATCGAGGAAAATTTCCAGGTGTTCGATTTCAAGCTCGATGCCGACGATATGGCGGCGATCGCCAGGCTCGACAGCGCCGGCGCCCGCATGGGACCGGATCCGATGACGGCAACCTTCTGATCGCCGTTGCGATCATCGCTAAAGCGCGTCGCATTAGACGGGATTCATGCGACGCGCTTTAGCTCTTTGGTTTGATGCATGTCGTTATCCCGGAACCGCTGCACACTTCCGGGCGACATGCATTAAAACAATTGTGGGCGGCGGTCTCGAGGGAGGCACCTGCGACGACCGCCGCATGGCTGGGCACGCAGGCTTCGGTCAATAATTGCAGTTCGACGATCCGTTTGTCGGGGCAAAGCCGAAGTCGCAGCTATTGCGCATGCGCTGCGGCCGTCCGATCGAGCCGGTATATTCGTCCGAAGCGTTGAAAGCCCGCGCGGGATACCAATAGCCGTTGGAGCTCTTGCTATAGCCGGGCCGGGCGCTGCCATAGCCGCGATAGCCGTTGAGGGACGGGATCTTGTTTTGCGCAACCTGCTGCAGCAGGCCAGACGCGGTCATGACCGGCATCGCCGGATGCATTGTCCCGGCGCCGGCGGCGTCGACCGAACTCAGAGATGCAAAGACGATCAGGCTGGCTTGCAGTAAACTCCGTACCATTTTCTGCCTCATGGCCATTCCCTCGATGGCGCGTGTTTGCCGAAGCCGGAACGGTATCTGTCGCGTATCGCGCCCCATATAAATGAGGCCACAGGCGCTCCTGGATGTCGATTGCCCGAACGGATGAAATCGGGACGACGGGCGATGCACAAACGGGCTTACCCGTTGAATGACAGCGGGATGGGGAAGCACCGCCGCCATGAAAAGCAAAACCGCCCGATGCGCAGAGCGCATCGGGCGGTTTTCATTCTCTTCCGTCGGACGACGGATCAGTTCCACTCGCGGATGTCGACGAAGTGACCGGCGATCGCTGCGGCCGCCGCCATTGCCGGCGAGACCAGGTGCGTGCGGCCCTTGAAGCCCTGACGGCCTTCGAAGTTGCGGTTCGAGGTCGAAGCGCAGCGCTCGCCCGGCTTCAGGCGGTCGTCGTTCATCGCAAGGCACATGGAGCAGCCCGGCTCGCGCCAGTCGAAACCGGCGGCCTTGAAGATCTTGTCGAGGCCTTCGGCTTCCGCCTGTTCCTTGACGAGGCCGGAGCCCGGAACGATCATCGCATCGACGGTTGAAGCAACCGTCTTGCCTTCGACCACCTTGGCGACTTCGCGCAGGTCCTCGATGCGGCCGTTGGTGCAGGAGCCGATGAAGACGCGGTCAAGCGTGATGTCGGTCATCTTGGTGCCGGGCTTCAGACCCATATAGTCGAGCGCGCGCCATTTGGAGGTGCGCTTGGTCTCGTCCTGGATGTCGTCGGGATTCGGCACGATGCCCTGAACGGAGATGACGTCCTCGGGCGAGGAGCCCCAGGAGACGATCGGCGGCAGGCTGGCGGCATCGAGCACGACGACGCGGTCGTAATGCGCGCCCTCGTCGGTCTGCAGCGTCTTCCAGTAGGCGATCGCCTGTTCCAGCGCTTCGCCCTTCGGCGCGCGCGGCTTGCCCTTGATGTATTCGAAGGTCTTTTCGTCAGGGGCGATCAGGCCGGCGCGGGCGCCGCCTTCGATCGTCATGTTGCAGATGGTCATGCGGCCTTCCATCGACAGCGAGCGGATCGCTTCGCCGGCAAATTCGATGACGTGGCCGGTGCCGCCGGCGGTGCCGATTTCGCCGATGATGGCGAGGATGATGTCCTTAGCGGTGACGTGCGGCGGCAGCAGGCCGTCGACACGCACCAGCATGTTCTTCGCCTTCTTCTGGATCAGCGTCTGGGTCGCCAGCACATGCTCGACCTCGGAGGTGCCGATGCCGTGCGCCAGCGCGCCGAAGGCGCCGTGCGTCGAGGTGTGGCTGTCACCGCAGACGATGGTCATGCCGGGCAGGGTGAAACCCTGTTCCGGGCCGACGATGTGAACGATGCCCTGGCGCTTGTCGCTTGCCGAATAATATTCGACGCCGAATTCGGCGGCGTTGGTCGCCAGCGCTTCCACCTGGATGCGGCTTTCCTCGTTCTTGATGCCGAGATGGCGGTCGGGCGAGGTCGGAACGTTATGGTCGACAACGGCAAGCGTCTTTTCCGGGGCGCGAACCTTGCGGCCGGTCATCCGCAGGCCTTCGAACGCCTGCGGCGAGGTGACTTCGTGGACCAGGTGGCGGTCGATGTAGAGAAGACAGGTGCCGTCCGGCTGTTCGTCGACCAGGTGATCATCCCAGATCTTGTCGTAGAGGGTACGCGGTGCGCTCATGGCGTTAAGTCCGTTTTTGGATGCTTTTGGGAAATCGAGTAAAAAGCGGATCAAGCTCCGCCGGCCGTCATTCGATCAACGAAGTCGGCTGTTGAGCGCACCGGACACGCATGCAAAGAACCGCGCCGGCAGGCGATAATGGTCCTGCAGCACGAAAATATGCGCGCCTGTGCATCTGAACTTGGATTCCATTGCCTGCATATAACGATTTTTCGCGGCGGCTTCAATTTGAATCATCAACAGCCCGTCCGCCGCCTGCTCAGCGTGCCACCCTTTACCGCGACTTCATCCATTTCTCCGTCCGCCGCAGCGCCAGCGACAGGCCGATCGTCAGGATCAGGTAGATGTAGGTGACGATGGAATAGGTCTCGAAGAAGCGGAAGGAGCCGGCGGCATAGACCTTGCCCATCTGGGTAATGTCGGCGACGCCGAGCACGGAGACGAGCGACGAATCCTTCACCATCGAAACGAAATCGTTGGAAAGCGGCGGGAAGATCACCCGGATCGCCTGCGGGAAGACGACGGAGCGGAAGCGCCGGTAGCGGGAAAGGCCGAGCGCCTTGGCGGCCTCGATCTGGCCGAGGTCGACCGACTGGAAACCGGCCCGGAAGATTTCGGCGATGAAGGAGGAATAACCGATCGTCAGCGCGATGATCGCCCGCCACATCAGCGAGAGATCGCGCACCAGGATGGGCTCGGCTATGCCTGAACTCACCAGCGGCGAAATCAGAAAATTATAGCCGGCAACCAGGGCCGGGGCGCCGACGAAGGCGACGTAGAACAAGAGCACGAGGATCGGGATGCCGCGGATGATCTCGATATAGAAACGCGCGATCTGCCGCGCGATCTGGCTGTCGGCCATGCCGAGCAGGCAGATGCCGAGGCCGAGCACGGTGGCGAGCACGAAGGCGACCAGCGTCACGAAGACGGTGATGCCGACGCCGTTGACGACGGTGCGGAAAACCTGGGCGTAGATATCGTTGGTGACGATGACGGCGGCAAGGATGACGCCGATCGCGACGAGCGCGACCAGCCACCAGGGATAGTCGTCCTTGACGTGTCTGTCGGGAGATGGTCGCAAAGCCATCAGCAATGGCTCGGCGTCATTCGCCCATCTTGTAGTCGAGGAACCACTTCTTGTTCAGCGCATCCAGCGTGCCGTCGGCCTTGAGAGCTGAAATGGCGGCGTTGACGGGAGCGACGAGATCGGAACCCTTCGGGAAGATGAAGCCGAAATCCTCGGTGCCGAGCGGCTCGCCGATCAGCTTCAGGGCGCCGTTCGAGGCGTCGACATAACCTTTGCCGGCGGTACCGTCGGTCAGCACCACGTCGACGTCGCCGGCCTTCAGCGCCTGGACGGTGGCGCCGAAGGTTTCGAAGAGCTTGATGCGCGGGTTCTGCTCGTTGCCGTCAAGCACTTCATAGACAGCGGTATAGAAGGGCGTGGTGCCGGGCTGGGCGCCGACCAGGCCATCCTTGAATGCGCCGAAGGACTTTCCATCGGTGAAACGTTTCTCGTCGCCGCGCACCAGCATGAACTGCTGCGAGCGCATATAGGGGTCGGAGAAATCCACCTTCTGCTTGCGGTCTTCCTTGATGGTGATGCCGGTCATGCCGATATTGTACTGGCCGTCGGAGACCGCCTGGATCATCGCGTCCCAGCTGGTATTCTGATATTCGACCTTGAAATTCAGCCGTTTGGCGATCTCGTTCATCGCATCATATTCCCAGCCGATCGGCTTGCCGGATTTCGGATCGACGAACTGCAGCGGTGGATAGGCATTCTCGGTGACGACGACGACGCTCTTGCCGCCGAGATCGGGCAACTCGGCCGCCGATGCGGTCAAGGGTGCAAGCGCAAGGGCGGCAAAGCCCGCAAGGACGGTACGACGAAACAGCATGGAACGGCTCCCGGATTGAACGGCGAAAACTGTCATGGAAGACCTGCCGAAGGCAAGGCCGCCGGCTGCGTGCCGAAGCAAAAAAGAGAAAAGGCGACCCCAAGGCCGCCTTTCCAAGCGAAAGAATTTTGCTCCAAGCGAAGAATTTTGCTTCAAGCAAAGATTTTGTGTGACGCAGATCTTATTCTGCTGCCGGTTCCGCGGCTGCGGCTGCTTCAGCGGCGGCCTTTTCAGCCGCTGCCTTCGCTTCGGCAGCCTCTGCTGCTGCCTTCTCGGCGGCGAGCGCCTGGGCTGCTGCAACCTTTTCAGCTTCGATGCGGGCCTTTTCCTCGGCGATGGCGGCGCGCTCGGCGTCGTTGAGCTTGCGGGCGCGGACGCCGGTGTCTTCAACGATACGGGCAGACTTGCCGCGACGGTCGCGCAGGTAATAGAGCTTGGCGCGACGGACCTTACCGCGGCGCACGACGTCGACGCTTTCGATCATCGGCGAGTAGACCGGGAATACGCGCTCGACGCCTTCGCCGTAGGAGATCTTGCGGACCGTGAAGTTTTCCTGCAGGCCGCCGCCGGAGCGGGCGATGCAGACGCCTTCATAGGCCTGAACGCGGGTACGGTTGCCTTCCGTGACCTTCACGTTGACGCGGACGGTATCGCCCGGGGAAAATTCGGGAAGCGTGCGCTTGGCTTCGATCTTGGCGGCCTGTTCGGCCTCAAGCTGCTGAATGATGTTCATCGTCTTAACCTTTGGTTCTTCTGAAACAGCCAGAGCGCTCGACACTGATCCTTTGGAACTGGCCTCAGGACTTTGCCCTTCAGGGCGGGAGCGGGTTCGCCATTCTTTGTTTGCTGGCAGACGGGGATAACCCCATTTCCGCGTGCGCCAATACACGAAAGGCCGGGGCTTGTCATCCCTCGCACGACATTTTTGTGAAGGGGAGGCTGGAATCAGCCGTTTTTCTCGGTTTTCACCTTTTCCAGGAGATCCGGCCGCCGTTCCCGCGTCAGCCGCACCGCCTCCTGGTGCCGCCACTTTTCGATGGCGCCGTGATTGCCGGAGGTCAGGATCGCGGGAATTTCCCAGCCTTCCCACGCCTGCGGCCTGGTATAATGCGGATGTTCCAGCAGCCCGCCTTCGAAGCTTTCATGCAGGCCGGAAAGATCGTTGCCCATGACACCGGGCAGGATGCGGATGATCGCGTCGAGCACGATCAGCGCCGCCGGCTCGCCGCCTGACAGCACGTAGTCGCCGATCGAAACCTCTTCCAGGCCGCGCGCCTCGATCACCCGCTGATCGACGCCCTCGAAGCGACCGCAGACGATGATGACGCCGTCGCCTGAAGCAAGCTCGCGTACGCGCTCCTGTGTCAGCGGCCGGCCGCGCGGGCTCATCAGCAGGCGCGGGCGGCTGTCGTTTTCCGCGGTGCTGTCGATCGCACGGGCGAGAACGTCGGGTTTCAGCACCATGCCGGCGCCGCCGCCGGCCGGGGTGTCGTCGACGGTGCGGTGCTTGTCGGTGGCGAAATCGCGGATCTGCACCGCATCCAGCGACCATTGCCCGCGCTCCATTGCCTTGCCGGCGAGCGAGAAGCCCAGATGCCCCGGAAACATTTCCGGATAGAGTGTCAGCACGCTCGCCCGGAAAGCCATCACTTCTTCTTTTTCGGCTTGTCCGCGGTGAATTTCGAAAGCTCTTCGGGATCGTCGACCAGCCCTGCCGCCAGCGGGTCGATCAGCAGCGTTCCGGCCTCGAGGTCGATCTCCAGCACCGAGGCTTCGGAGAAGGGGATCAGCACCGGGCGCTTGCCCGGACCTTTGAGTTCCAGCAAATCGCCGGCGCCGAAATCGAAGACGCCGGTGACGGTGCCATAGCTGGCACCCTTGTCGTCGCGTGCTTCGAGACCTTCGAGATCAGCATAGTAGAACTCGTCATCTTCAAGCTCCTCGTCGGGCAGGTTGTCGCGCTCGATATAGAGCTCGAGCCCGTTCAGCGCCTCGGCGGCATTGCGGTCGTTGACGCCGCGGAACCGAACGACGACGACATTCTTCGTCTCGCGGATTTCGAGGACTTCGAAGCTGCGGCCGTCCATGCTGTGCAGGTGGCCATAATCGCCAAGGGCGCTCGGATCGGCCGTGTAGGCCTTGGCGCGCACCTCTCCCCGGAGGCCTTGCGCGCCGCCGATCGTCGCCATCAGAACGGGGTTTTCAAGCTTTGTCATGGGTTCCTTCATGTGAAGCCGAAAGACAGGTTTCTCATAAACGAAGTGCGGGTAATTGGAAACGAAAACGGGCGGCATGTCGCCATGCCGCCCGTTAAACAAGGGATTGTCCCGATTATTCCGCGGCGTCGGCAGCAGCAGCGGCGGCGTCAGCCACCTTCTGAGCCTTTTCGGCGGCGCGTTCCTGGGCACGCTTGCCAGGCTTTGCCTTGACCGGGTTGTTCTTGGCTTCGCGCTTGGCAACGCCGGCTTCATCGAGGAAGCGCAGAACGCGGTCGGTCGGCTGGGCGCCGTTTTCGATCCAGTGCTTGATGCGCTCGGCGTTCAGCTGAACGCGCTTCTCGTCGTCCTTGGCGAGCATCGGGTTCCAGGAACCGAGGTTTTCGAGGAAGCGGCCGTCACGCGGGCTGCGCGCATCGGCGAGAACGACGTGGTAGTACGGGCGCTTCTTGGAGCCACCGCGGGCGAGACGAATTTTCAGTGCCATGTTCTTTACTCCTTAGGCTTTTCTTGATCGCCTGATCAGGCGGGTTATCGGGCTGCGGCGCTTTGTTCAGCGTGATCCGCAGCGATCTGCTCATGATGCCGGATGACTTCCTTGATGACGAAGTTCAGGAACTTCTCGGCGAAATCCGGGTCCAGATTGGCGGCTTTCGCCAGCTGGCGAAGGCGTTCGATCTGGTATTCCTCGCGCGCCGGATCGGCCGGCGGCAGATTGTATTTGGCCTTCAGCACGCCGACCTCTTTGGTGCAGCGGAAGCGTTCGGCCAGCATGTGCACGAGAGCGGCATCGATATTGTCGATCGACTGACGATAGCTCGCGAGCTGGGCTTTGACGTTTGGATCAATCATGGGGCAAGCGATCCTTTCACTTCTTCTTCGGCAATCCGGGCAATCCCGGGAAACCTCCACCGAGGCCCGGCAGCTTTGCGCCGCCAAGACCGGGCAATCCGCCCGGCAAGCCTCCGCCTAGACCGGGCATACCCCCACCCGGTTTTCCCAAACCCGCGGCTTCCGCCTGCTTCTGCAGCGCTTCAAGCTGCTTCGGGTCCATATTCGAGAGATCGGGCATGCCGCCCATGCCGCCGAGGCCGCCAAGTCCCATCTTGCCGGCAAGGCCGCCCATCATCTGCTTCATCATGCCGCCTTTGCCCTTGCCGCCCATCATCTTCATCATGTCGGCCATCTGGCGGTGCATCTTCAGAAGCTTGTTGATGGCGGCGGCATCGGTGCCGGAGCCGGCGGCGATGCGCTTCTTGCGCGAATGCTTGAGCAGGTCGGGATTGGCGCGCTCGGCCTTGGTCATCGACTGGATGATGGCGATCTGACGCCCGAAAAGCCTGTCGTCGAGGCCGGCTGCGGCCATCTTGTCCTTCATGCCGGCCATGCCGGGCATCATCCCCATGATGCCGCCCATGCCGCCCATCTTCTGCATCTGGCGCAGCTGGTCGGCGAGGTCGTCGAGGTCGAACTTGCCCTTGGCCATCTTGGCGGCCATGGCGGCCGCCTTTTCGGCGTCGATGTTCTCGGCCGCACGCTCGACGAGCGAGACGATGTCGCCCATGCCGAGGATGCGGTCGGCGATGCGGCGGGGATGGAACTCCTCGAGCTCGCTCATCTTCTCGCCGACACCGATCAGCTTGATCGGCTTGCCGGTGACGGCGCGCATCGAAAGGGCGGCACCGCCGCGGCCATCGCCGTCCATGCGGGTCAACACCAGACCGGTGATGCCGACGCGTTCGTCGAAGTTGCGGGCGAGGTTGACGGCGTCCTGACCGGTCAAGCTGTCGGCGACCAGCAGGATTTCATGCGGGTTCGAGCGCTTCTTGATGTCGGCCATCTCGACCATCAAGGGCTCGTCGATATGGGTGCGGCCGGCGGTGTCGAGGATGACGACGTCATGGCCGCCAAGTCTTGCCGCCTGCACGGCGCGGGCGGCGATATCGGTCGGCGACTGGCCAGCGATGATCGGCAGAGTATCGATGCTGGCCTGGGCGCCGAGCTGGCGAAGCTGCTCCTGGGCTGCCGGACGGCGCGTGTCGAGCGACGCCATCAGCACTTTCTTCTTATCGCGCGTCGACAGGCGATGGGCGATCTTGGCTGACGTCGTCGTCTTGCCGGAGCCCTGCAGGCCGACCATCATAACGACGACGGGGGCGGGCGCATGCAGGTCGATGCCGACGCCCTCACCGCCCAGCATTTCGATCAGCTCGTCATGGACGATCTTGACGACCATCTGGCCGGGCTTGATCGACTTCAGGATCTCGGCGCCGACGGCCTTTTCACGCACGCGGTCGGTGAAGGAACGCACGACGTCGAGCGCGACGTCGGCCTCCAGCAGCGCACGGCGAACCTCGCGCAGCGCTGCGGAAACATCGGCTTCCGAAAGCGCGCCACGGCCTGTCAGTCCATTCAGAATGGATCCAAGACGGTCCTGGAGGTTTTCAAACATCGGCTCTTCCTTGATACGTTTCGGGCGGGTTCGATCTGCCCGGAAACGTCGTGCTTTTCCTTGACGAAAACAAGACGCAAAGCCAAAAAGCACCCGAGGGCGCATCGCGCTGTCGGGTGTTGACCTCCGGGATCTCAGGTCCCGGTCGGCGGCTCGGAGTCATGCGGCTCGTCGCGGATTGGGCGCGGTAAACAGGAAAGCCGCGCGAAAGTCAAGGCGAAAGCGTGGAATGACCGCATGGCCGGCGTTTGGGATGCCGATGCCGCAGAAAGCGATCAGGTAAAAATTCCCGGCCGGCGGCCCGAATTCCCAATAGTGGCCAGTTGCAAAATATTCCACTTATGATTCTACTTTCTACTTAAGTGCGTCCTGTAAAATGATTCGTAAATATCCTTGATGCCGGATGATCCGGCGGAGATATCGAATGATAAGTCCTGATATTGAAAGCTGGGCACTGGCACGGGCCCATCATATTGTCCTGAACGAAGGCCTTAATCTTGCAAAAGCGGCACAGGATCTGGATCGCAAGCGATCCCGCTCGCTGGTCTACGAGCTGAGAAAGGTCATCACCGCCGCCATCGTCGAAGCGCATGCGGCGTCTTTTGCTTCCGACGGTGTTGAGCGGTAAGCCGGACTACCTCGAAAGGGCGGCCGGCGGCAATGGCTGCGCGGCACTCACCCACTGGTAATTCCTTCGCATTTCCGCCATATACAGCGGAAACACGGACGGAATGATACTATGAGCGCAACGGTCGAATTCGCGAGGATGAACGGGCTTGGCAACAAGATCCTGGTCGTCGACATGCGCGGCCGGCCCGATAAGGTGACGCCGGCCGCGGCGGTCGCGCTCAATGCCGATCCGCAGACGGAGTTCGACCAGATCATGGCGATCCATGACCCGAAGGCCGACGGCACCGACGCCTTTATCGACATCCTGAATTCCGACGGCTCGAAGGCGCAGGCCTGCGGCAACGGCACGCGCTGCGTCGTGCAGGCACTTGCCGCCGAGACCGGCCGCAAGGCCTTCACCTTCCAGACGGTCGCCGGCATCCTCAACGCCGTCGAGCACGAGGACGGAACGATCTCCGTCGATATGGGCCGGCCGGTCTTCGATTGGAACAGGATCCCGCTGGCGGAAGAATTTCACGATACCAGCCGCATCGAATTGCAGATCGGTCCGATCGACAATCCGGTGCTGCATTCGCCGTCTGCGATGTCGATGGGCAATCCGCATGCGATCTTCTGGGTCGACAGGGACGTGATGTCCTATGATCTCGCCCGCTTCGGGCCGCTGCTCGAAAACCATCCGATGTTTCCCGAACGCGCCAATATCACCCTGGCGCAGGTGACCTCGCCGACATCGGTGACGACGCGCACCTGGGAGCGCGGCGCGGGGCTGACGCTTGCCTGCGGCTCAGCTGCCTGTTCCGCCGCCGTCAGTGCGGCGCGCACCGGCCGCACCGGCCGCAAGGTGACGATCAACGTGGCGAGCGCCAAGCCGCCGGCCACGCTTTCGATCGAATGGCGCGAGCGCGACGATCACGTGATCATGACCGGCCCGGCCGAATGGGAATGGTCGGGCAGTCTCGATCCCTCGACCGGCCTCTGGTCGCGCGATGATACCCAAGAGGCGGGGGCGCGGTGAGCGGCGTCGACGTCATTACCTTCGGCTGCCGCCTCAACACCTATGAATCCGAAGTGATGAAGGCGCAGGCTGAAAAGGCCGGGCTCAACAATGCCATCCTGGTCAACACCTGCGCCGTGACCGGCGAGGCCGTGCGTCAGGCGCGCCAGGCGATCCGTCGGGCACGGCGCGACAATCCGCATGCCCGCATCATCGTCACCGGCTGCGCCGCACAGACGGAAAAACAAACCTTCGCTGAAATGGCGGAGGTCGATGCCGTGCTCGGCAACGAGGAGAAGCTTGCGAGCGCCTCCTATCGCAGCCTGCCGGATTTCGGCGTTTCGGCCGAAGAGAAGCTCCGCGTCAACGATATCATGAGCGTCAAGGCGACGGCGCCGCAGATGGTCAGGCATATCGACGGGCATGTGCGCGCCTTCATTCAGGTGCAGAACGGCTGCGACCATCGCTGCACCTTCTGCATCATCCCCTATGGCCGCGGCAATTCCCGCTCGGTGCCGATGGGCGCGGTCGTCGACCAGGCCCGCAAGCTCGCCGACAGCGGCTATCGCGAGATCGTGCTGACCGGGGTAGACGCCACAAGTTATGGCGGCGACCTGCCGGGTGCACCGACGCTCGGGCTTCTGGCGAAGACGCTGCTGAAGCAGCTCCCTGATATCCGCCGCCTCAGGCTTTCCTCGATCGACAGCATCGAGGCCGATGCCCATCTGATGGATCTGATCGCCGACGAGCCGCGTTTCATGCCGCATCTGCATCTGTCGCTGCAGCATGGCGACGACATGATCCTGAAGCGGATGAAGCGCCGGCACTCCCGCGCCGATGCGCTGCGTTTCATCGAGGACGTACGCCGGCTTCGCCCCGAGATGAGCTTCGGCGCCGATATGATCGCCGGCTTCCCGACGGAGACGGAAGAGATGTTCGGCAATGCCGTGCGGCTCGCCGAAGAGGCCGGCATCGCGCATCTGCATGTTTTTCCCTACAGCCCGCGTCCCAGCACGCCGGCCGCCCGCATGCCGCAGCTCGACCGGTCTCTGGTCAAGGATCGCGCCGCCAGGCTGCGCGCCACTGGACACAGGCTGCATCAGTCCCATCTCGACAGCATGGTCGGAACCCGGCAATGGCTGCTTGTCGAAAACAACGGCCTGGCGCATACGGAAAACTTCGCGCTGGTGGCAGCACCCGGCCTTCGTCCCGGTGAACTTGTGCCGGCCACGATCACCGGCCACAATGGCAAACATCTCGACATGCAATTGACGGCCGCAGCCGCGGCCTGACTTTCACGGAATCCCCATGGCGCTCAGTTTCATCAAAAAGGTCTTCACCTTCGGCAAGGACAAGCCGGCGGAAGAGCCCGTGCCTGAAGCCGTGGCAAGGGAGCTCGAGCCGCGCTCGCGCGCCGAAGATCTGCCGGTCGCCGCTGATCCGGTCCTTCCCGAAGAAATGGATACGGCCGGCGGGCCGGCGGGTGATGTCGGCGAGGGCAAGGAATCGGACATCCTCGATGAGGCCTTGCCTTTGCCTCCCGCAGATCAGATGAGCGATTTCGGCTTGGTGCCGCTTTCACTGCTGGAGATCGAGGCCGAAGCAGAGACGCAGGCGAGTGACGAGAGCGAGGCGGAAGCACCCCCCTCTGTCCCTTCGGGACATCTCCCCCACAAGGGGGAGATCGTTCGGAGGCTGACGCGCCGGCTTCGGTCGAGGAGACCGCGGAAGTCGCAGAAGCGCTCTCAGAGGAAATTCCTGCTGAGATCGATGTAGAAGAAGACATTTCCATCCAGCCGATCTCCCCCCTTGTGGGGGAGATGCCCGGCAGGGCAGAGGGGGGTATCACACCCACCGCGCCTTCCGACACGACTGCGGAACAGCCGAAGCCGGAATCTCCTGTCCTCCCTAAAGGCTTCGCCACCGGCCCGGCAATCGTCGAACAGCAACTCATTGCCCCGCAACCAAAACTCAGCTGGTTCCAGCGCCTGCGCAACGGCCTTGCGCGCACCTCCTCGCAGCTGACCGGCCAGATCACCGCGCTGTTCACCAAGCGCAAGCTTGATGACGAGACGCTGCAGGATCTCGAAGACCTGCTGATCCAGGCCGATCTCGGCGTCGAGACCGCACTGCGCGTTACCGATACGCTGGCGTCCGAGCGTTATGGCAAGGATGTGACCGGCGAGGATGTCAGCCGGATCATGGCGTCTGAAATTGCCAAAGTTCTCAAGCCGGTCGCCAGGCCGCTGCAGCTCGACCTCTCGCACAAGCCGCATGTCATTCTCGTCGTCGGCGTCAACGGCACCGGCAAAACGACGACGATCGGCAAGCTTGCAGCAAAACTTTCGGGCGCCGGGCTGAAGGTGATGCTGGCCGCCGGCGATACCTTCCGTGCCGCGGCGATCGAGCAGCTGAAGATCTGGGCCGAGCGAACGAATTCCGAATTCATCGGCACCAAGCTTGGTGCCGATGCCGCCGGCCTTGTCTATGACGCCTTCGAACAGGCGAAAGCCCGGAAATGCGACGTGCTGATCGTCGATACCGCCGGCCGGCTGCAGAACAAGGCCGAGCTGATGGCCGAGCTCGAGAAGATCGTGCGCGTGCTCGGCAAGCTCGATCCCGATGCGCCGCACACGGTGCTGCAGACGCTCGATGCGACGACGGGGCAGAATGCGCTGAGCCAGGTCGAGATCTTCCGCAACGTCGCCGGCGTCAACGGCCTCATCATGACCAAGCTCGACGGCACGGCACGCGGCGGCATCCTCGTCGCCATTTCCGCCAAGCACAAGCTGCCGGTCTATTTCATCGGGGTCGGCGAGGGTGTCGAGGATCTGGAGCCGTTCGAGGCCGAGGATTTCGCGCACGCCATTGCCGGACTTCCCCAATGATGCCACAGATATGCCGCCGAAAGCCTGCAAGGCACGGGCGGCAACCAGGTTTTCAGGAATAGCAGGTTTGAAGAACGCATGACCACCGAAAGCGATATCACCCCGACCCCGGCCGACCGTCATCACCCGTTGCTGAAGCTGGCGCTGGAACTCGGGCCGCTGTTGATCTTCTTCTTTGCCAATCTGCGCGGCCAGTGGCTGGTGGAAAGGTTTCCTGCCCTTTCCGAGCTTGGCGGGCCGCTGTTCGTCGCAACCGGGCTCTTCATGGCGGCGACGATCCTTTCGCTGGTCGTTTCGAAGATCGTACTCGGCCATCTGCCGATCATGCCCTTTGTCTCCGGCATCGTCGTCGTCATCTTCGGCTCGCTGTCGATCTGGCTGCAGAACGAGACCTTCATCAAGATGAAGCCGACCATCGTCAACGCGCTCTTCGGCGTCGCGCTGCTCGGCGGACTTGCCTTCGGCCGATCGCTGCTCGGCTACGTCTTCAACGCCGCCTTCCAGCTCGATGCCGAAGGCTGGCGCAAGCTCACCATCCGCTGGGGCATCTTCTTTCTGTTCCTCGCCGTGTTGAACGAAGTCGTCTGGCGTAATTTTTCGGATGATACCTGGGTCGCCTTCAAGGTCTGGGGTACGATGCCGATCACCATCATCTTCACGCTGGCGCAGATGCCGCTGGTGATCAAACATAGCATCAACCTGGAAACGGACGGCGAAAAGTGAGCGCTGCAGACGCCGAATATCGTGTCAGACACCAGAGCTTCTGGTTCGTTGCCTGCCTTGCGGTGCTGGTCGCACAGATCGTCACCGAATATCTGATGGGCCGCGTGCCGATCTGCGCCTGCGGTTATGTCAAGCTGTGGGAGGGCGGGGTCAATACCAGCGGCAATTCACAGCATCTGTCGGACTGGTACACGCCGTCGCACATCATCCACGGCTTCCTGTTCTACGGGCTCGGCCATCTCGTCCTGCGCCGCAAGCCGCTGGCGGCAAAGCTGCTGCTGGCGCTGTTCATCGAATCCGGCTGGGAACTGCTGGAGAATTCGCCTCTGATCATCGATCGCTACCGCACGGCGACGATCGCGCTCGACTATTATGGAGACAGCATTCTGAATTCGGCGATGGACACCGTCTTCATGTGCGTCGGCTTCTTCTTCGCATCGCGGGCGCCGGTGGCGGCGACGGTTGCGATCGCGATCTTCTTCGAGATTTTCACCGGTTATGTGATCCGCGATAATCTGACGTTGAACGTGGTGATGCTGATCTGGCCGGTGGAGGCGATCAAGGTCTGGCAGGGCGGCGTTTAAGCCCCACGTCTTTCTTGATTTACGAAACCGGCTTCCCCAGCGCCTTTTCCATCGCCGGAAACAGCCCTTCCTTCAGGCTGATATCGTCGAAGGGGCCGACGCGCTTGTAGAGGATCGTGCCGTCGGGGCCGACGAGATAGCTTTCCGGAATGCCGTAGACGCCCCAGTCGATCGCCGCCTTGCCGTTGGGATCAATGCCGATCGCCTGATAGGGATTGCCGAGCTCGCCGAGGAAACGCAGGGCGTTGTCGCTCTTATCCTTGTAATTGATGGCGACGATGTTCAGCCGTGGGTCCTTGGCCAGTTCTTTCAAAATAGGATGTTCGTCCCGGCAGGGGATGCACCACGAGGCGAAGACGTTGACGAGGGTCAGCTTGCCCTTGATTGCCGCGTCGGTCAGCGCCGGGAGGTTGGCGCCATCGAGCGGCGGCAGGTTCAGCGCCGGCGCCTTGGTGCCGATCAGGGCGGAGGGGATTTCGGCAATGTTCTTGCCGTGGAAATCCTGGTCGTAGAGCATCTTTGCGGCCGTTGCCGCGATACCGCCGAAGACGATCAGCGGCAGAAGCGCCAGTGCATAACGGCCAAGGCCGCGCGGCTTGGTGGTTCCGGTGTCGGGCGTCTCGCTCATTCGCTATCCCTTTTGCGGGCCGAACGGCGGCGGATGCCGGCGGCTTCGAGCGCTGCGAGTTCCCGGCGGCGGGCCCGGCCGTCGGCCCAAGTCCAGAGCGTGACGGCGACCGTCATGAATGCTGCAAAGCCGTAGGAGGCGTAGACATAGAAGGCATGCGTCACCGGCTATTCCTCCCGGCTCGCCATGCGGGCGGCAAGACGGCGCTGTGCGGCGATGCGGCGGCGCCAGATCTCGTTGCGCATCGCCATGATATGCAGCGTGAAGAACAGCAGGGTGAAGGCAATCGCCATGACGAAGAGCGGCCGCAGGAATTCCGGATCGATCGCCGGGCCATCGAGGCGCATCACGCTTGCCGATTGATGCAGCGTATTCCACCACTCGACCGAGAATTTGATGATCGGGATGTTGATGAAGCCGACGAGGATGAGGACGGCGGAAACGCGCGCGGCCTTCGACGGATCGTCGATGGCGCGGCTGAGCGCAATCAGGCCAAGATACATCAGGAAGAGAACGAAAACGGAGGTCAGCCGCGCATCCCAAACCCACCAGGTGCCCCACATCGGCTTGCCCCAGAGCGAACCGGTGACGAGCGCGAGCAGGGTGAAGGCGGCGCCGAGCGGGGCTGCGGCCTTGGCGGAGACGTCGGCCAGCGGATGGCGCCAGACCAGCGTGCCGATCGCCGAGATACTCATGATCGTATAGCACATCATCGACAGCCAGGCCGCGGGTACGTGGACATACATGATGCGCACGGTCTCGCCCTGCTGGTAATCGCCCTCCGTGGAGAAGCTGAGATAGAGGCCGATCAGAAAACAGAGGGCGGTGATGCCGGCCAGCCACGGAATGACGCGTGCCGCCAGCGCCAGAAACCGCGTCGGGTTGGCGAGATCGCTGAATTTGCTGATGGCAAGGCTCGTTTGGCTCATATCCGCTTCCTTACCTTGATCCGGCTTTTCCCGCAATCGAATGGCTGGTCAATCCGCCGTGTTTCGCAGCGCCAGCGCGGCGGCAGCCGGGCCGATGACGGCAAAGAACAGCGTCAGCGCGATGAGGATGAGGAAAGGCGGCAGGAACGGGGCGGGATCCTCGACCGCGGCATAGGCGGCGCTGACGCCGAAGATCAGCACCGGGATGGTCAGCGGCAGCACCAGGATCGAGACGAGTAGGCCGCCGCGCGGCAGCGCCACGGCGACGGCGGCGCCGACGGCGCCGATGAAGGTGATGGCGGGCGAGCCGACCAGAAGCGTCAGCGCGGTGGCGCCGATCGCCGTCTCGTCCATATTCATGAACAGGCCGAGCAGCGGCGAGGCGATGACCAGCGGCAGGCTGGTCGCCGTCCAGTGGGCGAAGCATTTGACGAGGACGGTGAGGACGAGCGGCGTGTCCTGCATCAGCATCAGGTCGAGCGATCCGTCGTCGCGCTCGGCCTGGAACAGCCGGTCGAGGCCGAGAAGCGCTGCCAGCAGCGCGCCGATCCAGACGATGGCGGGGCCGATGCGCGACAGCAGCTTGAGATCGGGACCGACGCCGAAGGGGATGACGGCGACGATCGTGAGGAAGAACAGCACCCCGACCAGCGCGCCGCCGCCGGCGCGGATCGAGAGTTTGAGATCGCGGAGGAAGAGGGCGGTCATGCGGGGCAGCTCTCAACATGTGTGGTGGACGGGGCAGCGACACGGTAAACCATCACCCCCACACTCCCGCATCCACACCGGCAAAGCCCGTCATCTTCAATTCCTGCGCATTCTTCAATCCCAGCGGCTGATGTGTCGCCGCCAGCACGATGCCGCCGTTTGTCAGATGCGCTTCGATCAATCCGGCAAACAGCCGGTCGGCGCTGGCATCGAGTGCGGCGGTGGGTTCGTCGAGGATCCAGATGGGGCGGTGGGCGACGAGTAGCTTGGCGAAGGCGAAACGGCGCTGCTGGCCGGCGGAGAGGTAACCGAAGGGAAGGTGGGCAATACCCGGAAGGCCGACGGACTCGGTGGCGTCCTCGACGGAGAGGCCGGCAGAGCTGCCGGTGCCGCCGAGAAAACGACGCCAGAAATCCAGATTCTCTGCAACGGTAAGTTCATTCTTCATCGCATTTCGATGGCCGAGGTAGTGGCTGAACTCGCCAGGATGTCCGTCTTCCCGGCCCGCTCCGTCGCGGACGATGACAGTGCCTTTTTCCGGCTTGAGCAGGCCGGCAACAACGCGCAGTAAAGTGGACTTTCCCGATCCATTTCTGCCTGTCAGGATGAGCGCCTCGCCGGCTGCCAAGTGAAAGGAAATGTTAACGAAAATCAGATCCTCACCGCGCCTTGCGGCCAGATTTTCGGCGGTGAGATGCATGCGTCGGCTCTTTCTTCGTTTCGGCTTCCGGAGGGCTTAAAAAATCTCCGATTTTGACCTTGCTCGGGTATGGCAAGTTTTTAGGAAATTATCTATAAGACCGGCAACCACGCCAGCGGTCGGCGTGAATTTCATCCTTGTGCCGAACTTGGAGCATTCGTTCCACGTGCGGACAGCGGAAATGGCCGTACCCGCATCCTGATGTGCATTAAGTGCATAGGCGTTCGCACGACTGTGTTGGCTATCAGAAACGGGGTCTCTCGTGTCTAAATCTCTTGACAGTTTCAATTGTCGTTCCACGCTTTCCGTTGGTGGAAAGGACTATGTCTATTACAGCCTGCCCAAGGCTGAGGCAAACGGTCTGCCCGGCGTCTCGAAGCTTCCCTATTCGATGAAAGTGCTGCTCGAAAACCTGCTGCGTTTCGAAGACGGCCAGTCGGTCACCAAGGAGCACATCCTCGCCGTTGCCGAATGGCTGAACAACAAGGGCGCAGTTGAAAACGAGATCGCCTATCGCCCGGCGCGCGTGCTGATGCAGGACTTCACCGGCGTTCCCGCCGTCGTCGATCTTGCCGCGATGCGCGACGCGATGGTGTCCCTCGGCGGCGATCCCGAGAAGATCAACCCGCTCGTTCCCGTCGATCTTGTCATCGACCACTCGGTCATCGTCGACGAATTCGGCACGCCGCAGGCTTTCGCCAAAAACGTCGAGCTCGAATACCAGCGCAACGGCGAGCGCTACCGCTTCCTGAAGTGGGGCCAGCAGGCCTTCAAGAACTTCCGCGTCGTGCCTCCCGGCACCGGCATCTGTCACCAGGTCAATCTCGAATATCTCGGTCAGACCGTCTGGACCAAGGAAGAGGACGGCGAAACGATCGCCTATCCGGATACCTGCGTCGGCACCGACAGCCACACGACGATGATCAACGGTCTCGGCGTTCTCGGCTGGGGCGTGGGCGGTATCGAAGCTGAAGCGGCGATGCTCGGCCAGCCGGTCTCGATGCTGCTGCCCGAAGTCATCGGCTTCAAGCTGACCGGCAAGCTCAAGGAAGGCGTCACCGCGACCGATCTCGTTCTGACCGTCGTGCAGATGCTGCGCAAAAAGGGCGTCGTTTCGAAGTTCGTCGAATTCTTCGGCCCCGGCATGGACAATATGCCGCTCGCCGACCGCGCGACGATCGGCAATATGGGTCCGGAATACGGCGCGACCTGCGGCTTCTTCCCGGTCGATGGCGAAACCATCAATTACCTCACCATGTCCGGCCGCACGCATGACCGGATCGCCCTCGTCGAAGCCTATTCGAAGGCTCAGGGCATGTGGCGCGACGGCGATGGTTCCGATCTCGTCTTCACCGACACGCTGGAACTCGACCTCGGCGACGTCGTGCCGTCGATGGCCGGCCCCAAGCGTCCGGAAGGCCGCATCGCGCTCGAAAACATCGCTACCGGTTTCGCCGGCTCGATGGATGCCGACTACAAGAAGCCCGGCCAGCTCAATAACCGTTATGCGGTCGAAGGCACGGATTTCGATCTTGGCCATGGCGACGTGGCGATTGCCGCCATCACCTCCTGCACCAATACCTCCAACCCGTCGGTGCTGATCGCTGCCGGCCTTCTCGCCCGCAACGCCGTTGCCAAGGGCCTGAAGACCAAGCCGTGGGTCAAGACCTCGCTGGCACCGGGATCGCAGGTCGTCGGCGAATATCTCGCCAAATCAGGCCTGCAGGCCGACCTCGACAAGCTCGGCTTCAACCTCGTCGGCTTCGGCTGCACCACCTGCATCGGCAATTCCGGCCCGCTGCCGGCGCCGATCTCGAAGACGATCAACGACAAGGGCCTGATCGTATCCGGCGTTCTTTCCGGCAACCGTAACTTCGAAGGCCGCATTTCGCCCGACGTGCAGGCGAATTATCTGGCTTCGCCGCCGCTCGTCGTCGCCTATGCGCTCGCCGGCACGGTGCAGAAGGACCTCACCAAGGAGCCGATCGGCGAGGATCAGAACGGCAACCCCGTCTACCTCAAGGATATCTGGCCGACTTCGCACGAGGTGCAGGAATTCATCCAGAAATACGTCACCCGCGAACTGTACGAAAGCAAATATGCCGACGTCTTCAAGGGCGACGTCAACTGGCAGGCCGTTCAGGTTCCGCCGGGCCAGACCTATGCCTGGGATGACAATTCGACCTATGTCCAGAACCCGCCTTACTTCGTCGGCATGGGCAAGAAGGGCACCGGCGTCTCCGACATCAAGGGCGCGCGTGTCCTCGGCCTGTTCGGCGACAAGATCACCACCGACCACATTTCGCCGGCCGGTTCGATCAAGGCCGCGTCACCGGCCGGTGCTTACCTTATCGACCACGAGGTCGCCGTTGCCGACTTCAACCAGTACGGCACGCGCCGCGGCAATCATGAAGTGATGATGCGCGGCACCTTCGCCAATATCCGCATCCGCAACCATATGCTGGGCCCGAACGGCAAGGAAGGTGGTTACACCATCCACTACCCGTCGAAGGAAGAGACTTCGATCTACGACGCCGCCATGCAGTACAAGGCCGAAGGCGTGCCGCTCGTCATCTTCGCCGGTGTCGAATACGGCAACGGCTCCTCACGCGATTGGGCTGCCAAGGGCACCAACCTGCTCGGCGTCAAGGCTGTCGTCGCCCAGTCCTTCGAGCGTATCCATCGCTCGAACCTGGTCGGCATGGGTGTGATCCCCTTCGTCTTCGAAGAGGGCACGACCTGGCAGAGCCTCGGCCTGAAGGGCGACGAACTCGTCACCATTGAAGGCCTCGACAAGATCAAGCCGCGTGAGAAGAAGATCGCCAAGATCACCTATGGCGACGGCACTGTGAAGGAAGTTCCGCTGCTGTCGCGCGTCGATACGCTCGACGAGGTGGTCTACCTCAACAATGGCGGCATCCTGCAGACGGTTCTGCGCGACCTCGCTGCCTGATTGTTAATAGCCTCGTATGATAATGGCCGCCGGAAAGCAGTTTCCGGCGGCCTTTTCTTTGCGGCGACAAGATTTACGGGGGCTCACGATGATTTGTTTTCTACGGGTTCCGGTTGCGCTGCGTCTCACCCGTTCGTGACTTTTCGTTTGGACCCGGAAGGATTATTCGTACGTTCATACGTCAGGGTCCTCGGTTCGAGCCCGCCGTCGGCGCTGAAAAAGAGGTGCAGGTGAATGTCCCCCCGTTTCTTGATTCCGCTGATCGTCGGTGTTGTTCTCTCAGGCCCGCTGCAGGCCGAAGACGGCACGCCGAAAGGTGTCGTCGAACTTTTCACGGCCCAGGGCTGCTCTTCCTGTCCTCCTGCTGACGCCGCTTTCCGCAAGCTGGTGAGCCAGGGCGATGTCATCGCACTCGCCTATCATGTCGATTACTGGAATTATCTCGGCTGGGCCGATACGCTGAGCTCCAAGGAAAACACCGAGCGGCAGTATGGCTATGCGAGGACAATGGGCCGCAGCAACGTCTATACGCCGCAGGCGATCGTCAACGGGCGCGGCCATCTGGCCGGCGCAGATCTCAATGGCATCAACAGCAAGATCGACACCTATAGCGGCGAAGGCAACGGGCTGACCGTGCCCATCAGCGCGGCAATGCGCGGCGACGAGCTGGAGATCAAGATCGGCGCGGGGCAGGGCAAAGCCAATGTGGTGATGGTCTATTTCGACAAGGAAAAGACGATCGAGGTCGAAAAAGGCGAGAACAGCGGAAAGAAGCTGTCCTATCTGCACAGCGTCACCAATGTCGAAACGGTCGGCATGTGGGACGGCAAAGCGACCAGTCTGACGCTGCCGGCCAGTGTGCTGCAGCGGCCGCAGCTCGAGGGCTGCGCGATTCTGCTGCAATCGGCGAACGACAACGGCGATCCTGCGGCGATCCTGGGCGCGACCGTGGTAATGGCTGGCAAAAATATCTGAGATTTCATCCGCTTGCGGGTGAAGTACCGGGCGGCCCGGCTGAGCGTATTCGGGGCTGGGGTTAAGGTCGATACGCTCCGCCGGGCCCTTTGGCGCGCTGGCGCCAAACCGGGATTCATAAATCTCCTGCAAATGAGGCGCTGTTTTGACTGAAATGCGGCGCTGCCGAGAAAGCGACAGCGCTGTCATGCGCATCTGACGATGCGCCTATTCAAAGTGCTACGGCGTCCTTACGCGCTGACGCGCGGCGCTGTAGTGCGGCCGAATGTGACGGCCGGCGCTCTTGCAATTTGCGGCGGCTCGGGCACACTGTCACCCACCTGTCACATGCAGAGGCCTTGGAGACTGAATGACAGATCAGCCGGATTTGCGACACGGCGAAGGCCGTTCCGTCGACAATAGTTCCTCAGTCGTCGTCGATCTCAGGGAATACAAGCAGAGCAAGGACCCGCTTCCGGTGACCTTTCACCGGCGCGAACTGGACGCGATCCTCTGGATCTACGGTCGTATGGTCGGTGACGGCGAATGGCGCGACTACGCCATCGATCACCTGAAGGACAAGGCGGTGTTCTCCGTCTTCAAGCGCTCCGGCGAAATGCCGCTCTTCCGCATCGAGAAAAATCCCAAGCTCGCCGCCAAACAGGGCGCCTATTCGGTGATCAACGTCCACGGCACGATCCTGAAGCGCGGGCACGAGCTGAACCAGGTGCTGAAGGTGTTCGACAAGGCGCTGAAGCTAGTCGACAAGTAGGCCGTATTTTTTTCAGCCGGCAAACAGCGTGCCGGGATAGGCGGAGGGATCCGGATCGGTCGTCATGCCCTCGCCGAGGACGCGCTGCATGAGCATCGTATCCAGCCAGCGGCCGTGTTTGTAGCCGGCGCCCCGCATCAGACCGACCTCCACGAAGCCCGCCTTGAGATGAAGCGCGATCGAGGCGGGGCTGGCGCCGCCGATGACGGCGATCATCTGACGAAAACCGAGACTTGTGCAGCGGTCGATCAGCTCCGCCATCAGCGCTTTGCCGATGCCGAGGCCACGGGCTTCGGGCGCCAGATAGATCGAATCCTCGACCATCCATCGATAGGCCGGGCGGACGCGAAAGGCCGAGGCATAGGCATAGCCGAGCAGGCATCCATCCGCACCGGCTGCGGCGATATAGGGATATTGCTGGCCGACGATCGCCGCAAAACGCTGCGCCATTTCGGCCTCGGAGGGCGGGGTGATCTCGTAGCTCGAGGTGCCGTTCAGAACGGATTCCCGGTAGATACCGGTAATGGCGGGAATATCGGCTGCAGAGCCATCGCGCAGGAGAAATGACATTTCGACGGCGGATCCATCAAGAGGGCAAGGCCTTCCTAAAATCACTCCTCCGAAACCGGCGCAACAAAAAAGGCGGCCGAAGCCGCCTTTTCGATCTCAGTGTGTCTGCTTATTTGCGGTTGCCCATGAACTGCAGCAGGAACATGAAGAGGTTGATGAAGTCGAGATAGAGCGTCAGCGCACCCATGATCGCCTTGCGGCCGGCCACGGCAACGTCATCGGCTTCCAGGTACAATTCTTTGATCCGCTGCGTGTCGTAGGCGGTGAGGCCTGCGAAGATCAGCACGCCGATCACCGAGATCGCGAACTGCATGGCGGACGAAGCCAGGAAGACGTTGACGATCGAAGCGATGATCAGGCCGAAAAGACCCATGATCAGGAACGAGCCCATCGCCGACAGGTCACGCTTCGTCGTGTAGCCGTAAAGCGACAGCGCGCCGAAGGAGGCGGCGGTGACGAAGAAGGTCTGAACGACGCTCTGGCCGGTGTAGACCAGGAAGATCGACGAGAGCGACAGGCCGACCAGTCCGGCATAGACCCAGAAGGTCGTCTGCGCGGCGGCCACGCTCATGCTATTGATGCGGAAGCTCAGGAAGAAGACGGCCGCAAGAGGCGCAAGGATCACGACCCAGCGCAAGGGCGACTGGAACAGGAGCACGCCGAACTGGGTGAGCTGGCCGTCCTGAACAGCGAAGTTGAATCCGAGATATGCGGCCACACCGGTGATCGCCAGGCCCAGCGCCATCAGGTTGTAAACCTTGAGCATATAGGCGCGCAGGCCTTGATCAATCATCTCGCCGGTCTGAGCGCGGCTTTGATAGTTACGAAGGTCAGCCATAGTTTCCTCTTACAAGCTCCGATGGAGATACGGTGTCGGGGTTTTCGACCCGGGCGCCGCTGCGGAGCTCCAGCATGCCTGCAGACAATATGAGGCTTTCGCCCTTCGCAAACAAGAGGGTTGCAAAGGCCCGGCCGGTTAAATCGCCGTAAGGTGAAGGGTTTGAGGCGCCTTAGCCGGTCAAAGCTCGCGCAGGACGGGTGCCGCCTTCTGCCCGAGGATGCGCCAGGTGCCGATGAGGCCGATGCCGACGGTCAGCACGAGCGCGGTGACCAGCGTCAGCCCCGCCACATCGGGCAGGAAGGTCGAGGGCAGGCGCATGATGCGAGCGACGATGAACCAGGCGGCAACGCTGCCGGCCGTCAGCGCGAAGATCGCGGTTGCCAGCCCAAGGATCAGATATTCGTAGCTGAAGGCGCGAATGAGCATGGCGCGGGTGGCGCCGAGCGTCTTCAGCACCACCGCGTCGTGGGTGCGTGCCCGGTTTCCGGCGGCAAGCGCCCCGGCCAGGACAAGGATCGAGGCGATAAGGGCGACGGAGGCTGCGGCGCGGATTGCGGTTGCTAGCTGGGCCACCAGCTGGTTGACGATGTCGATCGCGTCCTTGACGCGGACGCTGGTGATCGTCGGATAGGTGTTGGTGACGGATTTCAGGATCGCCGCATCTTCGGCCGGTGTCGAGGCGGGATCGGTCAGGGTCGCCAGCCATGCGTGCGGGGCGCCGCGGAAAGTGTTCGGCGAGAAGACCATGACGAAATTGATCGACAGCGATTCCCATTGGACGCGGCGCAGATTGGCGATCTTCGCGGTGATGTTGCGGCCGAGCACGTTGACTGTGACCTTGTCGCCGATCTTCAGGCCCAGTTCGTGCGCCTCTTCCGAGGAAAAGGAGACGAGCGGCTCGCCGCTGTAATCCTTGTCCCACCAGCTGCCTTCGGTCAGGGCGGCATTTTCCGGCAGGGCGTCGGCGTAGGTGATGCCGCGATCGCCGTTCAGCACCCAGCGGCCGGCGGCAGGCACGTTCATCTTGCTGACGTCCTCGCCGTTGAAGGCGATGATGCGGCCGCGCAGCATCGGCACTTCCATCAGCTTGCCCTTCGGCGCCTGTGCCTGGACGAGAGCACGGAAAGCATCGACCTCGGCGCTCTGGATATCGACGAAGAAGAAGTTCGGCGCGCCCTCGTTCATGCGGCCGGTCAGCTGCTGGCGCAGGTTTCCGTCGATCAGGGTCAGCGTCACCAGCAATGCCAGGCCGAGGCCGAGCGAGAGCACGACCGAAGGCGTCAATGCGCCGGGGCGGTGGATATTGCCGATCGCAAGCCGCAATGCCGGCGAGTTGACCCGCGGGCTGCGGCGCGCAAGCCAGGCGATCGCTGCTGCGACCAGGCGTAGCACGACGAAGGCGAAGACGATCGCACCGACGAACACGACGGCGATGAAGCGGTCATAGGCGGTGAGGATGGCAAGGCCGGCAAGGGCGGCCATGAAGAGCGCGGCCAGCAGGATATAGGGCCAGGAGGGCAGGTGGCGGGCCTCGAAGCCCTGCTCGCGGAAGAGCGCGGTCGCCGGCACTTCGCGGGCATGGCCGAGCGGCAGGATGGCGAAGGCGAGCGTCGTCAGGATGCCGAAGAGCGTCGCCAGCAGCAAGGCGCCGGGATAAAGCGTCGGCGCCGTCGAGACCGGCAGGAACTGCGCCAGAAACTGAGCGGCGAAGATCGGCGACAGCGCGCCGATGAGAAGGCCGATCAGGATGCCGCCAAGCGCGATGATGGCGATCTGGAAGAGATAGATCAGAACGACAACCTGCGCCGGCGCACCGAGGCATTTGAAGGTTGCGATGGTGGTGCGCTTGGAATCGAGGAAGGCGCGCACGGCATTGGCGACGCCGACGCCGCCGACTATCAGCGCGGTGAGGCCGACCAGCGTCAGGAACTGCGAGAAGCGGGTGATGTTTTCGGTGAGCGAGGGGGCGGCGCGGTCGCTGGTCCGAACGGCCCAGCCGGCGGAGGGAAATTCCTTGGCGGCGCGCGCCTGGATGCCCGGCATTGCGCCCTTGTCTTCCAGCCGGATCTTGTAGGCATGCTCGACCAGGCTTCCCGTCTGGATCAGCCCGGAGGCTTCGAGCGCCCGGCGGCTGACTAGCAGACGTGGCGCAAAACCGAAACCCTCCGACAGCGCATCCGGCTCGGTTTTGACGGTGCCGGTGATGCTGAGCTTGACATTACCGAGCAGCAATTCATCCCCGACCGCGAGCCCGAGCCGATCGAGAAGCAGCGGCGCTGCGACGGCGCCATAGGTGCCGCCCTGGCCCGAAAGCAGAGCTGCCAGCGGATAGTCCGGCTCGGCCACGAAACTGCCGTAGAGCGGGTAGGCGTCGTCGACCGCCTTGACCTCGACCAGCGCCTGGTCGGAACCGTCAGGCTTGCGGGCCATCGAGCGCAGACCGGTCGACACCGAAACGGTGCCGAGGCCGTCGAGGAAAGCCATTTCCTCAGGCGTCGCTTCGCGGTTGTTGAGTTCGAAACGGACGTCGCCGGCCAGCAGCTCCTGCCCCTGCGAGGCGATCGTATCGGTGATCGATTGCGAGACGGAATTGACGGCGGCAATCGCCCCGGTGCCGAGCGCGATGCAGGCGAGGAAGATGTAGAAGCCGCGAATGCCGCCGCGCAGCTCGCGGAGCGCCAGGCGAAAAGCGAGCGAAACGCGCGGCGTGACGATGCTCATGCGATTGCCGCCTCGCTGCGGCGGGCGGCGCTGTCGCCTTCGATCCGGCCGGAACGGACGCGGATCTGGCGCGAGCAGCGGTTGGCCAGCGAGACGTCGTGGGTAACGAGAAGCAGGGTCATGCCGCGTTCGGCCTGCTTGGAAAACAAGAGGTCGGCGATCTGTCGGCCGGTCTCGGTGTCGAGATTGCCGGTGGGCTCATCGGCGATCAAGAGGGCGGGCGAGGGGGCGAGCGCCCTGGCGATCGCCACGCGCTGCTGTTCGCCGCCGGAAAGCTGGCCGGGATAGTGGTTCAGCCGTTCACCGAGGCCGACCGATTTCAACTCGCGATGGGCGATCTCGAAGGCGTTGCCGACATTGGCGAGTTCCAGCGGCACGGCGACGTTTTCCAGCGCCGTCATATTGGCGATCAGATGGAAGGACTGGAAGACGATGCCGATGTTGCGGCCGCGGAAATCGGCCACCTGGTCCTCGCTCAGCGCGTGGAGCGGCGTATCGTTGATATTGATTTCGCCGCTGTCGAGCTTTTCCAAGCCGGCAAGCACCATCAGCAGGGTGGATTTGCCGGAACCGGACGGACCGACGATGCCGACGGATTCGCCTGACGCGATATCGAGATCGATGCCCTTCAGCACATGCACGGAAGCGGCAGCACTGCCAAGCGTCAGATCGGCGCCCTTCAACTCGATGATGGTTTTAGCCAACAGAAATCGCCCTATATAAATCCATAACGAAACAGCCGCATAACGGCACTTCGCCAATCTAGGGAAGCCAGAATGAGATTTAAAGTTGCCGCGCTTCAATTCACCGTCATTGCGGTCTCTCTGATCTTTGCCGCTGCCGCCGATGCCCGGACGATCAATCTCGTCGGTTTTGGGGACAGTTTGATGGCGGGCTATCAGCTCCCGCCCGGCGACGGCTTTCCGGAAAAGCTGCAGGCGGCGTTGAAGGCGAAGGGGCTCGACGTCACTATTGCCAATGCCGGGGTCTCCGGCGACACGACGACAGGGGGGCTTGCGCGGATCGACTGGTCGATACCCGACGGTACCGACGGCGTCATTCTGGAGCTCGGCGCCAACGATGCGTTGCGCGGCATTCCGCCTGAGGAAAGCGAGAAGAACCTCGATCAGATGATTGCCCGGCTGAAAGAGCGCGGCATCGCCGTGCTGCTCGTCGGCATGATGGCGCCGCCCAATATGGGCGCGGATTATGCGGAACGCTTCAATCCGATTTATCGGAAACTTTCGGAGAAACACGGAGTTAAGCTCTATGCCTTCTTTCTCGACGGCGTGGCGCTCGATGCGGGGCTTAAACTCGACGACGGCATGCATCCGAATGCGAAGGGTGTGGATGTCATGGTTCAGAAGATGGAAGCCGATGTCACAAATTTCGTCGGGACGATTTCTTCTGTGAAGAAATAGGGGCTTGCGCGGTCATTGATTGCATGATTCCGTGTAAGCACTGCAAAAGATTCGGGGAGTGCTCGTTATGCCGAGACTGTTTACCGCCCTCGAAATTCCGCGCAATGCGGCGATGAGCCTTTCATTGCTGCGCGGTGGCCTCCCCGGAGCACGATGGATCGATGTGGAGAATTACCACATCACCCTGCGCTTCATCGGTGATGTCGACGGCCGCACGGCCGATGAAATCGTAGAACGCCTTGACCGGATCGACCGGCCGGAATTCCAGTTCCGGCTCGAAGGCATCGGTTCCTTCGGCTCGAAGAAGCCGCATTCGGTCTGGGCCGGCGTTTCGCAATCGCCGGAGATGTACGCCCTCCAGGGCGAGATCGAGCGGATCTGCCAGCGCATCGGCCTGCCGCCGGATCCGCGCAAATTCATGCCGCATGTGACGCTGGCGCGGCTCAAATCGTCGCGGCTCGACGATGTCGTGCAATATCTGGCCGGACGCGGCAACTTTCACACGTCGACCTTCACGGCGCCGCGCTTCGTGCTGCTGTCGTCGCGCGAATCGGTCGGCGGCGGCCCCTATCTCACCGAGGAAGTGTTCCCGCTGCACGAGGCGCGCTCGGCGCCCAGCGCTTCGAGCAGGCTGCTACAGCCGGTCAAGAGCCTGGTGTAGACCAGCTCGAAACCTGCCGGGCCTCCATAATAAGGATCGGGAATATCCTCTCCCGTTCTAAGCGCGATATCGCCGAACAGGCGGATGCTCGCCTCAGGCGGCGCGATCGTTTCGAGCGCCGCCACATTGTCGCGGTCCATGGCCAGGATCAGATCGAAATCCCTGAAATCGCTGGAGCGGATTCGACGGGCGTGTTGCCCGGATATGTCGATACCATGGCCTTTCGCTGTGGCGATCGACCGGCGATCGGGCGGCTCGCCTTCATGCCAACCGCCGGTGCCGGCGGAATCGATCGTGAAACGGCCGGTCAAACCTGCCTCGGCGACAAGATGACGAAAAATTCCCTCGGCCAGAGCATGATGCCGAAAAGTGTAAGCGGTTTTCGGACGACATCATGCTCTAACTCTTTAATGCAGAACAGGATTCAGATTTTAGGCCGACCCGGCCTAAAATCATCCTGTTCTAGCGGAGAACGGCATATATTGCCCATGCAAACGAAGAGGACGCTGATGTGTTTCATCGGTAGGCCTGTCGACAGATGAGAGGACCATGGCATGAAAATGGAAAGACTGGAACGGGCTACGATCGAGGCTGAAATGGCTGGGCTTGCAGGCTGGGCGCTCAACGATGCGGCCTCCTCGATATCGAAGACGTTCAAGTTTGCAAACTTTGTCGAGGCTTTCGGCTTCATGACCGAGGCAGCGATCACGGCCGAAAAACTCAACCACCATCCCGAATGGTTCAACGTCTATTCCAGGGTGGACGTAACGCTGAACACACATGATGCCGGCGGACTGACGGAGCTGGATTTCAAGCTCGCCAAGGCGATGGAAAAGGCGGCGGCTCGACGCGGCCTTTGAAAGCGGGGCCGATTGAATGCGTGGGCGCCATCACCATATGTTCGCAGGGACGAAAGGATGGAAGGGATGGACGAAGTCAAGTTCGGGGAAATTCTATTGCCGGGCGACGAGGACACCCAGAGCCGCCGGGAGAAGACGGTCAGGCAGAAATTCTGGCCGACCTTCCGGCGGGCGGTGCGGCAGATTCCGTTCTCGCGCGATGTCGTTGCCGGGTTTTACTGTGCGCTCGATCCGCAGACGCCGACGAAGGTGCGCGGCGTGCTGCTCGCAGCGCTTGCCTATTTCGTCATGCCGATCGACATGATCCCGGATGTTTTCGCCGTCATCGGCTTTTCCGACGACATCGCCGTGCTCTCGGCCGCCTTCGCCATGGTGCGCGGCCATATCCGTCCCGGCCACTACGAGGCAGCCGACCGCGTTCTGGCCGACCGGACCGAAGAAACGATGAAAACCATTTAGGCGGTTTCGCGCTCCAGCACCTTGCGGAGCTTGCCGAAGGCAAGCCGGATCCGCGATTTCACCGTGCCGAGCGGCAGTCCGGTCGCTTCGGCGATCTCCGAATGCGATTGACCCAGGAAGAATGCGGCACGCAGCATGTCGCGCTGCTCCTCCGGCAATTGGCCGACGGCGGCGCGGATCCTGGCGTCGCGATCGTCATTGGCGATGATTTCGTCCGCGCCGATCTCGGCCGGCGGCTGCAGGGCCGGATCGGTCTCGTCGAAGATGCGGGTATTGGCACGGCGCTGCTGGTCGATGCGGCGGTTGCGGGCGATGCGGAAAAGCCAGGTCGAAAGGGACGATCGCGTGGCATCGTAGAGATCCGCCTTGTGCCAGAGCACGATCATGATCTCCTGCACCAGTTCCTCGGCCTCGGCTGATGTCATCTTCTGGCGCATCAGCCAGGCTTTCAGCCGCGGTGCGAAATAGTCGAACAGGATGGAAAAGGCCTGCTGGTCGCGATCCCTGGCGACGGCCTTCGCGAGGGCAGCGAAACGCTGTCTTTGCTCGGCATCCATGTCCCCTCACGCGCCCCCTGCGGCAATAATTTCGTATCGGATTTCCAAGTCTTACTGAGGTACAACGGATTTTGGAAAGGTCAAACTCTTGCCTGAATCTTTGTGTCTTAAATTCAGCCGAACGGACGGCCAGTGCCATCGGGGCACCATGTCGCGGCCGATACCGTCAAAGGGGCGAAAATTGATACCCGAGCTGAAATGACACAGGCAGATACAAATCGCAGCTATTGTTGACCATTTGGTAACCTGAATTAAGTCAAAATAAAGCAGATCGTGATTATGCGGCGCCCGCTATGATCGCTTCGGGCCTTGAATCGCAAGAACCGGCAGGAATCCATGTTTGTAAAAAGTATCGTATCCGCTCTCGCACTCACCCTTGCCATGGCCGGAGTTGCGGCAGCGCAGCAGGCCGCGCCGAACCGCATCCAGCAGTTCCAGGCATGGGGCGCCTACTCCTACAAGTCGGGCGCCAGCACCGTCTGCTACGTGCTGTCGGTTCCGACGGCAAAGCAGCCGGCAAGCGTCGACCACGGCGACAACTTCTTCATTGTCTCGCAGCGTCCGGGCCAGAACATCTCCTACGAGCCGCAGGCGATGATGGGCTACACGGTGAAGGAAAATTCGAAGATCAACGTCGTCATCGACAACAAGACCTTCGTGATGTTCACCAAGGACAAAGCCGGCTGGGTCGAGAATGCCGCCCAGGAACCGGCCCTCGTCGCGGCGATGAAGACCGGTCATTCGATGACGGTGAATGCCGTTTCGCGCAAGGGCACCGGCACGTCCTACAGCTATTCGCTCTCGGGCATCTCGGCAGCGCTGAAACAGATCGAAAGCTGCAAGTAAGCGGTCTCCCAACCGCAGAGTTTCGACGGGGCCGGCCTTGCGCCGGCCCTTGCCGTTTCTATCTCTAGTGACGCGCGGGCAAAATGATGCTAAAGGGCGCGCCAACAGCGGATAGATCGCGATCAGCGCCGTTCCGCCATTCAATTTTTGCCGATCTGCCGTCATGCGTCCGCAAGTCTTCCGGTTCACCCTGAAGCATGCGGGCTCGCAGGGGCAGGACATGTTTGAATTCGGGATGAATGCCTATGTCCGTCATGGATGCGATCGTTGTTAGCAAGCCGCAGGCGCACACGTCCGCCAGCTTGGAAAAGCCGTCTTTGATCGGGTTGTCGCGCGAGGAGATGGGGGCGGCACTCCGGGAAAGGGGCGTGGCCGAGAAGCAGATCAAGATGCGCGTCGCGCAGCTGTGGAACTGGATCTATGTGCGCGGGGTCTCCGATTTCGACCATATGACGAATGTCGCCAAGGACATGCGGGAAATGCTGAAGCAGCATTTCACCATTGCGCGTCCGGAGATCGTCGAGGAGCAGGTCTCGAACGACGGCACGCGCAAATGGCTGCTGCGTTTTCCCCCGCGCGGTGCCGGGCGCCCCGTCGAAATCGAAGCCGTCTATATTCCGGAAGAGGGCCGCGGCACGCTCTGCATCTCCAGCCAGGTCGGCTGCACGCTCACCTGTTCCTTCTGTCATACGGGCACGCAGCGTCTGGTGCGCAACCTGACGGCGGAGGAAATTCTGTCGCAGCTGCTGCTTGCCCGCGACCGGCTCGGCGATTTCCCGGATCGTGAAGCGCCGCAGGGCACGATCATGCCTGCCGAGGGCCGCAAGGTCAGCAACATCGTGATGATGGGCATGGGCGAGCCGCTCTATAATTTCGACGCCGTCAAGCAGGCATTGCTGATCGCCACGGATGGCGACGGCCTGTCGCTCTCCAGGCGTCGCGTGACGCTGTCCACCTCGGGCGTCGTGCCGGAAATCTTCCGCACCGGCGAGGAGATCGGTGTCATGCTGGCGATCTCGCTGCATGCGGTGCGCGACGACCTGCGCGACATTCTCGTGCCGATCAACAAGAAGTATCCGTTGAAGGAGCTGATCGAGGCGTGCAAGGCCTATCCCGGTCTCTCCAATGCGCGGCGCATCACCTTCGAATATGTGATGCTGAAGGATGTCAACGACAGCCTTGAAGACGCCAAGGGGCTGATCAAGCTGCTGAAAGGCGTGCCGGCGAAGATCAATCTCATTCCGTTCAATCCCTGGCCCGGCACCAATTACCAGTGTTCGGACTGGGAGCAGATCGAGAAGTTCGCCGATTTCATCAATTCGGCCGGTTACGCATCGCCGATCCGCACGCCGCGCGGCCGCGACATTCTTGCTGCCTGCGGCCAGCTGAAATCGGAGTCCGAACGCATGCGCAAGACCGAGCGCCTGGCCTTCGAGGCGATGATGATCGCCAATCACGGCGCCGACGACTGATCAGCAAGTTTGATCCTCGCTACAATTCTCCTGCATTGATTTAAGCATGCGCATTTCCTAATAGTGCCGCCAAAATCAATCAGGAGGATACAAATGCGCCCGATTCTGCTCGCTCTTGCCGCCAGTTTGGCCCTTTCCCTGCCCGCAAAGGCTGACAACGTCACGGTCGCCGTGACGGCGATCGTCGAGCATCCGGCGCTGGATGCTGCCCGCAAGGGCGTTCTCGATGCGCTGACCGCCGCCGGCTACAAGGAAGGTGAGAACCTGAAATTCGTGTTCGAATCGGCGCAGGGCAATCCGGCGACGGCCGCCCAGATCGCCCGCCAGTTCGCCGGCGACGAGCCGAATGTCATCGTGCCGATCTCGACGCCCTCGGCCCAGGCGGTCGTCTCGTCAACGCGCGACATTCCGGTCGTCTTCACCGCCGTCTCCGATCCGCTCGGCGCCCAGCTCGTCAAGAACATGGACAAACCAGGCGGCAACGTCACCGGCCTTTCCGACATGTCGCCGGTCGCCGAGCATCTGGCGCTGATCAAGGAAATCCTGCCCGATGTGAAAACCATCGGCTATCTCTACAATTCAGGCGAGGCCAATTCCGTTTCGCTGCTTGCCGTGCTGAAGGTCGAAGCCGAAAAGGCCGGCCTGAAGGTCCTGGAATCGGCAGCCACCAAGTCGGCCGAGGTCCAGGGTGCAGCCCGCGCCCTCGTCGGCCGCGCCGATGCGATCTATATCCCGACCGACAACACGATCATCTCGGCACTCGAAGGCGCGGTCGCGGTTGCCGAAGAAAGCAAGCTGCCGCTCTTCACCGCCGATACGGATTCGGTTTCGCGCGGTTCGGTCGCCGCCCTCGGCTTCAATTATTACGATGTCGGCAAGCAAACGGGCGAGATCGTCGTGCGGGTGCTGAAGGGCGAAAACCCGGGCGATATCGCGGTCAAGACTGCCGCCGGCAGCGATCTCGTCGTCAACAAGGCGGCTGCCGCCAAGATGGGGGTCACCCTGCCCGAGAGCGTGCTTTCCCGCGCCAACAAGGTCATCGAATAATCGGCCGTCGTTCCATCGACCATTCACATTCAGCCGCTCCCGTTTGCACGGGGGCGGCTGAAGTATTAAAAAGCTGCGGTTTCGCGACGGGCGGAACGGTAACAAAAAGGGGCTGAAAGCCTTGAGCCAAATCGCATTTTGGGGGGCCGTCGAGCTCGGTCTGGTCTATTCCTTCGTCGCTCTCGGCGTCTATCTCGCCTTCCGTATTCTCGACTTTCCCGATCTGACGGTCGACGGCTCGTTTCCGCTCGGCGCGGCGGTGACCGCGGTGCTGATCATTGCCGGCGTCAATGCCTGGCTTGCGGCAGTGGTCGCGATGGCGGCCGGTGCCGGCGCGGGCATGGTGACGGCGCTGCTCAACGTGCGCTTCAAGATCCTCAATCTGCTCGCCTCGATCCTGACGATGATCGCGCTGTTTTCCGTCAATCTGCGCGTGATGGGCAAACCCAACGTCGCCCTCATCAATGCCGATACCATGATCAGCCCGTTCTTCGGCCATGGCCTTCGCGATTTCTACGTGCGGCCGCTCTTCGTCGGCGTTCTTGTGATCGTCGCCCTCGTCCTGGTCTGGCGTTTCCTCGAAAGCGATGCCGGGCTTGCCATGCGCGCGACCGGCGCCAATGCGCGGATGGCCCGCGCTCAGGGCGTCGATACCAGCCGGCAGATCTATCTCGGCATGGCGATCTCGAATGCGCTGGTGGCGTTCGGCGGTGCGCTGTTTGCCCAGACCAACGGCTTTGCCGACGTCACCTCGGGTGTCGGCACCATCGTCGTCGGTCTCGCCGCCGTCATCATCGGCGAGACGCTGCTCGGTCGCCGCGGCTTGTTGATCGCGTTGATCGGCTGCGTGCTCGGCTCGATCCTCTATCGCATCGCGATCCAGTTGGCGCTTTCGAGCGATGTCATCGGCCTGCAGGCCTCCGACCTCAATTTCGTGACGGCGGTGCTGGTCACCGTAGCACTCATCCTTCCCCGTCTTCGCGGAGGTGCCGCATCATGATCAGCGTCAAGGATATCAAGGTCGTTTTCGGCCGCGGCACGCCGCTGCAGAAGCAGGCGCTGAACGGCGTCAGCCTGACCATCGAGCAGGGCTCCTTCGTCACCGTCATCGGCTCCAACGGCGCCGGCAAATCGACGCTGCTCGGCGTGCTCGCCGGCGACGTCCTGCCGAGCGAGGGGCAGGTGCTGATCGGCAAGAACGAGGTGACGCGTAAGTCGACGGCATCACGCGCCGGTCTGGTGGCGCGGGTCTTCCAGGATCCGCTGACGGGAAGCTGCGGTTCGCTGTCGATCGAGGAAAATCTTGCTCTGGCCGCCCGCCGCGGCGAGAAGCGCGGGCTTGCGCCGGCGCTCGGCGGCAACAGGCGCGATTATTTCCGGGAGCGAATTGCCGAGCTCAATCTCGGGCTGGAAAACCGGCTGAAGGACCGTATGGATCTGCTCTCGGGCGGGCAGCGCCAGGCGGTTTCGCTTGTCATGGCAACGCTGGCCGGCTCCGAAGTGCTGCTGCTCGACGAACATACGGCAGCACTCGATCCCGGGATGGCGGAGTTCGTGATGAACCTCACGCAGAAGATCGTTGCCGAGCGCAAGCTGACGACGATGATGGTGACGCATTCCATGCGCCAGGCGCTGGATTACGGCCACCGCACGATCATGCTGCACGGCGGCGAGATCGTTCTCGACGTGGCGGGCGACAACAGGAAGAATCTGCAGGTCGAGGATCTGATCGCGATGTTCCGCAAGATGCGCGGCCAGACGCTCGACGACGATGCTTTGCTGATTGGCTGAGCCAACAGCGTGATCATCTGGCCTGCGTGAGCAGGATCTTCGCGGCGAAGATCGAGAAGACGCCGGCGAAGGTATAGTCGATCCCGCGCAACACCTTCCTGTTGTTCTGCAGCCAGGAGGCCAGCCAGTCGGCGGCAAGGATTACGCCGGCATTGACCGGCATGCCGATCAGGATGAAGCAAAAGCCGAGGAAAAGCAGCTTCTGTGTGACGGCGGGATCGCCGGCGCTGACGAACTGCGGCAGGAAGGTCATGAAGAAGATGATGACCTTCGGGTTCAGAAGATTGACCCAGAAACCCGACGAGATGTTCGCAAGCGCCGTGCCCTTCTGCGCCTCGACCTTGGCGACGGTGAGCTTCGAGCCGAAGCGGATCGCCTGCACCGCCAGCCAGAGCAGATAAGCGGCGCCGCCGGTCTTCAGGATCAGGAAAGCGGTCGGCGAGGCGGTGATCAGCGCCGAAATGCCGAAGGCCACCAGCATGGTGTGAACGACGATGCCGAGGCTGGTGCCGACAACGACGAAGAGCGCGGCATTCTTGCCTTGGGCGAGCGAGCGGCTGATCGACAGCGTCATGTCGGGACCGGGGGTTGCCGCGAGCAACAGCGTGGCGGCGGCAAAGCCGAGCAGCGTCGGCAGGCTGGGCAGGAAATCCATGGCATACTCCGAAAGCCGGAAAGACCTGACGATCTCTTATCCGGCTCCCAGAAAATTACCAATCAAACCTTGGAATAGTAACGATCACTTCTGTTCCAGGAACGCTTTGAACTTGTCGCCGTAGTCCTTGTGCCAGCGTGACAGCGGCGGGCGATTCTCGATGATGTCGCCGGCAGCCCAGGCCATGCGGCGTTCATCGACCGGCCGGGCCACGTCGTTGTCGGGGCAGAGGATATAGAAGTCGCCGCGCTCCAGACTTTCGACCATGAAATCGACGGTCTGCTCCGGTGTCCAGGCGCCGGCCGGCTTTTCCGCGCGGTCGCCCTTGGTGAGGCCGGTGAAGACGAATCCGGGGATCAGCAGATGTGCGGAGATCTTTCCGCCGTCGATGTTGCGAAGCTCATGCTCGAGCGCTTCGGTAAAGACCTTCACCCCCGATTTGGAGATATTGTAGGCGGGATTGCCGGGCGGCGTGGTGATGCCCTGCTTCGAGCCGGTGTTGATGATGAGGCCGGGCTCGCCGTGCGACAGCATCTTCGGGCCGAAGGTGCGCGTGCCGTTGATGACGCCCATCAGGTTGACGGCGAAGATATGGTCCCAGTTCGCCTGCGGGCTGAAGATCGAGGTTTCCGGGCCGATGCCGGCATTGTTCATCAGCACGTGCACGCGGCCGAAACGCTGGAGCACGGCGCGTTCGAGCGCCTCCAGCGAGTCCCTGGCTGCGACGTCGGTTTCGACGGCCATCACATTTTCTTCGCCGGCAATGGCCTTGAGTTCGTCGGCGGCCTCGGCCAGCCGATCGCCGCCGAGATCGGCGATGGCGACGCTCATGCCGCGCCCGGCGAAATATTTCGCCGCCGCCAGGCCGATGCCGGAGGCGCCGCCGGTGACGACCGCAACATTGGATTTCTTGAAAATGTCTTGAATATTGGTCACGGGGAGCCCCTCCTCGATCATTGCTAGGACGTTGGCGAATATGGGCTCCGCTTTGGTGCTGTCAACGCTATCGCGCCGGCGGCATGGCACTTGCCCTTGCGTCACGCGCCAATCTCGCTAAAAGTGCCGCGATACCGGGTTTTCGCCGGCCTTTTATGCAACGGACCTCATCATCATGGCATCATACAAAGACGTGAAGAAAGTCGTTCTCGCCTATTCCGGCGGTCTCGACACCTCGATCATCCTGAAGTGGCTGCAGACCGAGCTCGGCGCCGAAGTCGTCACCTTCACCGCCGATCTCGGCCAGGGCGAAGAGCTGGAGCCGGCGCGCAAGAAGGCCGAGATGCTCGGCATCAAGGAGATCTACATCGAGGATGTGCGCGAGGAATTCGTGCGCGATTTCGTCTTCCCGATGTTCCGTGCCAATGCCGTCTATGAGGGCGTTTATCTGCTCGGCACTTCGATCGCCCGGCCGCTGATTTCCAAGCATCTGATCGATATCGCCCGCAAGACGGGCGCCGATGCGATCGCCCATGGCGCCACCGGCAAGGGCAACGACCAGGTTCGTTTCGAACTCTCAGCCTATGCTTTGAACCCCGACATCAAGATCATCGCGCCATGGCGCGACTGGGCGTTCAAGAGCCGCACCGACCTGCTCGCTTTCGCCGAGCAGCATCAGATCCCGGTTGCCAAGGACAAGAAGGGCGAGGCGCCGTTCTCCGTCGACGCCAACCTTCTGCATTCCTCCTCCGAGGGCAAGGTCCTGGAAGACCCCGCCCAGGAGGCGCCGGAATATGTGCATATGCGCACGATCTCGCCTGAGGCCGCGCCCGACAAGGCAACGGTGATCAAGGTCGGCTTCCGCAAGGGCGATGCCGTCTCGATCAACGGCGTCGAAATGTCGCCGGCAACGCTGCTCGCCACACTCAACACCTATGGCCGCGACAACGGCATCGGTCGTCTCGACCTCGTCGAGAACCGCTTCGTCGGTATGAAGTCGCGTGGCGTCTATGAAACGCCCGGCGGCACGATCCTGCTCTCGGCGCACCGCGCCATCGAATCGATCACACTTGACCGGGGTGCTGCCCATCTCAAGGATGAGATCATGCCGCGTTACGCGGAGCTGATCTATTACGGCTTCTGGTTCTCGCCGGAGCGCGAGATGCTGCAGGCGCTGATCGACAAGAGCCAGGAGCATGTCGAAGGCGAAGTGACGCTGAAGCTCTACAAGGGCAATGTCATGGTCACCGGCCGCGAAAGCGAGAAGTCGCTCTATTCCGACAAGCTCGTCACCTTCGAGGACGACCAGGGCGCCTACGACCAGAAGGACGCGGCCGGCTTTATCAAGCTCAACGCGCTGCGCCTGCGCACACTCGGCAAGCGCAACCTCGCGAAATAATCCCGGTCGTCTTCGCACCGGATATGAGCCCGCCGGCATTTGCCGCGCGGGCTCTCTTTTACGCGGCGGCATCGACACGTAGTCTGACGTCACCGCGACGCGGCCCCCAGCTTTCGGCCCAGAGCGGCAGGCCGACAAGATCGGCTATCTCGGACGCCGCTTTGGCAGGATCAAGCGGCATCACCTCTCCGCAGTCCGTCACCGCAAAACCATCCTCCGCCTGATCGAGGCAAGTCACCGCCAGTCCGGCTCTGACGGCGATACCGCCGCGGTCCAAGCTCAGGTCGCGTGTTGTGGCTTCACGCAATAGGCCGAGATCGAGCGGGGCGAGCCTCAGGCGCCCCTGCCATTCGTTCGGCGCGTTGGTGGGGTCGACGACATTGACGCCGGGAAGTGCGGGAACTTCCCCCTTGAGGGGCCCTGCGCCGTGCCGGGTGGTGTAGCAGCGCGTCGCATATGTTGCGTCGAGCTCGGTGATGCCGGCCTCGGCGGCGATAGCAAGCATGTTGGCAAGCCCGGTATTCGAACGGGTGACGTGGGGAAAGGCACCACGGTCCTGATCAAGCCCGAGGCCCTGCGCCGCTTCGAAGATGACGGTGCCGCGTTCGCACAGCCGTCGGTCGGGCCAGAGCGTGACGCGGTCGAGATAGGCGGCGCAATCGGCCTCGAAGCGGGCGATGGTGGTGTCGTCAGCCAGCGCGGTGGCCAGTTCTGCGGGCAAGGCGGTGATGCCGAGCGCTGCCAGCCGGATCGGTACCCAGGCATCGCGGATAAAAACAAGGCGGGTGTGCAGATCGGGGCGGAACAGATCCTTGGTCGAAAGGGCGAATTCCGGGTGCAGATTGCGCTCGATGGTCTCGCCGAAGCCGAGGCCGCAGCTGCCATGACGGGCAGCGCCACGCGCCAGCTCCAAGGCCTGGTTGATGATAACATCGAACGGCGTGGTGACCGGCGCACGCGGGTCGCTGCTGATCTCGGGCTTTACACCGAGCTGGCTAAGGGCGGCCGATTCGTCGAGCAGCAGCATCGGATGGGCGACGAAAAAGCGGCTGAAATGCGTGGCGGCCCCGGCAAAGCTGCCCGAGCCGATGTGGTGGAAGACATGGCGGCGTCCGGCGGGACCGACCACGGTGTGGCCGGCCTGAGCGCCGCCATTGCTGCGAACCACCACGGCCCCCGGCGCGGCTGCGGCAAGGCGGTCGACCATCAGCCCCTTGCCTTCGTCGCCATAAAGCGCGCCGATCACGGCCTGTGCTCGAGTGCTCATCTTCTGCTCCTTAAAATGGTTCCCAGCGTGCGCCGGGGCTTTTGTTCTGCAAGATACGGGGTCGGAGCGGTTCAGCTTTTTATGGGAGCTCAGAACCGCTCCAACCTTTTGCTTTTTAAATCCCCGGGGAAAGCGCCTGGCACCTTTTCCTGGCTTAGAAGAACGGCAGCAGGCGCCGCTTGGGGCGTTCGCCGATGGCCTTGGCGACGACTGCAGCCGCTGCACCCGACCAACTGGCGGCTACGTCGCCGGCATCCCGGCCCTCGGTGATCTCGATGATCGAGACCACCAGTTCGGCAATGCGCCTGTGGTCATCGAGCACGAAGGCCCGGCCCGGCAGCAAGGGCTGCCAGCTCGCGAGCACCCGGTCGAGCCGCGCCGCTGCATAGCCCTCGCGGATGACGATGTGGAAGACCTCGTAGGATCTCTGCGCCATCGCAAGGCATTCCCGGGCGCTCAGACCGCGCGGCGGTTCGATGCCGAAGATGCGGGCGATCTGGTCGGCAGCCAGGCCATTGTGGACCGGCTCGTCGCCGATGGTGAAGAGATAGCCTTTGCGGCCGCGCCTTTCGAAGGCATCGGTCGAGGTTTTGAGCGCTGCCAGAAGGTGGGCGGCGCTGTAGCTCTCGCCGTCATTGCCGCCGCCATTGCCTTCCAGCCACAAGGCGCGGATCTGGCTGGCAAGCGAGATGTCGGCCTCGAACTGGGTGGCCTGCAGCGGCGCCGTATCGGTGTACGCATCTCCTACCGCCGCCACCATGATATGCGGATCGGATACCGGCCGGCGGTCATAGATCTCCGATGTCAGGGTGATGAGCCCGCCGCGCATGAGCTCGTGGGCGATCATGCCCATCGAGCCGGTCACATCCGAGGCGAGAATAATCGGCGTTGACTGCGGATTATAAGCGCTGTCGCGGCTCTCGCGCGTCGCAAAGCGCGCCGGATCGAACCGGGGGTCGATGCCGGTGGCGCCGAATACTTCGGACCGGCTGCGGCCATCTACATGGCGTGCATTGTAGGCCGCCCAGTCGGTTGTGCTGAAACGTCCCATACCCATGGCATCACTCCTTTGCTGTTGCCTTGGCGATCAGGCTGGCGGGTTCTGCCCGCTGCCGTCGTTACCAATCATATAAACTTGCAAAGTGCACTTTGCAAGTTGCTATTTGCAAATTGTGTTTTTTTCGATTGGCCGATATGAAACGTCTGGAACGCTCACTAGGAAGGCATCGATGGCAGAGGCTGAATTCGCACGGCCGATCGTAACAGTCGATATCGTTTTGCTGACGCTACACGAAGGCCGACTATGCGTGGCTTTGCTGGAGCGGTCCGCCCAGCCGTTTGTCGGCGTTCCGGCGCTGATTGGTGGCTATCTGCACACGGATGAGGATGGCGATGCGGAGGCGGCAGTGCGGCGCATCCTCAAGGCTAAGGCAGGGCTTGAGGGCATCTTTTTCGAACAGCTTGCGACCTTCGCTTCGGCGCGGCGCGATCCTCGCGACTGGTCGGTATCGATCGCGTATTTTGCGCTGGTCCCTGAGGGAGCGTTGGAGGGTGCCGCCAGCCCTCTGGAATTGCGGCCGGTCGATTCCGCCGGCGAACTGCCCTTCGACCATCATGAAATCGTCACTGCCGCGCTGGCGCGGCTGCGCGGCAAGGGCGCCTACTCGACCATTCCGGCAAGGCTGCTACCAGAGGTCTTCACGATGTCGGAACTGCAGGCAATCTATGAAACGGTGATGGGCGAGCGGCTGGACCAAAGTGCCTTTCGCCGCAAGGTCAATGATCTCGATCTGCTCGAAGTGGTCGAGGGCGAAAAACGACAGACCGAGCGGGCCCGGCGGCCGACGACGCTCTATCGGCTGAAGACGCCGGTCGCTGTGTTCGATCGAAGAATTTGAGTGGCCGGCGTCCAGAGATCACTCCTGCGCAAGCAATGTCTTTCCCGGGGCAAATTGGCGAGCGTAGAAAATCCGCACTGACAGAACAACGCCGGCAATCAGGACAACCACCCCAGCGACTTCGATCGGAGTTGGCCAACGTGCATGCACGATAAGTCCGCCGATGACACCGAAGGCTGTTTCCGAAACGATCAGCTGCGCAGCCAGGGCAACGGGCAGGCTCCGTGAGGCAATGTTCCAGGCCCAGACGCCGCCGACGGTTGCCAGAAGCGCGAAAGATGCGCCCCAAACATATAAGTTGCCGGCGGCACTCCAGCCGAATCCAAGTGCTGGAAGCTGGAAGAGGTCCATCGCGGCACCGACGGGATAGAAGGCCAGCATCAAGACGCCACCCCCGACTAGTATCAGGGCCGACCACACAGCGGAGGGCATTTCCGGTCGGGCGGCGAGGGCTGCCTGATTGGCAAGAGCGAACCAGACCCAAAGCCCAACGGCAGCGAGCGCCAGCGGCACGCCAACCCACAAGGATCCGACGGAGTTCAATCCCTCAGCCGTGAATGCCGTGCCATTGACGAGGATAAGACCGACCAGCACCAGCGCCAAAGGCATCATAAGGGATCGCCACGGCAATGATCCCTGACGCTGATTGCCAATGACCATCAATACGATCGGCACCAGACCGAGAAAGGCCGGAGCGATGACGGGGCCGGCAAAGACGGCTGCTCCCGTCACCGTCAGGAAGTAACCGACATATCCGATGAAGGCGAGCCAGATGGCCTGTAAACAGTTCCGAAGCGTGAGATGGTGCATGATGCGCTTCTCCGAAAACGGAATGTACAGCCCGACCAGACCCGAGACGACATGACGGATGAGGGCGAAATCAAAGGTGGAATAGTCACCGATGATGAAGGGCACAACAAAGTTGAGCGAAAAGGCAAAGGCCGCAAACAGAGCGGCTGACACGCCGACATAGAAGAGTTTGTCCATGATGTTCACCCTCTTGACGTCGCGTCACCAGGCCTTCGACCTCGGTAACGCCGGCAGTCGGTTGGCAATCAAGGGAAAGCCTTGATCGAATGGGTGAAATTTACGTGCCGAAAGTCTTGGCCGGTACCCGGTGAAAATGAGAACCATCCTCTCGCGGCCCATCCATGCTGCTTTTCATCGGCATTCAACCGCCCCTTGACGGATGCCGGGGATGGCTTACTCTGCCAAATCATCCTCCGGAGCATCTCCATGACGCAGTCCCTGGTCTTCGGCGCCTTCCTGGCGGCGCTCTTCTACGTGCTCATTCCGGGACCCGCCTTTCTGCAGCTGCTCGGCATCGGTGCCGGGCAGGGACGCAAGGCCGGCGCTTTTTTCATGATGGGACATCTGGTCGGAGATCTCATCTGGTCGTCGCTGGCGCTGATCGCGATCGTCGGCGCGAAGACGATCGGAACCTTCGTCTTCGACCTGCTCGGCCTTGCGTGCGGCTTCTACCTCGCCTGGATCGGCTGGAGCGCCGTCAATGCCAAGCCGAAAGCCGAGGGACAGGCTCTCGTGGTGGTCGAGCGGCCGTTTCGCCGTGGGCTGATCTTCGGCGTCACCAATCCAAAGGGCTATCCCGTGGCGCTTGCCACCTTCACCGCACTGGTTGCGGGCTCGGCCGGGGCGCTGGATTTCGAGGCCTTGCCGATGCTTCTCGGCGTGTCCTTCGTCGGTTTCGTGACGGCCGACATCATTTTGATCGGCGTCATCGGCGCCGGCGCGGTGCGCCGCTTCTATCGCGCGCATGAGCGGCTGATCGTGCGCTGCTCCGGCGTCCTCTTCATGGGGTTTGCCGCCCAGGCACTCTGGCACGCCACGCCCGGTCTCATCGGCTGGCGCAGGGCCTGATTTAGAGCCTAGCTATCCAGGAAATTGACGATCGATTTCAGCGTCTGGACTTCATCGGGACCGCCGATCGACATGGCGATCTGCAACTGATTTTTGTAATAATCGAGAAAATTGAAGCTGGTGCCGTCGGTGACACTGGAGAGATCGATGACGTTGCCGAGCGGATCGATCGCATGCATCGGCAGCGGCTCTGAGATTGCAGCGTAGGTGCTCTGATCGATCAGGCCGCTGTCGAAACTCTGACGCGCGTAATTGCGCAATTCGCCAGGGCTGACAGCGGTGAAATCCGGACCTTCATCACTATTATCGTCGATCTGGAACGAGGCCGGGGCGGGAGCTCTGGTCTCGATTTCAATATGAGAGGTCTTCGAACTTTTTGCGTTATTAGGATTGTTTTTAAATAGCAAACTCTGAGAAGACCGCACAGAAAAAATTTCCATGGCGCATGTCCCCGTACAGGAAGAAACATGGGGAAACTAGCGCTCGCCCGTGATTCGCGTCAATCGTTAACGATTGGTTAATTCTAGCGCGTCAATTTTTGTCCACCAGATTTTGCAGGCGAGGCAAAAGGTCCTTCCCGCATACCAATTCTACGACAGCTCTCCTATATTGACGAACCCGTGCATGCCAAAAAGGAATTCTCCGATGCCTTCTCCCCATGATTTCAATCCGGCGCTGGTGACTTGGGACGGCCTTCACGGCCTGCCGCGTTTCGATGCTGTCGATGACGGCGATTTCGCAGCCGCCTTCGAAGCGGCGCTTGCCGCCCATGAACGTGAGATCGACGAGATCGCCGGAAATGCCGAGGCGCCGACATTCGACAATACGGTCACGGCGCTGGAAATAGCCGGCGATGCATTGTCGCGCGTTTCGGCGCTGTTCTGGAACAAGGCGGGCGCCCATACCAATGATGTGATCCAGGCGCTGGAGCGGGAGATCTCGCCGAAGATGTCCCGCCACTATTCGAAAATCGGCATGAATGCCGCGCTCTTTTCCCGCATCGACACGCTTTGGGAGAAACGCGAAAGCCTCGGCCTGACGCTCGAGCAGAAACGCGTGCTGGAGCGCCACTGGAAAGGCTTCGTCAAGTCGGGCGCCAAGCTCGAGAAGGCCGAGCAGGAGAAACTGGCAGCGATCAATGAAAAGCTTGCCGGTCTCGCCACGCAATTCGGCCAGAACGTGCTCGCCGACGAGAAGGCCTGGGCACTCACGCTTTCTTCTGGAGCCGAGCTCGACGGCCTGCCGGAATTCCTGCGTGACGCCATGGCCGCCGCAGCACGCGAACGCGGCGAAGAGGGCAAGTATGCGGTGACGCTGTCACGCTCGATCATCGAGCCGTTCCTGACCTTTTCGGAGCGCCGCGACCTGCGCGAGCAGGCATTCAAGGCGTGGGTGGCGCGCGGCGAAAATGACGGCGAGACGGACAATCGCGCCGTGATCCGAGAAACGCTGGCGCTGCGCCATCAGGTGGCGAGCCTGCTTGGTTACGGCAATTTCGCCGAGCTGAAGCTCGACAATACGATGGCAAAGACGGCGGAGGCGGTGAACGACCTGCTCAAAGCAGTCTGGGCGCGGGCGGTGAAACGCGCTGGCGAGGAGGAGGCCGATATCGCGGCGCTGATCGCCGAGGAAGGCCGCAACCACGAGGTGATGCCTTGGGACTGGCGCCACTACGCCGAAAAGATCCGGGCGCGGAAATTCGATTTTTCCGAGGCCGAGCTCAAGCCCTATCTGCAGCTCGAGAAGATCGTCGAAGCCTGCTTCGACGTGGCCGGCCGGCTCTTCGGCATCCGCGCCGTCGAGAAGAAGGGCGTGGCCGCCTATCATCCGGATGTCAGGGTGTTCGAAATCAGGGATCGCGAAGATCGGCTGGTCGCGCTTTTCCTTGGCGATTATTTCGCCCGCGGCTCGAAACGATCAGGCGCCTGGATGAGCTCGCTGCAATCGCAGCATAGGCTGGAGCTGAAGAACGGCCGCCACGGCGAGCTGCCGATCATCTACAATGTCTGCAATTTCGCCAAGCCGGCCGAGGGCAAGCCGGCGCTGCTGTCGCTCGATGATGCGCGCACGCTGTTCCACGAATTCGGCCACGCGCTGCACGGCATGCTTTCTGATGTCACCTATCCCTCGGTCTCCGGCACCGGCGTTTCGCGCGATTTCGTCGAGCTGCCGTCGCAGCTCTACGAGCACTGGCTGACGGTGCCCGCTATTCTGAAGCGCTATGCCGTGCATGTCGAAACCGGCGAGCCGATGCCGCAGGCTCTGCTCGACAAGGTGCTGGCGGCGCGCACCTTCAATGCCGGCTTCAACACCGTCGAGTTCACCTCGTCGGCGCTTGTTGATATGGCCTTTCACACGCGGGAGGCGGTTGCGGATCCGATGGCGGTGCAGGCCGAGGTGCTTGCCGAGATCGGCATGCCGAAATCGATCGTCATGCGCCACGCGACGCCGCACTTCCAGCACATCTTCTCCGGCGGTTATTCGGCCGGCTATTACTCCTATATGTGGTCGGAGGTGCTCGACGCCGACGCCTTTGCCGCCTTCGAGGAGACGGGAGACGCCTTCAATGGCGAGATGGCGCGCAAGCTCAAGGAAAACATCTATTCCGTCGGCGGCTCGGTCGATCCGGAGGATGCCTACAAGGCTTTCCGCGGCAAGCTGCCGAGCCCGGATGCGATGCTGGTCAAAAAGGGACTTTCGACCTTCGAGGAATTGACAGGCAGCGACGCCTAAGACAATTTGATGACACGCTTCGATGCGGCATGGCGGCAGCCATGCCGCAGCTTTTGCGCGTTCCCCTCTTTCGCAAACGCAAAAAAAACTGTATGGACGCCCCAAACCAATAGGCGCGTCCTCAAGAGCGTGCGCCGCAGCCTCAGAGATTTCACATATGGCACTTCGCAATATCGCGATCATCGCGCACGTTGACCATGGCAAGACGACCCTGGTGGATGAGCTTCTCAAGCAGTCCGGCTCGTTCCGCGAAAATCAGCGTGTCGCTGAACGCGTGATGGACTCGAACGATCTCGAAAAAGAACGCGGCATCACCATTCTCGCCAAGGCAACCTCGGTCGAGTGGAAGGGTGTCCGTATCAATATCGTCGATACCCCCGGCCACGCCGACTTCGGCGGTGAAGTCGAGCGCATTCTCTCGATGGTGGATGGCGCGATCGTTCTCGTCGACGCGTCCGAAGGCCCGATGCCACAGACCAAGTTCGTCGTCGGCAAGGCGCTGAAGGTCGGCCTTCGCCCGATCGTCGCCATCAACAAGATCGACCGTCCGGACGGCCGCCACGAAGAAGTCATCAACGAAGTCTTCGATCTTTTCGCCAATCTCGACGCGACCGACGAGCAGCTCGACTTCCCGATCCTCTACGGTTCGGGCCGCGACGGCTGGATGAACGTCAATCCGGAAGGGCCGAAGGATGAGGGCCTTGCACCGCTTCTCGACCTGGTGCTCAAGCATGTTCCTGAGCCGACCGTCGAAGAAGGCCCGTTCCGGATGATCGGCACCATCCTCGAAGCCAACCCCTTCCTCGGCCGTATCATCACCGGCCGTATCGCGTCGGGCTCGATCAAGCCGAACCAGGCCGTCAAGGTTCTCGGCCAGGACGGCAAGCTGATCGAAACCGGCCGCATCTCCAAGATCCTCGCCTTCCGCGGCATTGAGCGCACGGCGATCGACGAAGCCCATGCGGGCGACATCGTGGCGATCGCCGGCCTTTCCAAGGGTACTGTCGCCGATACGTTCTGCGACCCTTCCGTCTCGGAAGCCATGAAGGCGCAGCCGATCGACCCGCCGACGGTGACCATGTCCTTCATCGTCAACGACAGCCCGCTGGCGGGCACCGAAGGCGACAAGGTGACCTCACGCGTCATCCGCGACCGTCTCTTCAAGGAAGCTGAAGGCAACGTCGCCCTGAAGATCGAAGAAGCCGAAGGCAAGGATTCGTTCTACGTGTCCGGCCGCGGCGAACTTCAGCTCGCCGTGCTCATCGAAACCATGCGTCGCGAAGGCTTCGAGCTTGCCGTGTCGCGTCCGCGCGTCGTCATGCACAAGGATGAAAGCGGCCAGCTTCTCGAGCCGATCGAAGAAGTCGTCGTCGACGTCGACGAAGAACATTCCGGCGTCGTCGTTCAGAAGATGTCCGAGCGCAAGGCCGAAATGGTCGAGCTGCGTCCGTCGGGCGGCAATCGTCTTCGCCTGCGTTTCTATGCACCGACCCGCGGCCTGATCGGCTACCAGTCGGAACTGCTGACGGATACGCGCGGCACGGCGATCATGAACCGCCTGTTCCACGACTACCAGCCCTACAAGGGCGTGATCGGTGGCCGCGTCAACGGCGTGCTGCTCGCCAATGCTCCCGGCGAAGCCGTCGCCTATGCGATGTTCAACCTGGAAGACCGCGGTCCGATGATCATCGAGCCGGGTGAAAAGGTCTATGCCGGCATGATCATCGGCATCCACACGCGCGATAACGATCTTGAAGTGAATGTCCTGAAGGGCAAGCAGCTGACCAACATCCGCGCCGCCGGCAAGGACGAAGCCGTCAAGCTGACGCCGCCGATCCGCATGACGCTTGATCGTGCGCTTTCCTGGATCCAGGAAGACGAGCTGATGGAAGTGACACCGAAGAATATTCGTCTGCGCAAGATGTATCTCGACGCAAACGACCGCAAGCGTTTCGAAAAGTCGAAAGCGGCTCTCTGAGAGCTTCAAAGCACCCTTGGAAACCCCGGCCTTCGTGCCGGGGTTTTTTATTGTGCGCCGCGCTGATTCCGACTTGTGACAATCGTTAAAAAAGCGTTAAATTTTATCTGTCGTCCACATATCAAGTCTGTGGGCAATCGATCACGATGCGCTGGCTGCATATGGTTAATTGCCTTCGGCGGGACCAGAGTAAACGTTATGAAGACGTTGTCGATCGATGTTCGGCGGGCCGAACCACACGATGCCCGAGCCATATCGGAAACGCACAGGCTTGCCTGGCAGCACACATACGCAGGCATTATTCCGCATCGGGCGCTGACGCAGATGATCGAGCGGCGCGGTGAAAACTGGTGGCGCAAAGCGACGCGCGGACCGGCGACGCTCCTGGTTCTCGATGTTGCCGGAACGGTTGCCGGCTACGCAACGCTCGGCCTCAACCGCGCCCGCGCTTTGCCGCAGGAAGGCGAAATCTACGAGCTCTATCTTCGGCCGGAATATCAGGGCATCGGCCTCGGCCGGATGCTGTTCGGCGAGGCGCGCCGGCTGCTGAAGTCGCTCGGCTGCAACGGGCTGGTCGTCTGGTGCCTCGAGGAAAACGAGACCGCCGGCCGGTTCTACCGCCATCACGGCGGTGTCGATTTCTGCGAAGGCATGGAAAATTTCGACCACAAGCAGTTGAAGAAGATCGGCTTCATCTGGAATTGACCGGCTCGGTCGGCAATCGCCTGTTTCCTATTCGAAAGTTTCGAGCTCTTTGCGCCGATGCCATCACGCATTGGTGATCTCAAATGTTGCGTTGCGAGATGAAACTGATTATCTGGCTGCGATAAATTCAACCCCGCGGGAGTTCCTATGCGCATCGACGCCATTTCCATCGGTAATAATCCACCTGAGGACGTCAACGTTATCGTCGAGGTTCCGGTCGGCGGCCATCCCATCAAGTATGAAATGGACAAGGAAGCCGGCACGCTGGTCGTCGATCGTTTCCTCTACACGCCGATGACCTATCCGGGCAATTATGGTTTCGTGCCGCACACGCTGTCTGAGGACGGCGACCCGATCGACGTGCTGATCGCCAGCACCCGCCCGCTGGTTCCGGGCTGCGTCATCAATGTGCGCCCGATCGGCGTCCTGAAGATGGAAGACAATTCCGGCAAGGACGAGAAGATCATCGCCGTGCCGTCGCCGAAGCTGACGCTGCGCTATGAGAAGGTGAAGGACTACACCGATCTTCCCGAGATCACGCTGAAGCAGATCGAGCACTTTTTCGAGCACTACAAGGATCTGGAGCCCGGCAAGTGGGTGAAGATCTTCGGCTGGGGCGATTCCAAGGAAGCCGGCCAGCTTATCCTCGAAGCCGTCGAGCGCGCCAAGAAGACCAAAGGCTGATTATTCAGCCTAAAAGCGTTTCGAGCTTTTTTCCCAAATCCTCCGGGTCACCGTCGATCCGGAGGATTTTTTTGCGTGCGGTATCGCCGGAGACGAGGCTGACGGAAGACTTGGCGATACCGAGGGATTTGGCGATCAGCAGGATGAGAGCCTTGTTGGCCTTGCCTTTCTCGGGCACAGTCGTGACGCGCGTCTTTAGATAGGCCTCGCCTTCGCCGTCGGTTTTGGCGCCGTCGATCGCGTCACGCCCGCCATTCGGCGTCAGCCGTATGGCGAGGCGGACATGATCGTCGGATTTCTTCCAGGGACGGTTCACATGCGGACGCCAAAAAGCGGCGCGACGGTGGTCGCGAGAAGCATGCGAATGAAAAAGATGATCAGCAGCAGAATGATCGGCGAAATATCGATCCCCCCGAGATTGGGCAGTAGGCGGCGGATCGGACGTAGAACAGGCTCGGTTACATTGTACAGGAACATGCCGACCTGATTGACGAACTGGTTGTTGGAATTGATGACGTTGAATGCGAAGAGCCACGAGAAAATAGCGCTGGCAACCAAAATCCAAATATAAATTTGCAAAGCTAAATCAATGGTTGCGAACAGCGCATACATCGTCATCTCCAATTCGTTGTTGACAGACATGTAGACATTGGCGACTAAACGAGCAAGTGCCGTGTGGGAACGCGCGGTGAATCATGTTTAACGGGCGGCCTTGCAGCTATTCCCGCGCCCGTCTCCTCGGAAAACTCCATGTCGTTTTCGCCCACCGGAGACCGTTTTGCCGCGTTCCGGCATTCGTCCTACACGCGGTTCTTTTTCGCGCGCTTCCTGCTGTCCTTCTCGCAGCAGATCGTCAGCGTCGCCGTCGGCTGGCAGATGTACGACCAGACGGGCAAGGCGATCTATCTCGGGCTGATCGGTCTCGTGCAGTTCCTGCCGTCGCTGCTGCTCATGCTGGTCACCGGTTCGGTGGCCGACCGGTATAATCGCCGGGCAATTGCGGCACTCTGCTCGCTGGTCAGCGCGCTCTGCACACTGGCGCTGCTGGTCATGACTGTCATGGTGACCTTCACGCCCCTGCCGGTTTTCGCCGTGCTTCTGATCTTCGGCATCGAACGCGCCTTCATGTCGCCGGCGGTGCAGTCTCTCGCGCCCAATCTCGTGCCGGAGCATGCGCTGTCGAATGCGATCGCCTGGAATTCGTCGTCCTGGCAGCTCGCGGCGATCACCGGGCCGGTGATCGGCGGCCTGCTCTACGGCGTCAGCGCGACGACCGCCTATACGGTGGCGGTGATCTTTTCCATCCTCGGCGCGGCCCTTCTGTACATGATCCCGAAGCCGGAACAGAAGACGACGGGCGAGGCCAAGAGCTGGGCGATGATCCTCGGCGGCTTCAGTTTCATCCGCGCCGAAAAGGTGGTGCTCGGGGCGATCTCGCTCGATCTGTTTGCCGTGCTGCTCGGCGGCGCGACGGCACTGATGCCGATCTTCGCCCGCGATATCCTGACGCTCGGCCCCTGGGGGCTTGGCCTGCTGCGCGCGGCACCGGGGCTCGGCGCCATCGTCATGGCGATCTTCCTTGCCGCCTATCCGCTCAAACACCGCGCCGGCGTTTACATGTTCATCGGTGTTGCCCTGTTCGGCCTGGGAACCATCGTCTTCGGCATGTCGACCAACACCGAAGTCTCGATCGCCGCACTTGCGCTGATGGGGGCGGCCGACATGGTGTCGGTCTATGTGCGCGAGAGCCTGATTGCGCTCTGGACGCCGGATCAGCTGCGCGGCCGCGTCAATGCGGTCAACATGGTCTTCGTCGGCGCTTCGAACGAACTCGGCGAATTCAGGGCGGGCACCATGGCATCGATCTTCGGCGCGGTGCCGGCGGTCGTTATCGGCGGAATAGGGACTTTGGCGGTGGCGGCGATCTGGGCTTCGAGTTTTCCCAAATTGCGCAGGATCGATACGCTCGACGCGCCCAGCACGTGAGATAGCGCGGATACGCGTTCTCTACGCGGGAAGTGTGATCGAAGAGGCGGCTTTCGCCGGTTTGCCCTCGAAGACGATATCGAGGAATTCGGTCAGCCAGGCTTTCAGCGGCGCGTCGAACAGCATGCGGCCTTCGAGATGCTCGCGGCCCTGCTGGGCGTTTGGCAGGATGAAGCGGTGCGCGCCATGCACCACCCAGCGATGCATCATCACCCGGGTCAGTTCGGCATGGAACTGCAGGCCCCAGGCGTTGCCGTCATAGCGGAAGGCCTGGTTCGGATAGGTATCGCCTTCGGCCAGCAGATCGGCGCCGTGCGGCAGGTCGAAGCCTTCGCGGTGGAAATGATAGACCATCTTCGGCCAATGCATCAGCAGGCGGCCCTTCTCGGTCGGGTGCAGCGGATACCAGCCGATCTCCGTCGAGCCGTCGGCATTCGACTGGACCTTGCCGCCGAGATGACGCACCAGCATCTGCGCGCCGAGGCAGATACCGAGATAGGGGCGTTTTTCCCGCAAGGGAATGTCGATCCAGCCGATCTCTTTCTTGACGAAGTCGTCGGGATCATTGGCGCTCATCGGCCCGCCGAAGACGACGGCGCCGGCATGCTCTTTAAGCGTCGTCGGCAGCGGTTCGCCGAGAACCGGGCGTCGAATATCGAGGCGATAGCCCTTTTCGACGAGCAATTGGCCGACACGGCCGGGGCTCGACCGTTCCTGATGCAGGACGATGAGGATCGGGCGCCCGTCGCGGTTCGACTTTTGCTCAGTCGCTATCATCTTGCGCAACCCGAACATCCGTCACCCTGGCGGCCGCCTCCTGCCGCTTCTGGATGCGCTCGCGCGAGGAGACGCCGAGCAGATCGGCGATACGCCAGATCACATGGTCCTCCATTTCGCTGCGTTCGCCATCGGCATAGACGATGTCCCAGAGAATGCCGATCAGTTCCAGCCGTTGCTCGGTATTGAGGTGGCGTTTGAGGTCGGCGGTGAAGCGATAATAATCGACGGCAGTGCTTTCGGCCTCGAGGCCGGCCGCCATCAGGGCATCCAGCTGCTTGCCGTCGAGCGCATATTGCTCCTTCAACAGCTTGCGCAGCCGCTTCTTCTCGCTGGCCTTGATCTGACCGTCGGCTTCCATGACCTGCATACAGAGGGCGGCCACTGCGATGCGCGGATCATCAGGGGCAAAACCTTTCTTGGGGTGGTCGGCGGTGAGCTTCTGGAAGAATGCCTGAAAGCGTTCGAACATGCGGTTTTCGTTCCATTTCAGAAAAGGCGGAGCCGCGTCTTGGGTTCCGGGTCCACCCTGGGGTCGCGAACGCCGGGATCATCCGGCAGGCCGCCAAAGAAAGGTTTCGCTTCGCCCGGTGCAGGCGCTTTGCCGCTGGCGGGTTCGACGGGCTTCGATTTTGCCGGCGCCGGCGCCGGCGTCGGGCGCACAGCCTCGGCGATCGTCGCGGCGCGTTCCAGTTCGATGATCCGATGGTCATTGACCGGGCTTTCCGGCCTGACGTCGCGCAGCGGCGGCAAGGTCTTCAGAGCGGTTTCGATGGGCGGCACTGAGCCGTCTTCGAGCGGACCCTCGATCTGGCCGAAGGGCGCCTTCCATTCGAAGGCGTCGAGGCGGCCGGTTACCGGTGATACCGGCAGCCATTTGTCCGACACGAAACCATCCGCCACCCAGGCCGGATCGCGCGGGGCTTTCAGCGCCTGGGCCAGCCAGTGGCGCACGCGGCCCTGATCTCCGGTCTCGGCTTCCTCGATGTCGGCCAAAAGCAGGAAGGCGGCTTCACGCGGCTGCATGCGGGCGGCCGCTTCCGCCTTGGCGCGGGCCTTGGCGAATTCCTGCGCGTCGAGTGCGGCCTGGGCGACGACGAGAAGGGATTCGACGTTGTTCGGGCGCAGCCCCTCAAGCCGTTCGGCGCGCTTCAGCCGGTCGAGCGTGGAATCGCCGCTGCGGGCCCGGACAAAGGCCTGGCCGATCTCGGGATGCGGCGCCGATTTCCAGGCCTGTTCGAGGATCGAGGCGGCCTTGCGCACCCCGCCTTCGCGAAACAGCGCCTTTGCGGCAATGAGGGCTGCCGGAATGAAATCGGCGGCGAGCTTCAGCGCCTGTTGCGCGTCGTCGCGGGCGCCGGTCGGGTTGCCTTCCAGCTTCTCGCCGGCGCGCGCCGTCAACAGGACCGCGTGCAGACGGTTGGCGTCGGCCTTTTCGACGACACGGGCGGCCTTTTGCTGTTCGAGCAGGCGGATCGCATCGTCCCAGCGGCCGGCCTGGCTGCGATATTCGAGGGTCGCCTGTGCGGCCCAGGGCAGATAAGGCGCATTGTCGGCAGCCTTCTCGGCATATTGCCGGGCGGCCTCGTTGGCGCCGAGCCGGCGGGCCTCCAGATAGAGGCCGCGCAGACCGAGTTCGCGTGTCTCGGGATCGTTGGCCATGGCCTCGAACTTGGCGCGCGCCTCATCGTAGCGGCCTTCGATTAGAGCGGCCTGGGCCTCGAGCAGGCTGATCAGCGGCTCCTGATCGGCGCGGATGAGGCCGCGCGAGCGGGCGGCCATCTTGCGGGCGAGAGCCGCATTGCCGGCGCCGGCGGCGATCAGGCCGGTCGACAGCGCCTGATAACCGCGGTCTCGCTTGCGGGCACGGAAATACCGCGTCACCGAATGCGGCGAGGTCCAGACCAGGCGGACGAACCACCAGGCGATCATCACGGCGGCGATGAGAGCGATGATCGCGCTGGCGGCGACGATCAGTTTCGTCTGGTAGATCTGGCCCTCCCAGATCAGCGAGAGGTCGCCGGGACGATCGGCGAGCCAGGAGAAGCCATAGGCGAGAAGCAGCACGAAGAGGGCGAAGGCTACAAGGCGGATCAGCATGGTCTCATCCCTCCTTGCCGGTGCCGGAAACCGCTTTCGACAGCGCCCCTCCGACCAGTTCCTCGACGCGGATACGCGCTTCGAGCGATTGTTTGAAGGCGGCGGACGCCTGCTTGCCGGGAGCCGGCAGGTTGTTCCATTCGGCGGAAGCAGCCGGCAGATCGCCGCTCTTCACCTTGTCCTCCATGCGGGCGGCGATAGCTTCGACGCTGTCGCCCTCGATATTGCCGACGGGACGGACCGATACCAGCGACTTGGCGCTCGACATCAACCGGTCCGACCAGCTCTCGTTCGGATCCGGCTGGTTGACGGCTTCGACGATCGCGGTGGCGACATCGGGAACCTGACGCATGAGTTCGGCGCGCGAGGGAATGCCGGTTTCGGCAAAGGCTCGGAGGTCGGCAACGGCGGGATCGTCGGGGGCGACGCCGGCGAAAGTATCGAGTTCGGCCAGGAACGGCCCGCCGCGATCAATCGCCGCCTTGAGGGCGGCCGCCGCGATCGCCCGGGCGACGGCGACATCCTCTCGCGGCTCGTTCAGCTTCTTTTCGGCCTCGTCGAGACGCTTGGCGATATCGGCGCCGCTCGTCGTCTGCTGCTCGGAAGACTGGGCCAGGGTGGCACGCAGCTGGTCGACCTGGCCGGTCAGCTCGGCAATCTTCTGGTTGAGTGCCTCGACATTTGCCGAATCGGCCGGTGCGGCGGCCGCTGGCGCCTTGGCTGTCGTTTCCAGCGCGGCGATGCGCTTTTCAAGCGCACCGTCATCTGTACTCGCCGGATTGGCGGCAAGATTGGCGACGGTCTGTTTCAGGCCATCGATCTCGCCGGAAAGATCGGCGATGTCAGGCGATGTCGCCTGCGGCGCGGAGGAACCCGGGAGATAGCCGGCATATTGAATGGCGCCGGCGCCAAGCAGCGCCACCAGGCCGCCGAAGATGCCGGCGGCGATGAGACCGGAGGTGGCGGCGCGCCGCGGCTGTTCGGGAGGCGGCGCGAAGGCGGGCCCCGGGGCTGCCGGCTCCTCCTCCGGTGCGTCCGTTGCAGGCTGGTCCTCGTGTTCGGCTGGTTCGTGTTCGGTTTGCTCCTGCTCGGCACGTGCCTGTTCGAACTGCGGCGCAGCCTCGGTTTCGGGCGTCACGCCGGCATCGGCGGCGCTGTTGTCGACGCTGCCGACATCCTTCTCAACCGGCTTTTCGGTATCGGCTGCAGAGGCGAAATCCTGTGCTTCGAGGTCGATCGTGACCGGCTCGTCGGCGCTCTTCGAATGGCGTGGCGGGTTTCCCGATACCATGAGGTCCTCTTTATCCTGCATTGCAACGAAACTAGACAGTGATGCCAATTAAGGGAAGAGGTTAGATCAAATTTGGGCGGCTAAAGCATTCAAAGCAGCGACAAAAGACTTTTCTCATCCGGCATCGGCGCAATCGCCGCATTTTTTTTCAAAGCCGCCGGGATGGCTTGCGCCACCGCCTCGCTGAGGCAGAGAAGGCGGATTCCGCTTTGCTCCGACAGGGCCAAGCGAAGTTCCGTCACGCCAAAAAAATCCTCGGCCGTCTGCCGGGAGTAGAAGAGAACCGCGTCCAGCCGCCCGCCGGCAAAAATCGCTTCGATCTCGGCCGGGCCGGGGGCAATCGGCTGCATGCGATAACATTCAGCGACGGAAAAGCGGATGCCGAGCTCACGCAATCCTGCTTCGAAGGTTTCCGCACGCGGCGTGCCGGCAAGGTAGAGCAAGTCCTCTATGTGCGCGCCGACGAGCTCGGCCAGATCGCTGCCATTGCCGTTAGATGAAGCAACCGAACGGAAGCCGAGGGTGCGCGCTGCCTCCGCTGTCGTCTCACCGACCGCGAAAAGCGGGCGGGCAAGATGCGGATGAAGTTGCTCACCGAGAGCAGAGAGGACCCTGACGGCTTCGGCGCTGGTCACGGCGATCGCGCCGCTGGTTCTTGCAAGCGCGGCCGCGGCGGCAGTGCTGTCGTGCACCGGCTGGCGCAACGGCAGCAGCAGCGGCTCGTGGCCCATGTCGCGCAGACGTTGTGCGGTTTTTTCAGCCGAATGCGCGGGGCGGGTGACGAGCACGCGCATGGCCGCGTCACTGCCAGTCGTCGAAAAAGGCGCTGCCGGCCCTTGCGCGCACGTCCTGCCCGGCGCGGGTGCCGAGTGCGGCCGCATCGCGGCGGTGGCCGTCGGTCGTCACCGCATGCTGGCTGCGGCCGTCGGGGGTGATGATGAGGCCGGAGAAGCGGATCAGATCGCCTTCGCAGACGGCATAACCGCCGATCGGCGTGCGGCAGGAGCCGTCCAGCGCGGCGAGGAAGGCGCGTTCGCAGGAGACGGTGTCGAAGGTCGCGGCATCGTTGACCGGTGCCAGCAGATCGTCGATCTGAGTATCGCCGATGCGGCTTTCGAGGCAGATCGCCGCCTGCGCCGGCGCCGGCGGGAAGGTGTCGGGGTCGAGAATATCTGTGAGAACCTCGACCTTGCCCAGCCGTTTCAGGCCGGCAAGGGCCAGCAAGGTGGCGTCGACCTGGCCTTCTTCGAGCTTGCGCAGGCGCGTTTCCACCAGGCCGCGGAAGGTCACGACATTGATATCGGGCCGCATGCGGCGGATCAGTGCCTGGCGGCGCAGCGACGAGGAGCCGACGGTGGCGCCATGCGGCAGGTCGATCAGTTTGGGCGCGGTGCGGCCGATGACGGCGTCGCGGATATCCTCGCGCGGCAGATAGGCGGAGAGATGGAGCCCGTCGGGCAGCTTCGTCGGCATGTCCTTGGCGGAGTGCACGGCGAAATCCAGCTCGCCGGATACAAGCTGCTGTTCGAGCTCCTCGGTGAAGAGGCCCTTGCCGCCGATCTCAGCCAGCGACCGGTCGGTGATGCGATCGCCCTTGGTCGACAGCACGACGATCTCGAACATCTCTTCGGGCAGATGATGCGCCGCCATCAGCCTGTCGCGGGCCTCATGCGCCTGGGCAAGCGCCAGCGGGCTGCCCCGCGTGCCGATCCGGAAAGGTTTTGTTTGCATCCGCTCAGTTCCGTTGTTACCGGAGTTCTCGTAAACGGGTTTCCATCCCATCGCAATCAACGAACAGGCCTCATGGTTCCCTTTCTGCGTATCCTTGGCATCGAAACGAGCTGCGACGAGACCGCGGCCGCCGTCGTCGAGCGCGATGCGGAGGGAAATGCCAGAGTGCTCTCCGATGTGGTGCTGTCCCAGCTCGACGAGCATAGCGCCTATGGCGGCGTGGTGCCGGAGATCGCGGCACGCGCCCATGTCGAGGCGCTGGACGAGCTGATCGAGGAGGCGCTGAACCGCGCCAATGTGTCGCTTGATGAGGTCGACGCCATCGCCGCGACGTCCGGGCCGGGGTTGATCGGCGGCCTGCTGGTGGGGTTGATGACCGGCAAGGCGATCGCGAGGGCCGCCGGCAAACCGCTCTATGCGGTCAACCATCTCGAAGGCCATGCGCTGACGGCGCGGCTGACCGACGGGCTTGCCTTTCCCTATCTGATGCTGCTCGTTTCCGGCGGCCATACCCAGCTGATCCTGGTGCGCGGCGTCGGCGAGTATCAGCGCTGGGGCACGACGATCGACGATGCGCTCGGCGAGGCTTTCGACAAGACGGCAAAGCTGCTCGGTCTGCCCTACCCCGGCGGCCCGGCGGTGGAACGGATGGCGCGGGACGGCAATCCCGATCGCTTCGCGTTTCCGCGGCCGCTGGTCGGCGAGGCGCGGCTGGACTTCTCCTTCTCCGGCCTGAAGACGGCGGTGCGGCAGGCGGCACAGGATATCGCGCCGATCAGCGATCAGGACGTGGCCGATATCTGCGCCTCGTTCCAGAAAGCGATTTCGCGGACGCTGAAGGACCGCATTGGCCGCGGCCTGCAGCGGTTCAAGACGGAATTTGCCGCGACCGATGAGAAGCCGGCCCTCGTCGTTGCCGGCGGTGTTGCCGCCAATCTCGAACTGCGCGGCACGCTGCAGGCGCTCTGCGATAAAAACGGCTTCCGCTTCATCGCACCGCCGCTGCACCTCTGCACCGACAATGCGGTGATGATCGCCTGGGCGGGACTTGAGCGTATGGCGACGGGCGCTGCGCCGGATCCGCTCGACGTCCAGCCGCGTTCGCGCTGGCCGCTCGATTCCAATGCGGAAACGCTGATCGGTTTCGGCAAGAGGGGGGCCAAGGCATGAGCGAAAACATCGCCGTCATCGGATCGGGAGCTTTCGGAACGGCGCTCGCCGCCGTCATCGCCCTTGCCGGCCGCAGCGCGGTGACGCTTGTCGGGCGCAATCCGTCGCTGATTTCAGATCTGAAGGCCGAACGGCTGCATGATGCAGCACTGCCCGGCATATACCTGCCCGATACGCTGGAATTTGCCGCCGAGCCGGAGGCGATCGCCGGCGCCTCCATCGTGCTTTTTGCCATGCCGTCGCAGGCGCAGGCCGATGCCGCCCGGCAGTACGGCCTCTATCTTTCAAAGGATGCTATTGTCGTCACCTGCGCCAAGGGCATCGAGCGGGCGACCGGCAATCTTTTGACCGACATGCTGGAACGGGAACTGCCGGACCATTCCGTCGCCGTGCTTTCCGGCCCGGGTTTTGCCGCCGATATCGCCAAGGGCCTGCCGACGGCGATGGCGATTGCGGCTGATGATATGGAGGTCGCCGAGCGGCTCGCCCAGGCGATATCAGGCCGGACCTTCCGGCTTTATGCCTCCAGCGACCGCATCGGCGTGCAGCTCGGCGGCGCATTGAAGAATGTGCTGGCGATCGCCTGCGGCATTGTCGAAGGCGGCGGCATCGGCGATTCCGCCCGTGCGGCGCTGATTGCGCGCGGGCTTGCGGAAATGTCGCGTTTCGTCGTCGCCAAGGGCGGCCAGGCCGATACGGTGCGCGGGCTTTCCGGTCTCGGCGATCTGGTGCTGACGGCAACCAGCCATCAATCGCGCAACCTGCGCTTCGGCATCGCGCTCGGACGCGGCGAAAAGGTCGATCCGCTGCAGGGCGCGCTGGTGGAAGGTGCGCTTGCCGCCTCCGTCGCCTCGCGGCTTGCCGCAGAGCTTGCAGTCAGTATGCCGATCACCGACGCCGTTTCCGCCATCATCGACGGCAGGCTCGATATAGCAGAAGCGATCGAACAGCTGATGACGCGCCCCATTACCACCGAATAGGAGACAGACATGCTTTTCGCCCTTCTCTGCAAGGACAAGCCGGGCCATCTGAATGTGCGCATGGAAACCAGGCCGACGCATCTTGAGTATCTGAACGGGCTGAACGCCGAGGGCACGCTGAAGATCGCCGGCCCGTTTCTCGATGATGAGGGCAAGGCCTGCGGCAGCCTGATTATCGTCGAAGCGGAGACGAAGGAGGCGGCGCGGGCGCTTACCGATGCCGATCCTTATGCCAAGGCCGGCTTGTTCGAAAGCGTCGACGTCAAGGCCTACAACTGGGTCTTCAACAAGCCGGAGGCGTGAGGCATGGCGCACTGGCTCTATAAATCGGAACCTGCCTCCTGGTCCTGGGAGCAGCAGAAAGCCGCCGGCGAAAAGGGCACGGAATGGACCGGCGTTCGCAACTATCTGGCGCGCAACAATATGCGGGCGATGCAGCTCGGCGACAAGGGCTTCTTCTACCATTCCAACGACGGGCTGGAGATCGTCGGCATTGTCGAAGTCTCAGCCCTGTCGCAGCCCGATTCCACCGCCAAGGGCGATCCGAAGTGGGATTGCGTCCACATTCGCGCGGTCATGGACATGCCGAAGCCGGTGACGCTGAAGGACGTCAAGGCGAGCGAAAAGCTCGCCAAGATGTCGCTCGTCACCTCCATGCGCCTTTCCGTGCAGCCGGTAACGGATGACGAATGGGCCGAAGTCTGCCGCATGGGCGGGCTGGACAATCCGCCGCGTTGAAAACCGATCCGGAAGCCTTTATCCGCGCCAATACCAGCGTGATGGCGCCGCCGCATGTGCCGGAGATCTCTCTCCATCTGGCCAGCGAAGCGCATGAACTCTGGCTGAAGACGGAGGAGGAGCTGGAGGCGATCGGCCTGCCGCCGCCCTTCTGGGCTTTTGCCTGGGCGGGCGGCCAGGGACTGGCGCGCTACATCCTCGATCATCCGGAGATGGTGCACGGCCGGCGCGTGCTGGATTTCGCCAGCGGCTCCGGCCTCGTCGGCATAGCGGCTGCGATGGCCGGCGCCCTTGAGGTGACGGCCGCCGATATCGATCCCTGGACGGAGAGCGCGATCCGGCTGAATGCCGAGGCCAATGGCGTTGCGCTCGGGTTTGCCGGCGCCGATCTGATCGGCAAACCCGTCGATGCGGATATCGTGCTTGCCGGCGACGTCTTCTACGACCGCGCGTTTGCCGACGCGCTCATTCCCTGGTTCTCGAGGTTGGCGGAGGAGGGTATGCCGGTGCTGGTCGGCGATCCCGGCCGCAGCTACCTGCCTCGGGATCGGCTGGAATTCTGCGCGGTTTACGAGGTGCCGGTGACGCGGGCGCTCGAAGACAGCGAAATCAAGAAGACGACAGTGTGGCGGTTCGGTCCCGGCTCATCCTGTTCTAAGGCCGGATGACGCAGACATTAGCCTCGTAGGTGCAGGGGTCGTCCTGCACGGCGACGTCGATGACCTTCGCCTTCGGGGCCTGCGGCTCGGGCCGTGGCGCTGGATAATATCCGTATCCATTGCCGCCGACATAAGTCCCGCCGTCGACCTGATAGGCATAAGAGCCGGCATAGGTGTCGCCGCTGTCGCCACCCGGCGGCTGGGGTGCGATGATGATCAGGCCGCCGCGAGCGACGCGATCTGTTGCCGCCGACGAAAACTGCTTCAAGAACGGCATCCGCTCTCTGCCGTGCCGGCGGCCATAGCTGTTGTCGAAACGGATGCCGCGATCGCGCCAGTTTACCCGTTCGCCGAGAAACAATCCGTTGTGAAGGGCAAGGAAGCGTTGATCGGGGAAGCGTTGATCGGGAAAGCGACGGTCGCTGAAGCGATGATCAACACGGCGCTCGCCGGCGGTGGCAGGCAGTGCTGCAAGCGCGGCGAGCGCAAGCAGGGTGACTGCGCATAGACTGCGAAACATGGACGCCGGCCTCCGGGATTCCGATCGTTAACAAATCGTTAACGCCAGATTGCGCCAAAAGCGGCAGCTTGTCCATGCGGCTGACGAGAACGGCCCAATTATTGAGCCGAAAACACCAGTTTCGTTAGCCTGCAAATTTCGTGGTAACCCCAATCGATTAAATTAAGGCAAGACAGCGATTGTGCTTGTCGTCGGCGTTTCCGGTGATTAAACGTCGCAATTGATGCAACGCACACAGAGAATACGTCATCGTGTGGTTGACTGAGCATGCTCCGAAATCCGGGAGCGCAGAGAAGCCGCCGCGAGGTTCTGATGGCGAACGTGACAAATAACCGGCCCCTGTCGCCGCATTTGCAAATTTACAAACCTATTCCCACCATGGTCATGTCCATCGTCCACCGCATTACCGGTGGCGCGCTCTATGTCGGGACGATGCTCGTCGCCTGGTGGCTGATCGCGGCGGCAAGCGGCCAGGGCTCCTACGACTGGGCCAACTGGGTGCTCGGCAGCCTCCTCGGCAAGCTCGTGCTGCTCGGCTATACCTGGGCGCTGCTGCACCATATGCTCGGCGGCTTCCGCCACTTCATGTGGGACCTCGGCTACGGCTTCGGGAAGGAATTCTCGACCAAGCTCGCCATCGCCAACATCATCGGGTCGCTCTGTCTGACCGTGCTGGTCTGGGTGATCGGCTTCCTCATTCGCTTCTGAAGGTCCTCTCATGGATATGCGCACCCCCCTCGGCAAGGTTCGCGGGCTCGGCTCCGCCAAGGACGGCACGGACCATTTCTGGCGCCAGCGTCTGACGGCCGTCGCCAATGTTCCGCTCATCCTTTTCTTTCTCTTCTTCTTGATCACCTATGCCGGCGCACCCTATGCGGATGTGGTGCGTGCGCTGTCGAACCCTTTCGTCGCGGTCGTCATGGGGCTGATGGTGATATCAGGAGTCATCCACATGAAGCTCGGCATGCAGGTGATCATCGAGGATTACGTGCACGGCGAGTTCGGCAAGATCGCTCTCTTAATGCTGAACACCTTCTTTGCGATCCTGATCGCCGGCCTCTGTCTCTTCGCCATTCTGAAAATCGCATTCGTAGGATAAGCTCGATATGGCACCGACTTCACCCGCCCAGAACGGCAAGGCCTACAAATATGTCGATCATTCCTACGACGTGATCGTTGTCGGCGCCGGCGGCGCCGGCTTGCGCGCCACGCTGGGCATGGCCGAGCAGGGTTTTCGCACGGCCTGCATCACCAAGGTATTCCCGACCCGCTCGCATACGGTGGCCGCGCAAGGCGGCATTGCCGCCTCGCTGCGCAACATGACGCCCGACAGCTGGCAGTGGCATCTCTACGACACCGTCAAGGGCTCCGACTGGCTCGGCGACGTCGACGCCATGCAATATCTCACCATGGAAGCGCCGAAGGCGGTCTATGAGCTCGAGCATTACGGTGTGCCTTTCTCGCGCAACGAGGAAGGCAAGATCTACCAGCGCCCGTTCGGCGGCCATATGCAGAATTACGGCGAAGGCCCGCCGGTGCAGCGCACCTGCGCCGTTGCCGACCGCACCGGCCACGCCATCCTGCACACGCTTTACGGCCAGTCGCTGCGCCACAACGCCGAATTCTTCATCGAGTATTTCGCGCTCGATCTGATCATGTCGGAAGACGGCAGCCGCTGCACCGGCGTCGTCGCCTGGTGCCTCGACGACGGCACGATCCATCGCTTCGCCGCCAAGATGGTGGTGCTGGCGACCGGCGGCTACGGCCGCGCCTATTTCTCGGCAACCTCAGCCCACACCTGCACCGGCGACGGTGGCGGCATGGTGGCGCGCGCCGGCCTGCCGCTGCAGGACATGGAATTCGTCCAGTTCCACCCGACCGGCATCTATGGTTCGGGCTGTCTGATCACCGAAGGCGCGCGCGGCGAAGGCGGCTACCTCGTCAACTCCGAGGGCGAGCGCTTCATGGAGCGTTACGCGCCGTCGGCCAAGGACCTTGCTTCGCGTGACGTCGTTTCGCGCTGCATGACGCTGGAGATCCGCGAAGGCCGCGGCGTCGGCAAGAACAAGGACCACATCTTCCTGCATCTCGACCATCTCGATCCGGCGGTGCTGCACGAGCGGCTGCCGGGCATTTCCGAGAGCGCCAAGATCTTCGCCGGCGTCGACGTCACCCGCGAGCCGATCCCGGTTCTGCCGACCGTTCATTACAATATGGGCGGCATTCCGACGAATTATTGGGGCGAAGTGCTGAACGCCGACGGCGCCAATCCGGAACGGATCATCCCAGGCCTGATGGCCGTGGGTGAAGCCGGCTGCGCCTCGGTGCACGGCGCCAACCGCCTCGGCTCCAACTCGCTGATCGACCTCGTGGTCTTCGGCCGGGCCGCTGCGATCCGCGCCGGCGAAGTCATCGACCGCGCAGCGCCGATCCCGCATCTGAATGTCTCGGCCTGCGACAAGATCATGGACCGCTTCGACGGCCTGCGTCACGCCAGCGGTAGCACCCCGACGGCGGAACTGCGCGAGAAGATGCAGCGCGCCATGCAGGAAGACGCCGCCGTCTTTCGCACGCAGGAATCGCTGGAATCCGGCTGCCGGCGCATCTCGGCGATCTGGCAGGAAATGCGTGATATCAAGGTTACAGACCGCTCGATGATCTGGAACTCGGATCTTGTCGAGACGCTGGAGCTGCAGAACCTGATGGCCAACGCCATCACGACGATCTACGGCGCCGAGGCCCGCAAGGAGAGCCGCGGTTCGCATGCCCGCGAGGACTATACCGAGGGCGCATTTGCCGGCCGCGACGACGTCAACTGGCGCAAGCATACGCTTGCCTGGGTCAGCGAGGCAGGCGACGTCAAACTCGATTACCGGCCCGTTCACACCGACCTGATCGCGGAAGGCATCGACCCGCACAAGATCGAGCCGAAAGCGCGTGTCTATTAAGATGAGAAACGCTGTCTTTCTTTCAATTGTCGCGGTTACCTTGACGGTGTCGTTCTCTGTCTCGGCGGCCGATCGCTACAAGTTGCGGGCTCCGGGTGGCGTCGGTGCCGCCGTCAGCAACGACGTCGGGGTGTGGAATTCGGCCAAAGCGGCTGCAGCCGCCCACAATTCCCTGGTTGCCGGCAACCAGTTCATGTCCAAAAACCTTGCTTGCATCGTCAAGCCCGGGACTAAAGCAGAAGTTTTGGAACGTTCTGGTGAAGTGGCCTTCGTTCGCGCCAGCAACGCTGCGTTCGGTGGTTGCAAGGGTTATGTGAAGACAGAATTCCTGTCGGCAAACTAGGATCTTACTATGGTTGAACTCGCTCTTCCCAAGAATTCTCAGATGCGCGAAGGCAAGGTCTGGCCGAAGCCGGCGGGTGCGACGAACACCCGCGAATTCCGCGTCTACCGCTGGAGCCCGGATGACGGGCAGAACCCGTCGATCGATACGTTCTACATCGATGTCGACGATTGCGGCCCGATGGTGCTCGACGGCCTGCTCTATATCAAGAACAAGATCGACCCGACGCTGACGCTGCGCCGCTCCTGTCGCGAGGGCATCTGCGGCTCCTGCGCGATGAATATCGACGGCACGAACACGCTCGCCTGCACCAAGGGCCTCGACGATATAACCGGCGCGGTGAAGATCTATCCGCTGCCGCATTTGCCCGTCGTCAAGGATCTGGTGCCGGATCTCACCAATTTCTACGCCCAGCATCGCTCGATCGAGCCCTGGCTGAAGACGGTGTCGCCGGCGCCCGCCAAGGAGTGGAAGCAGAGCCATGAGGACCGGCAGAAGCTCGACGGCCTTTACGAATGCATCCTCTGCGCCTGCTGCTCGACCTCCTGTCCGAGCTATTGGTGGAACGGCGACCGCTATCTTGGTCCGGCCGTCCTGCTGCAGGCCTATCGCTGGCTGATCGATTCCAGAGACGAGGCAACCGGCGAACGTCTCGACAATCTTGAGGACCCGTTCCGCCTGTATCGCTGCCACACGATCATGAATTGCGCGCAGACCTGCCCGAAGGGCCTCAACCCGGCCAAGGCAATCGCCGAGATCAAGAAGATGATGGTCGAGCGCCGGGTCTGATCAACACATGCATGCCGATGGCGGAATAGACGGCTTCGATCCAGAAGCCGTTTCGCAGGTGAGGTCGGGCGGCGCGCGTTGAAGCGGTATTTTCAGACATTGCGGGAGTTCGACCGGGATCCGGATAGAGATCAGCACGCCCAACACCTTGCTGACAAATTCTATGTGCAGGAAGTTTTGCAGCGGGACAGTTGAACTGTATCGTTTTTCGGTTAGTTGTTGTCACGGGCAATTTATGCCGTCCGACTTGATTAACCAAAGCGAGTTACGATAATCGGACTTGTCTCACGCCCGTTTCTCTGCGGCGCTAGCCGAAATCAGGAGTATGATGATGCAGTTGCGATATGCGATGACAGGTCTGGTGGTGGCTCTCGCTCTAGCCGGTTGTCAGCGTACGGCATATGATTACAACTCCAGCCCGAATGCCGGGCCGGCGCCGTTGACGGCGCAGCCGGTTCCCTCGGTTCAGGGTGGGCAGCTTCCGCCGGTCAACAACTCGCAGTTCCCCGCGGCGCCGGCATCGACGGCACCGATGCCGGGCGCGCAGTCCGGCGCCATGGCTGCGAATGCGCTCGATGTCACCAAGGAATCGATGGTCGGAAGCTGGCGCGTCAATGGCAGCTGCGACATGTTCCTGACGCTCACCAATCTCGGCAGCGGTTCGCGCGGCGGCACACGTGGCTGCGTCGGCGAGCTGACGGCGATGGGCTCCTGGGAGGTTGCCGGCAAGCAGGTGCTGCTCAAGGACCGCTCGGGCAATCAGCTCGGCAGCGTTTACAAGACGGCCGACAACCGCTTCGAGGGCCAGACCAGCACGGGCCAGCAGATCAGCCTCAGCCGGTAACAAGTACCGGCGCGGTAAAAGTGCCGGCGCGGTAACGATCCGGCGGGCCCCGCCGATGACTGACAGGCGGATATGCCCTCATGCAGCCAATGCCAGATTATGCGCTCAGCGTCTGCGAACAGCTTAAATCGCTGACGCTTTCCGGTGCGCTGCAGGTCGATTCCGCCCAGATGGATGTGGCCAAAAGCCTGGATCGGGTGCTTGCCGGGCTGAAGCAGCAACGGCCGGCGGCAAAATCGAGCGCGCTTGGCTGGCTGTTTGCCGCCAAGAAGAAATCCGCCGCCGGCATCAAAGGGCTTTATATCCACGGCAGCGTCGGACGCGGCAAGACCATGCTGATGGACATGTTCTTCTCGATGGCGCCCTCCAAGAAGAAGCGGCGGGCGCATTTCCACGAATTCATGGCGGATGTGCACAACCGCATCGCAGCGCACCGGCTGAAGCTCAAGAACGGCGAGACGAAGCAGGCCGACCCGATGCCGCCGGTTGCCGCCGCGCTCTACGAGGAAGCGGAACTGCTCTGCTTCGACGAATTCACGGTCACCGATATCGCCGATGCAATGATCCTGTCGCGGCTGTTCTCCGAGCTTTTCGCGCGCGGGTGCGTGCTGGTCGCGACATCGAATGTCGAGCCCGACAATCTCTACCCGGATGGCCTGAACCGCGGCCTCTTCCTGCCCTTCGTCGCCCTTCTCAAGCAGCATGTCGACGTCGTCACCCTGGATTCGCCGACCGATTACCGGATGGAGAAGCTGAGCAGCCAGCCGGTCTATCTGGTGCCGATCAACGACCATAACGACATGGCGATGGATGCGTCCTGGACGCAGGCGCTGCACGGGCGCAAGGCGCAGCCGCTGGATATTCCGATGAAGGGGCGCCACATCCACGTGCCGCTCGCCGTCGAGCGCATGGCGCGGTTTTCCTTCACCGATCTGTGCGACAAGCCGCTTGGGGCGGTCGACTTCCTGGCGATCGCCGAGCGCTTCGACACGGTCTTCCTCGATCACGTTCCCTTGCTCGGGCCGGAAAAACGGAACCAGATCAAACGCTTCATCATTATGGTCGATACATTCTACGACCATGCCGTGCGGCTCTACATTTCCGCGGCGGCGATGCCGGAGGAACTTTTGCTGCACCGCCGGGGCACCGAGGGGTTTGAATTCGACCGCACGGCATCCCGGCTGTTTGAGATGCGCAGTGCCGAATATCTTGCGCTGCACCATGAAAAGCGCGCCGCCGAGTAACAATTCGGTGACAGAATATCTTACGTTTACGTAAGAATTTTTGTATCTAAACGATTGAAAATGCTGCATCAAAAATAATGGATTGCCATTTTTAGGCTTTCGGTCTATGCGATTGCGTCATTGGGCGGTGCCTCGACGCGTCGTTCACCGAATTTGATCGCAAAGGAAACAGCGAAATGGCGCGTAACAAGATCGCACTCATTGGTTCTGGCATGATTGGTGGCACGCTGGCGCACCTCGCCGGCCTGAAGGAACTGGGCGACATCGTCCTCTTCGACATTGCGGACGGCATTCCCCAGGGCAAGGGTCTCGATATCTCCCAGTCTTCGCCGGTCGAAGGCTTCGACGTCAACCTGACAGGCGCCAGCGACTATTCCGCGATCGAAGGCGCTGACGTCTGCATCGTCACCGCCGGCGTTGCCCGCAAGCCCGGCATGAGCCGCGACGATCTTCTCGGCATCAACCTCAAGGTCATGGAGCAGGTCGGCGCCGGCATCAAGAAATATGCCCCGGACGCTTTCGTGATCTGCATCACCAACCCGCTCGACGCCATGGTCTGGGCGCTGCAGAAGTTTTCCGGCCTTCCGGCCAACAAGGTCGTCGGCATGGCCGGCGTTCTCGACTCCTCGCGCTTCCGTCTTTTCCTCGCCAAGGAATTCAACGTCTCCGTCCAGGACGTCACCGCCTTCGTGCTCGGCGGCCACGGCGACACGATGGTGCCGCTCGCCCGCTACTCGACGGTCGGCGGCATTCCGCTCACCGACCTCGTCACCATGGGCTGGGTCACCAAGGAGCGCCTCGAAGAGATCATCCAGCGCACGCGTGACGGCGGCGCCGAAATCGTCGGCCTGCTGAAGACCGGCTCGGCCTATTACGCGCCGGCCGCCTCGGCGATCGAGATGGCCGAATCCTACCTCAAGGACAAGAAGCGCGTTCTGCCCTGCGCGGCTCACCTGAGCGGCCAGTACGGCGTCAAGGACATGTATGTCGGCGTTCCCACCGTCATCGGCGCCGGCGGTGTCGAGCGCATCATCGAGATCGATCTCAACAAGACCGAGAAGGAAGCCTTCGACAAGTCCGTCGGCGCCGTCGCCGGTCTCTGCGAAGCCTGCATCAATATCGCGCCTGCCCTCAAGTAATTGGCGCTGAACTAATCCAAACAGGGATAGACCCATGAACATTCATGAATATCAAGCCAAGGCTCTACTGAAGGGCTATGGCGCGCCGGTTGCCGAGGGTGTGGCTATTCTCAAGGTCGAAGAGGCCGCGGCTGCCGCCAAATCGCTTCCCGGTCCGCTTTACGTGGTCAAGAGCCAGATCCATGCCGGCGGCCGCGGCAAGGGCAAGTTCAAGGAACTGGGCCCCGATGCCAAGGGCGGCGTGCGTCTCGCCAAGTCGATCGACGAAGTGGTTGCCCACGCCAAGGAAATGCTTGGGCATACGCTGGTGACGGCACAGACCGGCGACGCCGGCAAGCAGGTCAACCGTCTCTACATCGAAGATGGCGCCGACATCGCTCGCGAGCTCTATTGCTCGATCCTTGTCGACCGTTCGGTCGGCCGCGTGGCTTTCGTGGTTTCCACAGAAGGCGGCATGGACATCGAGGCTGTCGCCCATGACACGCCGGAGAAGATCCAGACAATCGCCATCGATCCGGAAGCCGGCGTGACGGCTGCCGACGTGGCTGCGATCTCCAAGGCTCTGCAGCTCGACGGTGCGGCCGCCGAAGATGCGAAGTCGCTCTTCCCGGCGCTCTACAAGGCCTTCAACGAAAAGGACATGGCGCTGCTCGAGGTCAATCCGCTGATCGTCATGAAGGACGGTCACCTGCGGGTTCTCGACGCCAAGATGTCCTTCGACGGCAATGCGCTCTTCCGTCACGACGACGTCAAGACGCTGCGCGACGAAACCGAAGAAGACGCCAAGGAAATCGAGGCCTCGAAGTGGGACCTCGCCTATGTTGCGCTCGACGGCAATATCGGCTGCATGGTCAACGGCGCCGGGCTTGCCATGGCGACGATGGATATCATCAAGCTCTACGGCAAGGAGCCGGCTAACTTCTGCGACGTCGGCGGCGGCGCCGGCAAGGAGAAGGTTGCTGCGGCTTTCAAGATCATCACCGCGGACCCCAAGGTCGAAGGCATTCTCGTCAACATCTTCGGCGGCATCATGAAGTGCGATGTCATCGCCGAGGGCGTCATTGCCGCGGTCAAGGAAGTCGGTCTCAAGGTTCCGCTCGTCGTGCGCCTTGAAGGCACCAATGTCGAGCTCGGCAAGAAGATCCTGAACGAGTCGGGTCTGGCGATCACGGCGGCTGACGACTTGGACGATGCGGCCAAGAAGATCGTCGCGGCGATCAACGGCTGAGAGCGATCATGGCCTTCCAGTCCACGCCATCTGCTGCTCATATCCGCCTCAACGCCTTTTCCGGCGTATGGGAAGGGGAGGAGCGTGTCGCAGGGTCGGCGTGGACGACTGAAGGTAAGGCCAATGCCAGACTTTCCGGCGAGGTGCTGTTCGGTGGCTTCTTCCTTGAGCAGTGCTATCGGCAGACGCGCGATGGGGCTGTTTCGTTCGAGGCCCGCAATGTCTTCGGCTTCGATGCTTCGGATCAGACCTACAAGCTGTACCAGTTCGACAGTGCGGGTTTTGCGCCGCCCTCGCCAGCTTCCGGCGAATGGAACGGCAAGGAACTCGTGCTGATGAAGGCTTCGCCGCGCGGCAGACAGCGCACTACATTCACATTTGAAAATGAAGACTGCTACCGGATGGGCGTCAGCTTTTCGCCTGCAGGCAGCGATACTTGGCAGGAGGTCGTCAGCGGCATCTATCGTCGCTCGTCCCCCACGTCTTCCAACCTCTCCTAGACAAAGGCCTCGCATGTCTATTCTCGTCAATAAAGACACCAAGATCCTCGTGCAGGGTCTGACCGGCAAGACCGGCACGTTCCACACCGAACAGGCGCTTGCCTACTACGGCACGCAGATGGTCGGCGGTATCCACCCGAAGAAGGGCGGCGAAACCTGGTCCGGCGCCAAGGGCGAAAGCCTGCCGATCTTCGCAACCGTTGCCGAGGGCAAGGAAAAGACCGGCGCCGACGCGACGGTCATCTATGTTCCGCCGGCCGGTGCTGCCGATGCGATCATCGAGGCGATCGACGCCGAGATCCCGTTCATCACCTGCATCACCGAGGGCATCCCGGTCATGGACATGGTGCGCGTCAAGGCTCGCCTCGACCGCTCCAAGTCGCGGCTGCTCGGCCCGAACTGCCCGGGCATCCTGACGCCGGAAGAATGCAAGATCGGCATCATGCCGGGCTCGATCTTCCGCAAGGGTTCGGTCGGCATCGTGTCCCGCTCGGGCACGCTGACCTATGAAGCCGTGTTCCAGACCTCCAATGAAGGCCTCGGACAGACGACGGCCGTCGGCATCGGCGGCGACCCGGTCAAGGGCACCGAGTTCATCGACGTGCTGGAAATGTTCCTGGCCGATGAAGCCACGACCTCCATCATCATGATCGGCGAAATCGGCGGCTCGGCTGAGGAAGACGCGGCGCAGTTCCTCAAGGACGAGGCCAAGAAGGGCCGCAAGAAGCCGATGGCCGGCTTCATCGCCGGCCGTACCGCACCGAAGGGCCGCACCATGGGCCATGCCGGTGCTGTGGTTTCCGGCGGCAAGGGCGACGCGGAATCGAAGATCGCGGCGATGGAATCGGCAGGAATCAAGGTGTCGCCGTCTCCGGCCCGCCTCGGCAAGACGCTGGTTGAAGTCCTCAAGGGCTAAGCCAACTTAATACCCGGGCGGAGGAACGGCATCTCAGCCTTCCGCCCGGTCTGACGGCACGAGACATGCAGATGCGCCGCGGACAGGCGGCAATCGGAATGCGGCAGTCGGCGATCGCGCCGGCAAAATCATCAAAGTCAGGAGGCGGACGGAAGCGTCCGCATATCACCATGGCACGGCAAGAAGCCAACGAGCAGTTTCAGATCACCTCGTTTCTGGATGGCGCCAACGCTGCCTATATCGAGCAGCTTCATGCGCGGTACGAAGAGGACCCGGCATCGGTCGACGATCAGTGGCGGACCTTCTTCAAGGCGCTGGAGGAAGATCCCAGCGATGTGAAGAGGGCGGCCAAGGGGGCTTCCTGGCGCAAGAAGAACTGGCCGCTGGTCGCCGGCGGCGATCTGGTGTCGGCTCTCGATGGCGATTGGGGCATCGTCGAGAAGGTCATCGAAACCAAGGTCAAGGCCAAGGCCGAAGCGCAGGGCAAGCCCGCCGACGGCGCCGACGTGCTGCAGGCGACGCGCGATTCCGTGCGCGCCATCATGATGATCCGCGCCTACCGCATGCGCGGCCACCTGCATGCCAAGCTCGACCCGCTCGGCATCGCCGCTTCCGTCGACGACTATCGCGAACTGTCTCCTGAGAATTACGGCTTCACATCAGCCGATTACGATCGCAGGATCTTCATCGACAACGTGCTCGGCCTGGAATACGCGTCCATCCGCGAGATGATCGATATCCTCGAGCGCACCTACTGCTCGACGCTCGGCGTCGAATTCATGCATATCTCCAATCCGGAAGAGAAAGCCTGGATCCAGGAGCGCATCGAAGGCCCGGACAAGGGTGTCGCCTTCTCGGCTGAAGGCAAGAAGGCGATCCTCGCCAAGCTGGTCGAAGCCGAAGGCTACGAGCAGTTCCTCGACGTCAAGTTCAAGGGCACCAAGCGTTTCGGCCTCGACGGCGGCGAGTCGCTGATTCCGGCTTTGGAGCAGATCCTCAAGCGCGGCGGCCACCTCGGCCTCAAGGAAGCCGTCTTCGGCATGGCCCATCGCGGCCGCCTCAACGTGCTGTCCCAGGTCATGGGCAAGCCGCACCGGGCGATCTTCCACGAGTTCAAGGGCGGCTCCTACGCACCCGACGAAGTCGAAGGTTCGGGCGACGTCAAGTACCATCTCGGCGCCTCTTCCGACCGCGAATTCGACGGCAACAAGGTGCATGTGTCGCTGACCGCAAACCCCTCGCATCTGGAAATCGTCGACCCTGTCGTCATGGGCAAGGTCCGCGCCAAGCAGGACATGAATGCTACCGTCTGGGACGGCGACATCATTCCGCTTTCCGAACGCGCCAAGGTTCTGCCGCTGCTGATCCACGGCGACGCAGCTTTTGCCGGCCAGGGCGTCATTGCCGAAATCCTCGGCCTTTCCGGCCTGCGCGGCCACCGCGTCGCCGGCACCATGCACGTCATCATCAACAACCAGATCGGTTTCACCACGAACCCGGCCTTCTCGCGTTCGTCGCCCTATCCGTCCGACGTCGCCAAGATGATCGAGGCGCCGATCTTCCACGTCAACGGCGACGATCCGGAAGCGGTGGTCTATGCGGCCAAGGTCGCGACCGAATTCCGCATGAAGTTCCACAAGCCCGTCGTGGTCGACCTGTTCTGCTACCGCCGCTACGGCCACAATGAAGGCGACGAACCGTCCTTCACGCAGCCGAAGATGTACAAGGTGATCCGCGGCCACAAGACCGTGCTGCAGCTCTATGCGGCCCGCCTCGTCGCCGAGGGATTGCTCACCGAAGGCGAAGTCGAGAAGATGAAGGCCGACTGGCGCGCCCATCTCGAGCAGGAGTTCGAGGCCGGCCAGCACTACAAGCCTAATAAGGCCGACTGGCTGGATGGCGAGTGGTCGGGCCTGCGCGCGGCCGACAATGCCGACGAGCAGCGCCGCGGCAAGACCGCCGTGCCGATGAAGACGCTGAAGGAGATCGGCCGCAAGCTGTCTGAGATCCCGGCGGGTTTCAATGCGCACCGCACGATCCAGCGCTTCATGGAAAACCGCGCCAATATGATCGCCACCGGCGAGGGTATCGACTGGGCGATGGCCGAAGCTCTCTCCTTCGGGGCGCTCTGCGTCGAAGGCAGCAAGATCCGCCTGTCCGGTCAGGATTGTGAACGCGGCACCTTCTCGCAGCGCCACTCGGTTCTCTACGATCAGGAAACCGAGGAACGCTACATTCCGCTCGCCAATCTTTCGCCGACGCAGGGGCGCTACGAAGTCATCAATTCGATGCTTTCGGAAGAGGCCGTGCTCGGTTTCGAATATGGCTATTCGCTGGCCCGCCCGAATGCGCTGACGCTCTGGGAAGCGCAGTTCGGCGATTTCGCCAACGGCGCGCAGGTGGTGTTCGACCAGTTCATCTCGTCGGGCGAACGCAAATGGCTGCGCATGTCGGGCCTCGTCTGCCTGCTGCCGCATGGCTATGAGGGCCAGGGTCCGGAACACTCCTCGGCCCGCCTCGAGCGTTTCCTGCAGCTTTGCGCCGAGGACAACATGCAGGTCGCCAACGTCACGACGCCGGCGAACTACTTCCACATCCTGCGCCGGCAGCTGAAGCGCGACTTCCGCAAGCCGCTGATCCTGATGACGCCGAAGTCGCTGCTGCGCCACAAGCGGGCGGTCTCGACGCTTGCCGAAATGGCCGGCGAGTCCGCCTTCCATCGCCTGCTCTGGGACGATGCCGAGGTGATCAAGGACGGCCCGATCAAGCTGCAGAAGGACAACAAGATCCGCCGTGTCGTCATGTGCTCCGGCAAGGTCTATTACGACCTTCTCGAAGAGCGTGAAAAGCGCGGCATCGACGACATCTATCTCCTGCGTGTCGAGCAGCTCTATCCGTTCCCGGCAAAGGCGCTGATCAACGAGCTGTCGCGCTTCCGCAATGCCGAGATGGTCTGGTGCCAGGAAGAGCCGAAGAACATGGGCGCATGGTCGTTCATCGATCCCTTCCTCGAATGGGTACTCGCCCATATCGATGCAAAATACCAGCGCGTCCGTTATACCGGCCGTCCGGCCGCCGCCTCGCCGGCGACGGGCCTGATGTCCAAGCATCTGTCGCAGCTCGCCGCATTCCTCGAGGATGCACTGGGCGGCTAATACAAGGGGGGGCGCAATGGCTTATTTCTTTCTGAGACTGCTGCCGCCGCGCCCCACTTTCCCGCATGACGGGACCGGAGAGGAAATGGCGGCGATGAAGCGCCATGTCGAATACTGGCACCGGCACGCCCTTGCGGGATCGGCGATCGTCGTCGGCCCCGTCTTCGAGGGGGAAGGCGCCTTCGGCATGGCGATCGTCGAAGTCGAGGATCAGGCGGCGGCGCAGGCTCTTGCCGACGGCGACCCGATCATCGCTTCCGGTTTCGGTTTCCGTTTCGATATCCTGCCGATGCCCTCGATCATCTTGCGGCCGCCCGCCGTCTGAAACGCTTAAAACGAACACACACGAAATCAGGATCTGAACAATGGCCACAGAAATCCGCGTTCCAACTCTCGGTGAATCCGTCAGCGAGGCAACCGTCGGCACCTGGTTCAAGAAGGTCGGCGACGCCATCAAGGCCGACGAGCCGATTCTCGAGCTTGAAACCGACAAGGTGACCATCGAAGTTCCGGCACCCGCCTCCGGCACACTTTCGGAAATCGTTGTCGCCGCCGGCGAGACCGTCGGCCTCGGCGCACTGCTCGGCCAGATCGCCGAAGGTGCCGTCGCTGCTGCTGCACCGGCTGCTGCTGCCCCGGCCGCCGCGCCTGCCCAGCCGGCCGCTGCTGCTCCCGCTCAACCGGCGCCGGTTGCCGCTGCTGCCGCAGCGTCGTCGAGCGCTTCCGTCTCCACCATGCCGCCGGCACCGGCGGCTTCGAAGATGCTTGCCGAAAGCAACCTTTCGGCCGATCAGATCGACGGCAGCGGCAAGCGCGGCCAGGTGCTGAAGGGCGATGTCATTGCTGCCGTCGCCAAGGGCATTTCCGCTCCGGCTGCAGCCCCCGCCGCCGCTCCTGCCGCTGCGCGCGGCCCGTCGACGGTCGAGGATGCCTCGCGTGAAGAGCGCGTGAAGATGACGCGCCTGCGCCAGACGATCGCCAAGCGCCTGAAGGACGCGCAGAACACCGCCGCCATGCTCACCACCTATAATGAGGTGGACATGAAGGCGGTCATGGATCTGCGCAACAAGTACAAGGACATTTTCGAGAAGAAGCACGGCGTCAAGCTCGGCTTCATGGGCTTCTTCACCAAGGCGGTCACGCATGCGCTGAAGGAACTGCCGGCGGTCAATGCCGAGATCGACGGCACCGACGTCATCTACAAGAATTACTGCCATGTCGGCATGGCCGTCGGCACCGACAAGGGTCTCGTCGTTCCCGTCATCCGCGATGCCGACCAGATGTCGATCGCCGAAGTCGAGAAGGAACTCGGCCGTCTTGCCAAGGCAGCCCGTGACGGCTCGCTCTCCATGGCCGACATGCAGGGCGGCACCTTCACCATCACCAATGGCGGCGTCTACGGCTCGCTGATGTCCTCGCCGATCCTGAATGCGCCGCAGTCCGGCATTCTCGGCATGCACAAGATCCAGGAGCGGCCAGTGGCGATCGGGGGCCAGGTGGTTATCCGTCCGATGATGTATCTGGCGCTGTCCTACGATCACCGCATCGTCGACGGCAAGGAAGCGGTCACCTTCCTCGTGCGGGTCAAGGAAAGCCTGGAAGATCCGGAACGTCTGGTTCTCGATCTTTAAGGGAGTTATTCCATGCGAAACCGGATCATGCGAGCGGCGCGCCTTCTTCTCTGCGCTGCCGCCGCGCATGTCCCGGTTTCAGCAGCGGCGGCCGGCTGGGATATCAGCAAGGCAAGCAGCAATTTCGAGCTGGTGGCGCTCAGCGACGCCGAACTCTCCGGCCGGTCGATCAACGCGATCCACATGGGCAATGTCGAGCTGACCTCCGGGCGCATCGTCGCGGCCGATCCGCTCGCCCAGCCCGATCGTCCGGCGCTGGCAAGAACGGTTGCGCCGGGCGAATATCCGGTGACGCTCTACCAGGCCTTCGGGCGCATCGCTGCCGCCAGCATGCGGTTTGCCGAGGGCAAGCCGGATCATTGGGAGCTTGCCGTCCTGCCCGGCCAGGACGTCGCGACGCTGAAGGACGGCGAGATTTTCGGCTACCCGGTCGATGCCGGCCTCGGCTGTTACATGGATGCCGATACGCTTGAGCTGATCGGAGAGCGTGAAGCGCAGGCGCAGGCGCAAAAACCTGACGCCGATGTCAATTATTACGACGATGTGCTGGCCGCGGATCTCGATGCCAACAAGGGCCATTATGCGTTGCACCGGCCGGTCGCCGGCAAGAGAGGCAATGTCGCGGTGTTCTGGAGCGGCTGGGGCGACGGTTTCTATCCGGTTTTCTGGGGGCTCGACCGGGATGGCCGGGCGCTGGTGCTGCTGACGGATTTCAACGTTGTCGAGAATGCCGACGGGCGGAAGGAACCGAAGCTGCAATGAGCGGGAGTGTCGGGATCACGGCGAAGCGGAAAGGTGTGGCTGCAATTGCAGCCGCAGCGTTTTGCGCCGTTCCGGTGTCCTTGCTCGGGGCGGAATGCAAGCAGGAACGGGCCGTCTATGTCGATCGCGATGGCGCCTATGAACTGCGCTTTGCCCCGCTGAATTCCGCCTCGGCCGCCGCCAGCAACCAGTTCAAAGTCCATGCCCTCAAAACGCCGGTCGTGATGGAAGGCTATGTGATGCCATCCGAAGATCCGGTGCGCGCCATCGGCATTCTGATGTTCAATTGCCCCGAGGGTGATGCGACCGGCGCCGATCTCGATGCCTGCACGGTCTGGCAGGGCGCCGTCTATGGCGTGGACGCCAAGGGCGAGATGGACAATCTGCAGCCGGAAGGGGCGGCGGCGGCCGAAAGGCTGGTGCTTCCCGGCCTTGGTCCTGCCATCCGCGAATCCAGCGCCTGGGGCGAGGGCAAGGCTTCCGTGGCGCCATGGGATGTGCTGACATTCAAGGAGTGTGCGACATGAGCGATACCCCTGTTGTTCTCGTGACCGGTGGAAGCCGGGGCATCGGCGCCGCGGTCTGCCGCCTCGCCGCGCGCCAGGGCTGGCGTGTCGCGGTGAATTACGCCTCCAACCGCAAGGCCGCGGATGCTGTCGTGGCATCGATCGTCGAGCATGGCGGCGAGGCGGTGGCGATCGAGGGTGATGTCGGCAAGGCTGCGGATATCGCTGCGATGTTTGCGGCGGTCGACGGCCATTTCGGCCGGCTAGACGGTCTCGTCAACAATGCCGGCATCGTCGACTATCCGCAGCGGGTCGATGAGATGTCGGCAGAGCGGATCGAGCGCATGCTGTGCGTCAATGTGACCGGCTCCATGCTCTGCGCCGCAGAGGCGATACGCCGCATGTCGAGCCGGCACGGCGGTCAGGGCGGGGCGATCGTCAACGTCTCGTCGATGGCGGCGATCCTCGGCGCGGCGACGCAATATGTCGATTATGCCGCCTCGAAGGCGGCGATCGATGCGTTCACGGTCGGGCTTTCGCGCGAGCTCGCTGTCGAGGGCATTCGCGTGAATGCGGTCAGGCCCGGCATCATCGAAACCGACCTCCATGCTTCGGGCGGGCTGCCGGATCGGGCGCGGGAAATGGCGCCGTCGGTCCCGATGCAGCGGGCCGGCACGGCCGAGGAGGTGGCGGATGCGATCCTCTATCTTCTTTCCCCTTCGGCTTCCTATATAACCGGCGCGATCCTCAATGTGAGCGGCGGCCGCTAGAAGACAGGGCGAAAAACAGCATGCAGTATATTCTCGAATTTCTCGCCCTGATGGCGGTTTTCTCGATCTTCATCGTCGTGCCGGGGGCCGATTTCGCCGTCATCCTGCGCCAGAGCATCGTGCATGGGCGCCGCGCCGCTGTTATGACCGGGCTCGGCATGGGCTTCTCGCTGCTCTTCCATATCAGCTACACCATCCTCGGCCTCGGCCTGATCGTGTCGAAATCGCTGATGCTGTTTGCGATGATCAAATGGGCGGGTGTCGCCTATCTCGTCTATCTCGGCATCAAGTCGTTCCGCGAGCCGGGCTTCAAGGTGCAGGAGATCGAAGTGACGGCCGAGGACCGCAAGCCGGTCTCGATGCTGAAATGCCTCGGCATGGGTTTCATCACCAATGCGCTGAACCCGAAGCCGGTGCTGTTCTTCCTGTCGCTGTTTTCGACGCTGGTGCATCACGACACGCCGGCGCTGATCCAGTTCTCCTACGGCATCGGCATGGCGACGGCGCTGGTCGCCTGGTTTGCCGGTGTCTCCTATTTCTTCACGGTCAAGGCGATCCGTGACCGCTTCATCGCCAGCGGCAAATGGTTCAACCGCATTACCGGAGCGGCGCTCGTCGGCTTCGGCTTCCGCCTCGCGCTGTCGCGCGCGGCCGACTAATTGAAAAATCCAAAGGGAAAGAAGCAATGTCTTACGATGTGATCATTATCGGAACCGGCCCGGGCGGCTATGTCTGCGCCGTCAAGGCAGCCCAGCTCGGCCTCAAGGTCGCCGTCGTCGAAAAGCGCGCGACCTATGGCGGCACCTGCCTGAACGTCGGCTGCATTCCGTCGAAGGCGCTGCTGCATGCCTCCGAAATGTTCCATCAGGCCGGCCACGGCATGAGCGCGCTGGGGATCGACATTGCGGCGCCGACGCTCAACCTCGGCAATATGATGGCCCATAAGGACGCCACGGTGAAGTCGAATGTCGACGGCGTCGCCTTCCTCTTCAAGAAGAACAAGATCGATGCTTTCCAGGGCAGCGGCAAGATCGTCTCGGCCGGCAAGGTTGCCGTCACCGCCGAAGATGGCACGGTGCAGGAGATCGAAGGCAAGAACATCGTCATCGCCACCGGCTCCGACGTCGCCGGCATCCCCGGCGTGCAGGTCGAGATCGATGAAAAGACCATCATCTCATCCACCGGCGGTATTGCCCTGGAGAAGGTGCCGGAAACGCTGATCGTCGTCGGCGGCGGCGTCATCGGCCTCGAGCTCGGCTCTGTCTGGTCGCGCCTCGGCGCCAAGGTCACCGTCGTCGAATATCTCGACACCATCCTCGGCGGCATGGACGGCGAAGTCTCCAAGCAGTTCCAGCGCATGCTCGCCAAGCAGGGCATCGATTTCCATCTCGGCGCCAAGGTCACCGGCGTCGAAAAGGGTGACAAGGGCGCCAAGGTCACGTTCGAGCCGGTCAAGGGCGGCGACAAGGTGACGCTCGATGCCGAAGTCGTGCTGATCGCCACCGGCCGCAAGCCCTACACGGCGGGGCTCGGCCTCGAGGAGGCCGGTGTTGCGCTCGACAATCGCGGCCGCGTCGAGATCGACGGTCACTTCAAGACCAATGTCGCCGGCATCTATGCGATCGGCGACGTGGTCAAGGGCCCGATGCTGGCGCACAAGGCGGAAGACGAGGGCGTGGCGCTTGCTGAAATCCTCGCCGGCCAGCATGGCCACGTCAATTATGACGTCATTCCAAGCGTCGTTTATACGCAGCCGGAGATCGCCTCGGTCGGCAAGACCGAGGAAGAGCTGAAGGCGGCGGGTATCGCCTACAAGGTCGGCAAGTTTCCGTTCACCGCGAACGGCCGTGCCCGCGCGATGCTGGCGACCGATGGTTTCGTCAAGATCCTTGCCGACAAGGAAACCGACCGGGTGCTCGGCGGCCATATCGTCGGCTTCGGCGCCGGCGAGATGATCCACGAGATCACCGTGCTGATGGAGTTCGGCGGTTCGTCGGAAGATCTCGGCCGCACGTGCCATGCGCATCCGACGATGTCGGAAGCGGTGAAGGAAGCCGCTCTTGCGACCTTCTTCAAGCCGATCCATATGTAATCTTACATATTCGTAACAAAGCATTCAGCCGCTTGCCGCAAGGCAGGCGGCTGTTTTAATTGTGGCGTATCATAAAGCGCGTCGCGTCAAACTTGATTCATGCGACGCGCTTTAGCTCTTTGTTTTTATGCATGTCGTTATCCCGGAACCGCTGCACACTTCCGGGCGACATGCATTAGAATTCAGCATGTGACGAAGGTTAGAAAATGCAACAGCCGTCCGCCACGGGTTACAGCCTAAGCCAGCGTTTGCTTCATTGGACGATCGCGCTGTTGATCTTCTTCAATCTGCTGTTTCCCGACGGCATGAATGTCTGGCATCGGCTGATGCGCAGAGGCGAAGTGCCGACGCCGGAGCAGATTGCGTCGGCGAATATCCATGCCTATGTCGGCATCGCCATTCTGCTGCTTGCGATCATACGGCTCGGACTGCGTTTTACCAAAGGCGTGCCGGACGAGGTGGCGGAGGAGCCGGCGATCTTCCGTCTTGCGGCAAAGCTTGCCCATGCCGGTCTGTACATTCTGATCTTCGCCATGCCGCTTACCGGCATCGCCGCCTACTATTTCGGCATCAATCCCGCCGGGTCGTTCCACGCGGAGGTCCTGAAGATCGTTCTCTGGGCGCTGATCGCGGCGCATGTTGCGGGCGCGCTCGTCCATCAGTTCTATTGGAAAACCAATGTGCTGCGCCGCATGACGCTCGGCTGAGCCTGGTCGTTCAGTTTACAGCGGTGACGGTAAAACCCTGCCGGCGCAGCAGTTCAACCAAACCGTCGTCGCCGGGCAGATGCGCCGCTCCGACGGCGATCATGGTGCGCCCTTTGTCGAGATAGGGCTTTGCCCGTTCAGCCATGACCTTGTTTCGATCCGTTATCACACGGTTTTCAAATGCTTTTGCAGCAGCTTGATCTGTCGAAACGAACTCCATTAATGAGTAGATCATTCCGACGTCGCCGTGATCGTATAAGTCGATCATCGTCTCGGATATGTCATCCATACCATTGGGAAGTGCCAGAAATTCCCGCAGGTTTTGAAGCATGAGATTGTCCGGGACATCCGACATGGCTTCAAGTTGTTCGACCGGCGTTTCCAGGCCGACCAGATCGATGCCATCATTGAGCGCGTCGAGAGCAAGAGACTGGTCCAGTACTTTAAAGCCCTTTGCGCTGCGCCTGACGTCGCAACCGCGTGTCTGCAGCCCCATGTAGATGAACCATGGCCGCATCTTCGCCATCAGGTTCATACTGATTCCCTTTTTCTTCAAACCGGCAGCTACGTCGCTGGTTGCATCGGAGGGCAGGATATGATCGAGCGTCTTGTCGCCTTGAAGCGTCGTAAGTTCGGGATGCTTCAAGATTTCCATCGCAAGTTTTTCTGGCTGCGCGACCTCCGCTAACTCGACGGTCAGAGTGTCGATAGTCTCATAGGCCTCGTAAAATCCTTCCGGCATATCCAAAACACGGGGGTCGTTCACATGCATTGTGCCGAGCAACCAGGAAGGCTCAAGACCTGATTTTTCGATTTTCCAGAAGATTACTTTGCCGTTCGGTATCGTCTCGGCTCGCTCAACTGCTTTTTTGAAACGAACGGGATCTTCCTTCTGCAACTGGGTGAAAAGGTTCTGACCTGGGCAGGCCAACTCGTCATCCGCCAAGGCATGCGAAAAGGAAAATATCGTCAACACCGCCGCCATGATGAGCAATGCACCGTTTCCGAACGTGGAAAGACCTGTCGAGGCTGCTCTCGAGGTGAAAGCCATATTGTGGCTGAGCATTGAAGACTCTCTTGGCGAAAGGGTCATAAATGCCGCCATGTGACGTATGCAAACTGAGGTTGTCAATCTCGATGAGACTAACGATCGGGTTTGGACCTGACCCATGTCGCGCAAAAGTGCGCAGCGGTTCTGCGGCAACGACATGCGTAGACAAAAGAGCTGAAGCGCAATGAGCGAATCTGAAAGATCGCGGCGCGCTTTAGTTCACCGCGGTGACGGTAAAACCCTGCTGGCGCAGCAGTTCGATGACGCCGGCCTTGCCGGGCAGGTGCAGGGCGCCGACCGCCATGAAGACGTTGCCGCCGTCGAGAATGGGGGCGGCGCGCTCGGCCATCACCTTGTTGCGGTCGAGGATGACGCGCTGTTCGAAGGCGGCGTAGTCGCTGTCTTCGCCTTCCGTTTGCGGCGTCACGGTCTTCAGCATCGGCATGGTCAGGCCGATATCGCCGGAGAGATAGAGGTCGGTCATCGTCTCGACGACGTCACTCATCTTGTCGCCGAGTTCCAGCGTCTCGATCAGCGATTTCAGATGGAATTCGATCGGCAGGTCGGCCATGGCCTGGATCTGCTCGGCAAGGGTCTCCAGCCCCTTGACCTGCTTGCCCTGAGCAGCGGCATCGGCGGCGATTTTCTGATCGAGGAACTGCACGCCTTTGGCCTTGCGGGCGATCTCGCAGGCCGGTAGGGCGACGGCGCTCGAGATCATCCAGGGCCGCATGCGGGAGACGGCACCGAGCGGAATGCCGCGCTGCTTCAGACCGACTTCAAGGCGCTTGTAATCCTCGGGAGAGAGCAGCTTGTCGATCGTCGTGCCGTCGGTGAACATCGTCAGCTCCGGCTTTGCGAGCAGGGCGGCGGTCGCCTTCCGCTCATCGAGGATCTCGTCGGATTCGATGATGATCGTATTGGCTGCATCGTGAGCGGCCTTTGCGCGCGGCGGCAGGGCCAGCACGCGCGGATCGGTGACATGCATGCTGCCAAGCAGCCATGAAGGCTGGAGTCCTGCTTTTTCGATCTTCCAGAAGATGCCCTTGCCGTTTGGCGTCGCGTCGGCTTCCTTCAGCGCCTCGGCATAGCGGGCGGGATCGTTCTGCTGCAGCTCGACCATCAGGTTGCGGCCGGTGCAGGCCGCGTCTTCGGCCGCCGCCGGTCTGGCCGCCAGGAAGGCCAAAAACAGGGCCGCAAGAAGCAGCATGTGAAAGGCCGCAATCAGCCAGAGCAGCAGATTGCCGGATGCTGCGAGAAAAGTCCGGCGGCCGATGGATGTCGTCATGATGATGTTCCGGTCACATGCCTTGTGGTTTCATGCTCTACGCCCGGCTTGCGCATAATCCTTTAAGAGAATGCGTTAACGAAAGCTTAGAGTCTTTCTTGCTTCGGCAGAATGTTTCGATCCGACCGGAAAAGGCTCTACGCGCGCGGATGAGCGCGATCATATACCTCAAGCAGCCGCGACGCATCGACGCCGGTATAGACCTGTGTCGTGGACAGGCTGGCATGGCCGAGCAGCTCCTGGATGGTGCGCAGATCGCCGCCGCCGGCAAGCAGGTGGGTGGCGAAGGAGTGGCGCAGCGCATGGGGCGTTGCCGTCTCCGGCAGGCCAAAGGCGCTGCGCAGCTTCTGCATGGCGCGCTGGATGATCGCCGCCTGCAGCTTGCCGCCGCGGGCGCCGCGAAACAGCGGCTCGCCGGGCTCGAGATCATAGGGGCAGAGCGTGCGGTATTTCTCGACCGCGTCGAACACCACGGACAGCAGCGGCACCAGCCGCGTCTTGTTGCCCTTGCCGGTGATGCGCAGCGTTGTGGCGCCCTTCTTAAGGTCTGAGGGAAGGAGATCCAGCGCTTCGGAGATGCGCAGGCCGCAACCGTAAAGCAGCGTCATGACAGCCGCATCGCGGGCGGCGATCCAGGGTTCGTCGTGCAACTGGGCTTCGTTGCTGACGACGGTGATCGCCTGCGCGTCCGACAGCGGCTTCGGCAGCGATTTCGGCTGTTTCGGCGAGCGGATCGCGCCGGCGCCGGCGGCATTGACCAGGCCCTTCTTTTCGAGGTGGCGCAGCAGCGAACGAAGGCCGGCGAGATTGCGGCCGAGCGAGCGAGCGCCGGAGCCTTGCTTGCGCCGCGCAGCCAGGAAGGCGCGGAAATCGGCGGGACGCAACTCCCTGATATCGCCAAGCGTCGCCGGGCCGGCGAGATGGCCGGTCAGGAAGGTCAGGAATTGACGGGTGTCGCGCTCATAGGCATCGAGTGTATGCTCGGAAAGACGACGCTCGCGGGCGAGATTTTCGAGCCATGCGGCCCGTTCCGCCATCAGGCGCGGATCGGCGATAACAAGCAGTTCGTTCACGTCGCTGGCCTTGAATTTGCCTTCAAGTCCGCCAATTTGAAACAGGAACGGTTATGGAATTGCTAATGCCCGCCAAGCCTTTGTCATCCTTAGATCATATTCCACTGCGATAGCTTATAGCCCATAGACAGGATCTTTCATGGCACGGCGCGACTCCATGACGGCTTTCGGACAGCTCGCGGAAGCGATCGCTCTCGTTTCACAGGGAAAGCCGGGTCATATCGTCGATACGCTGATTGCCGAACGTGGCCAGAGGATCGTAAAAAATCCGCTCTGGCCGGTCATGCGGCCGTTCCTCTACACGCTGCTGCGCTACAACAAGGCGATCGAATTCGCCAATGCCGTTGCCAAGATGCCGGGCTTCCAGTCGTTCGAATATCTGAGCGACGTGCTGAAACTCGATATCGGCATCACCAACGGCGAACGCATCCCCGATGCCGGCGGCTTCATCCTGGTCAGCAACCATCCCACCGGCATCGCCGACGGTGTCGCCGTGTTCGATCTCCTGAAGACGCGCCGGCCGGATATGATGTTCTTCGCCAACCGCGATGCGATCCGCGTCAATCCGCGGTTTGCCGAGATGATCATTCCCGTCGAATGGCGGGAGGAGCACAAGAGCAAGCTCAAGGCGCGTGAAACGCTGCAATTGACCAACCACGCGGTCAGGGAAGGCAAGGCGACGGTGCTCTTCCCCTCAGGCCGCATCGCCTATTGGGCCAACGGCCGGCTGAACGAACGCCCGTGGAAGACCTCGGCCGTCGGGCTGGCGCGCAAATACAATCTGCCGATCCTTCCCGTCCACATGACGGCGCGCAATTCCGGCCTGTTCTATTGGCTGGCGAAGTGGTCGACCGAGCTCCGCGACATGACGGTCTTTCACGAGCTGTTGAACAAGCGCGGCGACCGTTTCGATTTCGTGATCGGCAACCTCATTCCGGCCGAACATCTGGACGGTGATCTCAACGATGTGACTAAGGCGCTGGAGAAACATACGGTGCACGATATGGCGGCGGATGGCGACGCGGCCTTCGTGCCGGTCAGCCTTCCGGCTGCATCAACGCCTCGCGAGCTTGCCGTTCCTGCAGTCTAAAGGTCCTGCCATGTCGGTCGACATCCGCGTGATCCGCGATCGATTGCCGCCGGAGATCGCCGACCTCGAAAGCGAGGCCCGGCGGGAGGGCCATCTCCATATCGCCCGCCTTATCGACGAATGGTCGGCTGGCGAGATCAGGTTCGAGCGTGGCGGCGAGAGGCTGCTTGGCGCCTATGTCGGGGAGGCGCTTGCCGGCGTCGGGGGCATGACCGTCGAACTCGCCCTATCCCAAGCATTGCGGATGCGGCGTTTCTACGTCCGCCCCGAAATGCGCGGGCACGGCATCGGCCGGCTGCTGGCCCTGGCGCTGCTCAATCATGCGCGGGATTTCTGCAGTGTCGTCACCGTTCATCCGGGCAATCCCGGTGCAGCCAAATTCTGGGAGGCTCTCGGGTTTCGGCCTCACGCGCCGGACGGCGATATACTTTGTCTCGAAATTGCCCACATCCCCTCCGGTCGGGATGTTTCAGGCTCGTTCTTCACGGTTTAAGCTTCAGGCCCCGATCTCTTTGAGGCGGATGGCCTGACGGGCCAGCAGCCGCTCGACATCGGCAATATCGAGCGCCGAAAGCTTGGCGCCCGGCTTGCGCAAGGTGGCGGATTTGATGACGCCGCGCTTGGCAAGCACATATTTGCGGGAGGCAAGGCCGATGCCCTGCTGCTGTTCGTAGCGGGCGAGCGGCAGATAGGCGTCGAAGATCTCGTGGGCGCGATCCGGATTTCCGGCTGCATAGGCCGCGACGACACCGACCATCATCTCAGGATAACAGAAGCCGGTCATCGCGCCATCGGCGCCCCGGCCCATCTCTTCTGGCAGAAAAAGCCCGCCATTGCCGCAAAGGATGGAGATGCGCCGCATGGTGCCCTTGTCGCTGGCGGCGCGGAGCGCGGTGATTTTTGAAAGGCCCGGCCAGTCCTCGTGCTTGAGCATGACGCAATTTTGCACCTCGTTGACGATGCGCTCGATAACCTTGGGCGCAATCGTCACATTGGTGGTGAGCGGATAATCCTGCAGCACGAAGGGCGTATCGCCGAGGGCCTCGCCGACCGACTGGTAAAAGGCGAAAGCCTGGTCGTCGGTCTTGACGGTCCAGGGCGGCGCGACCATGACGCCGGCGGCACCTTCGCCCATGACGGCTTCGGCAAGTTCGCGCATCGGCGCAAGCCCCGGTGCCGACACGCCGACGACGACGGGCAAGCGCCCGTCGAGACGCTTCAGCACACGCTCGACCACGATCCGCGATTCCTCGGCGGTCAGCTTCGGGGCCTCGCCGAGCTGGCCAAGCACCGTCAGGCCGGTGACGCCGGCGCCTTCGTAGAAATCGACCATGCTGTCGATGCTGTCGAGATCGAGCGCACCGTCATCGGTGAACGGGGTTACGGCGATCACATAGACGCCCTTGGCATCTTCGGTCAGTCTGGCCATCGGTGCTCTCCAATTCAGCGGCCGAAGAGCAAAGGCTCCGGCATTTCGAACAATCCTTCCGGCAATCTATGCGGCCAATCGCTCGCCCGGCAAGCTTTTCGTAAGGGCACGGGGGATCTCCAAAGCCACATTCCTTGCCCGATACCCAGCCTTGTCTTTGCGGTTCCAATTGCATCGATTTGCGGGCATGGTCTCGCCCGATGAGCACAGATTCGTCCGATCTCTTTGGCGCGCTTTTCGAGGCACCGCCCGCGAACCGAACGGTTCCCGTGCTGGTGCCGATGCCGGCGCCCAAACCCTATTCCTATTCGGTGCCGGATGGCATGGCGGTCGAACCCGGCTCGGTCGTGCAGGTGCCGCTCGGCCCGCGGCAGGTGATCGGCGTCGTCTGGGACGGCGGCGAGGATGGCGTGGATCCGAAGAAGCTCCGGCCGATCAGCCATGTCTTCGACTGCCCGCCGATGACCCGGGAGATGCGCGATTTCATCGATTGGGTCGCGGCCTATACGCTCTCGCCGCCCGGCCTCGTCGCTCGGATGGCGCTGAGGGCGCCGAACGCCTTCGAGCCGGAACCGATGGTGGAGGGGCTGAAATTCGTCGGCGGCGAACCGGAGCGGATGACGCCGGCGCGCGCCCGGGTGCTGGACACGGCCTCCGACGGTTTGTCCTGGACACGCAGCGGCCTGGCCCATGCGGCGGGTGTTTCGACAAGCGTCGTCGACGGGCTGATCACGCTCGGCATTTTTGAGACGATATTCCTGCCGCCGCCGCCGGTGGCGTCGTTGCCCGATCCGGAATTTACGGCCGCACGTCTCGAAGGGCCGCAAAAGCAAGCGGCCGCGGAGATCGTTTCCGATGTCCGCAAGGGTGATTTTTCCGTGTCTCTGATCGACGGGGTGACGGGATCCGGCAAGACCGAGGTCTATTTCGAGGCGATCGCCGAGACGCTGAAACGCGGCAAGCAGGTGCTGATCCTGCTGCCGGAGATCGCGCTGACGGCAAGTTTCCTGGAGCGTTTTCAGGACCGCTTCGGCGCAAAGCCGGCCGAATGGCATTCCGATCTCGCGCCGCGCATGCGCGAAAAGGTCTGGCGGCAGGCAGTGACCGGCGAGGTCCGCGTCGTGGCCGGCGCCCGCTCGGCGCTCTTCCTGCCCTTCGAGGATCTCGGCCTCATCATCGTCGACGAAGAGCATGATCCGGCCTACAAGCAGGAAGATCGCGTCTTCTACAATGCCCGCGACATGGCTGTGGTGCGCGGCCGCATCGGCGATTTTCCCGTCATTCTGGTGTCGGCGACGCCGTCGGTCGAAAGCCAGGTCAACGGGCAGAGCGGGCGCTACAGCACCGTCCACCTGCCGACGCGTTTCGGCGACGCGGCGCTGCCGGACCTGCATCTGATCGATATGCGCCGGCATGCGCCGGAGCGCGGCGGTTTTCTGTCCCCGGTCTTGATCCGGGCGATCGGCAAGACGGTGGAGAAGCGCGAACAGGCGCTGCTCTTTCTCAACCGCCGCGGTTATGCGCCGCTGACGCTCTGCCGCGTCTGCGGCCATCGCTTCCAATGCCCGCAATGTTCGAGCTGGCTGGTCGAGCATCGCTTTCGTAAACAGCTGCAATGCCATCAATGCGGCCATGCCGAGCGCACGCCGGAGGCATGCCCGGAATGCGGCACGCTCGACCATCTGGTTGCGTGCGGCCCGGGCGTCGAACGTATTGCCGAGGAGGTGGAGCGGCATTTCCCGGAGGCGCGGACGATCGTTCTCTCCTCGGATATCATGGGCGGGGTGAAGCGGCTGCGGCTGGAGCTGGAGGCGATCGCCAAGGGTGAGGCCGATATCGTCATCGGCACCCAGCTCGTCGCCAAGGGCCATAATTTTCCGCTGATGACGCTGGTCGGCATCGTCGACGCCGATCTCGGCCTTGCCAATGGCGATCCGCGCGCCGCTGAACGCACCTTCCAGCTTCTGTCGCAGGTGACGGGCCGGGCCGGGCGCACCGGCCTCAAGAGCCATGGGCTGCTGCAGACCTATCAGCCGCAGCATCCAGTCATGCAGGCGATCGTCTCAGGCGATTCCGACGCCTTTTATGAGCGCGAGATCACCGAACGCGAACGCGCCATATTGCCGCCCTTCGGCAGGCTCGCCTCGATCATCGTCTCGGCCGAAACCCGCCATGACGCCGAAAACCATGCGCGCGGCATGCGCAACGCGGCACCGCAGGTATCCGGCATCTCGGTGCTCGGCCCGGCGGAAGCGCCGCTGGCGCTGGTGCGCGGCCGCCACCGCTTCCGTCTTTTGGTACACGGCCGGCGCAACTCCGACATGCAGGGCTTTTTGCGGGCGATGCTGTCGCAATCGCCGAAGGAGCGCGGATCGGTGCAGGTGCAGCTCGACATCGATCCGCAGAGCTTTCTGTAGATCGTTCCGCGCGCTGCGTTTCCGGATGCGGCCGATCATGGCATAAACGCAGAATCAGCGGATGGATTTGGGGTCGAGGCATGGAGTTTGAATTTCCGACGGAATTTGGTGAGCAGCTTGCCTTCGGCGCAGCCGCCTTCACAGCCTTTGCCGGCTTCGTCATCATGTTTGCGCCCGGTCTTGCGATGAGGGTCTTCGGCCTGGCGCCGCGCGGCGAGCGGCGTGAAGGTTTCAGCGAGGTCCGATCGATGGGCGGTTTCTATCTCGGTCTTGGCCTCGGTGCTGTCATGCTGGCTCAGACGTTAATTTATACCGTCTTCGGCGCAGCATTCGCCATGGCCGCGTTTGCCCGCATCGTCTCCATTCTGTCAGATAAGGGGAGTACGTACCTCAACTATTTACTTCTGGTTGTGCAGGCGATTATCGCGGCATTGCCGCTGCTGTATGTTTTCGGCTTCTTCCAGACATAATTTCGCCGCCGGCGGCGGCTTGCGCGGCTCGCTTTCAGGCCGTTGCGCAATTTTGCGAACAGAAATTCATGTGAAAGGCGTATTCGGGCATTACGCGTGTTGCGAGTCCGAACATCCTATGTTAGACGGACCCCGAATTTCGGAAGAAGCAAGAGGCTTCTCTTGTGGTTTCTGGGGGAAATCAAAACGAATTCAAGATCATAGGTGCGGCGTCCGCCGAGAGCCGGATTTTGGGTTGAAATCAGGGAAATTTGTGCCCGTGGCAGACACGTCCCAGCTTACATCTGGTGTTGCCGAGCGCTATGCCTCGTCGCTTTTCGATCTGGCGCTCGAGCAGGGCGCCGTTGACAGCGTAACCGCCGATCTTGACCGTTTCCAGGCAATGCTGGATGAGAGCGCCGATCTGAAGCGCTTCGTCGCAAGCCCGGTTTTCTCTGCCGAGGACCAGCTGAAGGCAATCGTCGCCATCAGCGAGAAGGCCGGAATCAGCGGCTTCTTCGCCAATTTCCTGAAGGTCGTGGCGCGCAATCGCCGCCTGTTCGCCCTGCCGGGCATGATCAAGGCCTTCCGCATCATCGCCGCGAACCATCGCGGTGAAATCTCCGCCGAGGTCACCTCGGCGCATGCGCTTTCGCAAGCGCAGGAAACCGAATTGAAGGTGGCACTCAAGAGCGTTACCGGCAAAGACGTGACGATTGCCGTCACGGTTGATCCGTCAATTCTTGGTGGTCTGATCGTTAAGGTCGGGTCCCGCCAGATTGATACGTCTCTTCGTACCAAACTCTCCACTCTTAAGCTCGCATTGAAAGAGGTTGGCTGATGGATATCCGCGCCGCGGAAATTTCCGCAATTCTCAAAGACCAGATCAAAAATTTCGGCAAAGAGGCAGAAGTCTCGGAAGTCGGCCAGGTTCTCTCCGTCGGTGACGGTATCGCCCGCGTCTACGGTCTGGACAATGTCCAGGCCGGTGAAATGGTCGAGTTCCCCGGCGGCATCCGCGGTATGGCTTTGAATCTCGAATCCGACAATGTCGGCGTCGTCATCTTCGGCTCCGACCGCGACATCAAGGAAGGCGACACCGTCAAGCGGACCGGCGCCATCGTCGACGTTCCGGTCGGTCCGGAACTGCTCGGCCGCGTCGTCGACGCGCTCGGCAACCCGATCGACGGCAAGGGCCCGATCAACGCAACGCGCCGCTCGCGCGTCGACGTCAAGGCGCCTGGCATCATTCCACGCAAGTCGGTTCATGAGCCGATGTCGACCGGCCTCAAGGCCATCGATGCGCTGATCCCGGTCGGCCGCGGCCAGCGCGAGCTGGTCATCGGCGACCGCCAGACCGGCAAGACCGCCATTCTTCTCGATGCCTTCCTCAACCAGAAGGCCATTCACGACAACGGCCCGGAAGGCGAAAAGCTTTACTGCGTCTACGTCGCCGTCGGCCAGAAGCGCTCGACCGTTGCCCAGTTCGTCAAGGTGCTCGAAGAGCGCGGCGCACTGAAGTATTCGATCATCGTTGCCGCCACCGCTTCCGACCCGGCCCCGATGCAGTTCCTGGCTCCGTTTGCCGGCTGCGCCATGGGCGAATATTTCCGCGACAACGGCATGCATGCGCTGATCGGTTATGACGACCTGTCGAAGCAGGCCGTGTCCTACCGCCAGATGTCGCTGCTGCTGCGCCGCCCGCCGGGCCGCGAAGCCTATCCGGGCGATGTTTTCTACCTGCACTCGCGTCTGCTCGAGCGCGCTGCGAAGATGAACGACGACAAGGGCGCCGGTTCGCTGACCGCTCTGCCGGTTATCGAAACGCAGGGCAACGACGTGTCGGCCTTCATTCCGACCAACGTGATCTCGATCACCGACGGCCAGATCTTCCTTGAAACCGACCTGTTCTACCAGGGTATCCGCCCGGCCGTGAACGTCGGTCTGTCGGTTTCCCGCGTCGGTTCGTCGGCGCAGATCAAGGCGATGAAGCAGGTTGCCGGCTCGATCAAGGGTGAACTTGCCCAGTATCGCGAAATGGCCGCCTTCGCCCAGTTCGGTTCGGACCTCGACGCTGCGACGCAGCGCCTGCTGAACCGTGGTGCACGCCTGACCGAACTCCTGAAGCAGCCGCAGTTCTCGCCGCTGAAGACGGAAGAGCAGGTCGCGGTGATCTTCGCCGGCGTCAACGGCTATCTCGACAAGCTGCCGGTCGCTTCGGTCGGCAAGTTCGAGCAGGGCTTCCTCTCCTATTTGCGTTCGGAAGGCTCCGCCATCCTCGACGCGATCCGCACGGAAAAGGCAATCAGCGACGATACCAAGGGCAAGCTCACCGCTGCTCTCGATAGCTTCGCAAAGTCTTTCTCGTAATCAGGCCCTAAGTTAGGACGGATCACGGATGCCTTCACTTAAGGATCTGAAAAACCGGATCGCCTCCGTCAAGGCGACGCAGAAGATCACCAAGGCGATGAAAATGGTCGCCGCGGCGAAGCTTCGGCGTGCGCAGGAGGCGGCCGAGGCCGCCCGGCCTTATTCGCAGCGCATGGGTGCGGTTCTGGCGAACATCGCCAAGGCCGTCACCGATGCGGACGGCGCGCCGACACTGATGACCGGGACCGGCAAGGACCAGGTTCATCTGCTGGTGGTCTGCACGGCCGAACGCGGTCTTTGCGGCGGCTTCAACTCGCAGATCGCCCGCTTTGCGCGTGATCATGTGCGCAAGCTGGTTGCCGAGGGCAAGACGGTGAAGATCTTCACCGTCGGCAAGAAGGGTTACGACATCCTTCGCCGCGAATATGCTTCGCTGATCATCGAGCGCAAGGAATTGCGCGACGTCAAGCGCATCGGCTTCGAGAATGCGGACCAGATCGGCAAGCGCATCATCGATATGTACGCGGCAGGCGAATTCGATGTCTGCACGCTGTTCTATTCCGAGTTCAAGTCGGTGATCAGCCAGATCCCGACGGCGCAGCAGCTCATCCCGGCTTCGACGGGCGCAGTGCAGGCCGAAGATGCGGCACATGCCGGCGCAGTCTACGAATATGAGCCGGATCCGGCTTCGATCCTCGAAGACCTGATCCCGCGCAACATCTCCGTCCAGATCTTCCGCGCGCTCCTTGAGAACGTCGCCGGCGAAATGGGCGCGAAGATGAGCGCCATGGACAATGCGACGCGTAATGCCGGTGAGATGATCAACAAACTGACGCTGAGCTACAACCGCCAGCGTCAGGCGCAGATCACCAAGGAACTCATTGAAATCATTTCGGGCGCGGAAGCGCTCTGAGGCTAGGAAAAGAGGGTCAGAAAATGGCTGAGGCAGCTACCCCCAAGATCGGCTCTGTCGGCAGGGTCACACAGGTTATCGGCGCCGTCGTCGACGTTGCTTTCGAAGGCGAACTGCCGAAGATCCTGAACGCGCTGGAAACCACCAACAACGGCGTCCGTCTGGTTCTCGAAGTTGCGCAGCACCTTGGCGAGAACGAAGTCCGGACGATCGCGATGGACTCGAGCGAAGGTCTCGTGCGCGGCCAGGAAGTCAGCGATACCGGTGCTCCGATCATGGTTCCGGTCGGCAACGAGACGCTCGGCCGCATCATGAACGTCATCGGCGAGCCGGTCGACGAAGCAGGCCCGCTGGTCACCGCGCACAAGCGCGCCATCCACCAGGATGCGCCGTCCTATGTCGAGCAGTCGACGGAAGCGCAGATCCTCGTCACCGGCATCAAGGTCGTCGACCTTCTGGCGCCCTACGCACGCGGCGGCAAGATCGGCCTGTTCGGCGGCGCCGGCGTCGGCAAGACCGTTCTGATCATGGAACTGATCAACAACGTCGCCAAGGCGCATGGTGGTTACTCGGTTTTTGCGGGCGTCGGTGAACGCACCCGCGAAGGCAACGACCTTTACCATGAAATGATCGAATCGAACGTCAACAAGCATGGTGGCGGCGAAGGCTCCAAGGCCGCGCTGGTTTACGGCCAGATGAACGAACCGCCGGGTGCGCGCGCCCGCGTCGCTCTGACCGGCCTGACGGTCGCCGAACATTTCCGCGACCAGGGCCAGGACGTTCTGTTCTTCGTCGACAACATCTTCCGCTTCACCCAGGCAGGTTCCGAAGTGTCGGCTCTGCTCGGCCGCATCCCGTCGGCCGTCGGTTATCAGCCGACGCTCGCAACCGACATGGGCCAGATGCAGGAGCGCATCACCACGACGACGACCGGCTCGATCACCTCGGTCCAGGCCATTTACGTTCCGGCCGACGACTTGACCGACCCGGCGCCGGCAACCTCGTTCGCGCATCTTGACGCGACGACGGTTCTGTCGCGCTCGATCGCTGAAAAGGGCATCTACCCGGCCGTCGACCCGCTCGACTCGACCTCGCGCATGCTCGACCCGATGGTCGTCGGCGAAGAGCATTACGAAGTCGCCCGTAAGGTCCAGTCGACGCTGCAGCGCTACAAGGCCCTGCAGGACATCATCGCCATCCTGGGCATGGACGAACTGTCCGAAGAAGACAAGATTGCCGTTGCCCGCGCCCGCAAGATCGAGCGCTTCCTGTCGCAGCCGTTCTTCGTTGCCGAAGTCTTCACCGGCTCGCCGGGCAAGCTGGTTGCTCTCGAAGACACGATCAAGGGCTTCAAGGGCCTGGTCAACGGCGAATACGATCACCTGCCGGAAGCTGCCTTCTACATGGTCGGCTCGATGGAAGAAGCGATCGAAAAGGCCAAGAAGCTCGCAGCGGCTTGATGAGCGACGCGCTAGACGAGATATTCTGCTGCGATTCCTTGAAAGGGGTCGTGGCGGATCTTCCGGAACCAGCCGCGCCCACCATCTATCGTGCCGATAACGGCGTGCGATGATGGTGGTCGGTCTGGTCCAGAGCGAGGAAGGCCTCGGTTATCTCGACCAAGCGATAATGCACTGCCCGTTCTGCGGGACCCAATTGCAAGATGCGAAAGCCATAGCCGAGAAGGTAAGTCACTGATGGCTGACAATTTCAACTTTGAGCTCGTTTCGCCGGAGCGTCTGCTGCTGTCGGAGATGGTGACCGAGGTCGTCATTCCCGCGACGGAAGGCGAAATGACCGTCATGGCGCACCATGCGCCGACGATGACGACGATCAAGCCGGGTGTCGTGAGCGTGCGTTCGGCCTCCGGCAAGAAGCAGGACTATGTCGTGTTCGGCGGTTTTGCCGATATCCTGCCGACCGGCTGCACATTGCTTGCCGAATCCGCGGTACCGGTCGAGGAACTCCACAAGGACGAGCTGACCCGCCGCATCGAGGCTGCCCGCAAGGAACTCGAGGATACCGAGCTGCACGAGCACAAGTCGAAGCTCGAACACTTCATCATGGAACTGACGCATCTGCGCGGCGTCGTCCAGCAGGATTGATCGCAATCGATTTTCAATGAATGAAAGGCGGCCCAACAGCCGCCTTTTTTGTATCTGCTCATCTCCCGGGATCCGGCGGGCAATGTCCGCCGGCAGATTCAAACGAAGAAGCGGCCGCTATGGCCGCTTTGCCGACGTGCCGGATTGTCTCAGAAGCCGGTGCCGCCACGCAGCTCGATGACGAGCGTCTTCAGCAGAATCTTCAAGTCGAGCAACAGGCTGAAATTCCTGACATAGTAGATATCGCAGGCGATGCGGGCGCGGGCTTGCAACGGTCGCGCCGTCGGGCCCCGCCAGCCGCGTGTCTGCGCCAGGCCGGTGATGCCGGGACGCATGATGTGGCGTTGGTGGTAGTCCGGCACCAGTTCCTCGTAGAGCCTGCCGGCCGCACGCATATTGATTGCATGGCAGCGCGGACCGACCAAAGACATCTCGCCCATGAGGACATTGAAAAGCTGCGGCAGCTCGTCGATGTTGGTCCGTCGGAGCAGTGCGCCGATACCGGTCATTCGGCTGTCACCTTTGACGGTCTGCTGAACGCCGCTCGGATCACAATCTTCGGCGCGCATCGAGCGGAACTTGAAGACCATGATCTTCCGGCCGTTCAGTCCCCAGCGGATCTGCCGAAAGAAGACCGGGCCGCCATCATCGAGTTTGATGAAGAGAGCGATCGCCAGAAAAAACGGCGCCAGGACGATGAGGGCGCTGAGTGAGGCGACGATATCGAACAGCCGCTTCACGCCCAGACGCACAGCCATCTTTCTTTCGACAGGTGAAAAGCTATCCGGCTGGCGAATGTTGGAGTTCGCGATAACCAGGGTCTTGGTTTTGTCCTGACGCTGAGACGGATCGAAGCGTGAATTCGTCTTCGAAGTAAAAGCATTCATTACGCAAGGTCCACAAGTTTAGATGCGATACTGAACTACCGGGAGACAGATACATGGTCACGTAACGTTTGTCATGGGTATAAAAAAGAAATTCGTAACCCTAAAGAAGCCAAAAATGGGAGTATTTCGCGTTAACCTTAACGCCTGTAGTTGCGCCGATTCAAAGATTATACTTTGAAAGGAGTAGCCCGATTGGGTTGGCGGGATGTCAGCCGGTTGCCGAGGTCGATCGCCGGTTTCTCCAGCAGGTGGTAGCTGAGGCTGGCGACGAGAAGGACGAGCGCTGCCGCCAGTCCGCAGGACTGCAGCCAGCCGGTGACGACAATTTCCGAGGAGACGCCGAACGAACCAGGATCGAGCCTCTGGATCGATATCAGGATGATCTCCTGCCAGACATAGATGCCGAAGGAGATCTTTGCGATATAGCGGACGGGCGCATTGTCGAGCAGCCTGCCCAGGCGCTGCGAATGGCAGAGCGAAACGAGCGCCGTTGCGATTGCCAGCGGAAAGACCGGGAAGCCATAGGGGATATCGAGCCAGCCGTAAGCTTCAGGGGTGCCGCCCGGCGATATGACGAGGCGGTAGCCGGCAACGGCGAGGGTGAGCAGCGCTGCGGCATCGAACCAGAAGGAGGACCGCCTTCTCAGCATGATCTCGATGCCGGCGGCCAGCGCGCCGAGGGCGAAGATGGCAAAGAAGCCGATCGGATTATATCTCGGCATCCACTCCTTTGCCCCGCCCTGGAGGCCGTACTGCCAGCCGCGTCCGATGTCGTCGAGCGGAAAGACGGTGAGGATCAGCAGATGGGCGAGGAGGACGCCTGCGATGACGCACAGCCAGGCGAAGCGGGCAAGCAGCGGGCGCTGCCTGAGGCGGGGCAAGCGAAACAGCAGGAAAAAGCAGACCGGCAGGAGCACATAGCTGGTGACCTCGAAGGGAATGGACCAGAGGGGTCCGTCGGCTTCGACCGGAAAAAACGTGCGCCAATGCCACTGGCTCATGAACAGCAGCCCGGAGACGTAGCGAAGTGTAAGCTCCGGCGTCAGCGGCAGGGCAAGCAGCGTCAGGCTGAGGACGAAACTGACGGTGGCGGCCACCCAGAAGCCCGGCGCGATGCGCGCCGCCCTGCGGATCGTGTAATGGCGGAGGCTCGGCATCTCGCCGCCGCCGTCGAGCTCGCGCCAGAAGGGATGAGCAAGAAGAAAGCCGCTGAGCACGAAGAAGATGGCAACGCCGAAATTGCCGAAGCGGAGGATCTGCGCAGCCGTTCCCAGTTCGTCGGGAATTCTGCGCATATCCAGCCGGAGCGCGAGATGGTGGGCAAGCACCAGCAGACAAGCCGTCGCGCGCAGAAAGTCCGCTCCGGCCAATCTCTCCTGCTGTCGCATCCTGTCCCTCGCCTTATAGCTCAAGACTTTGCCGCGGAACACCGCGGCGGGCAAGGCCAGGGCTGGCTCAGGCCAGCAGGTCGTTGGTATAATAGGTGGAAAAGTCCGGCTTCTCCTTGAGTGCGGCGCCATTCGCATCGACCAGAATGCCGTTCTCGACCAGGAAGCCGCCGATAGCATCGGCCTTGGCCGGATCGAGGGTGCCGATCACACCGGCCTCGGATTTCAGGAAGTGTCCTTCGATCAATGCCTTCTGCGAAGCTTTCACCAATTCGGCGTTCATCAGCGCGCCGTTGCTCTCTGTTATCAGCAGCGCGCAGGCTTCGTCGGGATGATCGACGGAATAGGCATAACCCTTCCGCGTCGCCTGAATGAAAGCGCGGGCATTGTCCCGATTGGCCGAAAGATAGGTGTCGCTGGAGACGATGACCGTGGTCTGCTCGTCGGGAATGCCATAGTCGGAATAGTGGAAGCGGGCGATTTTCCGGTTTTCCAGTTCGGCGGCGACGCCTTCCCAGGTATAGATCTCCAGGGTGAAATCGATCGAGCCATTGTCCAGCGCCTCGTAGGCGGAGGTGCCGAGCGTGACGGTCTTGACCTCGCCTTTGCCGCCATCATTGCGGATCATCGCGGAAATCAGCGCGCTCTCCCAGGTGCCGCCGAAGCCGCCATAGGTCTTGCCGTCGAGATCCCTCGGGCTCTTGATGTCGTCGCGTCCACCCTTGAAGATCAAGCGCGCTGTTTCGGTCTGAACGACGCCGTAGACCATCTTCACGTCACCACCGCCGGCGCGCTGCGTGATGGCCTCGATCTCGCTGCTGATGCCGAAGTCGGCGACGCCGTTCGAAACCAGCGTTCCGGCACTGGTATCGGCATAGGGTAGAATGTCGACATCGAGGCCCGCGGCGGCATAAAAACCCTTCGCCTTGGCGACATAGATACCGATATGGTTGGTGTTGGGCGTCCAGTCGAGCGCGATGCGAGCCTTTGCGGGCGCCGACTGGGCGAAAGCCGGGCGGCCGGCAAGGCCTGCCGCGATGGCGGCGAGAATCGTCTGGCGACGGGTGAGAAGCAGCATGATGACCTCCTCAGGTCTCTAGAGCATGGTGCCGAAAGTGTGCGCGGTTTTCGACGTCATGCTCTAACTTTTTAAATCAGAACAGGATTCAGATTTTAGGCCGACCGGCCTGAGATCATCCTGTTCTAGCGGATGAAGCAGGGTTTGCAGGATTTCGGTTTCGATCGCCTGGGCCGCCGGCGAGCCGAGATCGGCAAGGCTTCGCGGGCGGGGCAGGTCAACGTGGAATTCGCGGATGATACGCGCCGGGCGGGCCGAAAGCACATAGATGCGGTCGGAGAGGAACACGGCCTCGCGGACATCATGGGTGATCAGCAGCGCCGTCCAGCGGTGTTCGGTCCACATGCCCTGCAGCCATTCCTGGATCTGCGTGCGCGTCAGCGCGTCGAGCGCGCCGAACGGCTCGTCGAGCAGCAGCATGTCCTGGGTCTGGACGACGGTGCGCAGCAGGGCGGCGCGCTGGCGCATGCCGCCTGATAGTTCGGAGGGATAATGATGTTCGAAACCGGCAAGGCCGAAGCGCTCGAACAGCGGCGCCACGGCGGCGCGGGCCGCCCGGCGGCTCATGCCCCGCACCTCGAGGCCGAGTGCCGCATTGTCGATGATCCGGCGCCAGGGCATCAGCGCATCGCGTTGCGGCATGAAGGCGAAGGCATGCGGCGCCCCTTCCAGCGACGCGCCCTTGAAAAGCACGGTGCCGGCATCGGGTCGAAGCGCCTGTGTCAGCAATCGCAGCACCGTCGATTTCCCGGAGCCGGACGGGCCGACGATCGAAACGAACTCGCCGTTTGCGACGCTGAGCGAAATATCGCCGAGCACCTTCATGCCGTCGAAGGACTTGGAGATATTGCGCAGTTCAACCATCTTGTCGCTCATCGACGCCGCTCCGCGGTTGGCTGCCAGGGCATGAGGAGGCGCTGGATGACGAGCGTCAGGCCGAACAGGCAGAGGGTCAGTACGGCGCTGACGACGACGGCGGCGAGCACGAGATCAGGACGGAAATTGTTCTTGGCGTTGAGGATATAGATCCCGAGGCCGCTTGCGGCGCCGGCATATTCGGCAAAGATCGCGCCGACGACGGCATAGGTGATCGAGATCCTCAGGCCGGCGAAAAAATAGGGCAGCGCCGAGGGAAGCCGTGCCAGGCGGAAGATGCGCCAGCGGCTCGCCTTCATCGAATGCAGCAATTCGGCGATGTCGCGGTCGGTCGATTCATAGCCTTGCAGCAGGGCGACGAGCAGCGGGAAGAAGGTGACGAGCGCCACCAGCAGGATCTTCGGCAAAAGGCCGAAACCGAACCATAAGACGACGAGCGGCGCGATCGCTACCAGCGGCAGGGTCTGGCTGGCGATGAAGATCGGCAGCAATGCCCGGCGCATGAAAGGCATGAAATCCATGAGGATCGACGCGGTGAAGGCGAAGGCAAGCGACAGCGCGAAACCGCCGAGTGTCGCACCAAGCGTCGGCCAGGTGTTTGATATCAGCGCCTCACGGTTCAGCCAGCCCTGGATGACGATGCGCGAAGGAGCCGGCAGGATGGAAGGCTTGATGCCGGAAAGATCGACATAGAGTTCCCATGCCGCCAAAAAGGCGCAGCCCGCGAGCAAGGCGGGGAGCCCCCGGTAGAGAGCGGTGCGGAGCGCGGCAAGGCGCGAATCCGATGGTTGCGGCGATGTCATCAGCGTTTGATTTCGGTCTCGATGTCCAGCCGGTCGCGATAGGGATCGAGCGCCTTGACGGCATCGCGAATAATGCCGACGACATTGCCGGACATCGGATAGAGTGACACTTTTGCGCCTGAGAACATTTGAACCTCGCTCCGCTGGCATTACCCAGATCAGCTTTGAAGGGTCCAGAGGCTTGCGCCTCACATCTCAGCCCCGGCAATACGGAGCTCCCCTGTTATTTCGGCGGAAACTATCACCCGGGTTTTCTTCCCGCAACCGCAAATTTGCGAACCCGTCCGCACGGTCGGAATAGCTCTAGAACAGGATGATTTTAGGCCCGGTTGGCCTAAAATCTGAATCCTGTTCTCAATTAAAGAGTTAGAGCATGATGTCGCCCGAAAACCGCGCACACTTTTCGGCATCATGCTCTAATGTGAGGGAAACATCCGAGCGGGATCCCGCTCGGATGTTCCTCGGTGGGCCCGTACCTGCCGGGAACGGGACCGCAGCTTGCTGCCTCAGGCGGCAATATCGATCGGGCTTTACGACCGCAGAAGCAAAGGGTATAAAACCTCAAGCAATATTGAGGTCAAGAGGCGATGGATGGGATTTCGGCAACCCCGCTCGGCAAGCTGCTGACTGTCGGCGAAGTGGCGGAGCGCAGTGGTCTTGCCGTCTCGGCGCTGCATTTTTACGAGACCAAGGGTTTGATCTCGAGCATCCGCTCCCGCGGCAACCAGCGCCGCTATGGGCGCGATGTGCTTCGCCGCCTCGGCATCATCAAGGTGGCACAGCGTGTCGGCATTCCGCTTTCGGAAATCCAGGCGGCGTTCCAGTCCCTGCCGCAGGGGCGCACGCCGACGGTCGCCGATTGGCAGACGCTGTCGGCGCGATGGAAGGACGATCTCGACGCACGAATCAATCGGCTCAGTCTGCTGCGCGACCGCCTGACCGGCTGCATCGGCTGCGGCTGCCTGTCGATCGAAAGCTGCCCGCTGCGCAATCCCTGCGACCGGCTCGGCAAGGAAGGGCCGGGTGCGCGGCTTCTGGAGAGCGAAAACGAGCTGGTTGTTTAGCCCTGGCTTTCCCCGGAAAGATCGATGCCTGCCTTTCTTTCGGTCGGTGTGCTCATATGTTAAGGGCAAGTGACGCAACCGAGGAGGACGGCTTCGTGTTTCATCCCAGACTGTTCGAAAATCGCAATGTCGTCGTCACCGGCGCCGGCCGCGGTATCGGCCTCGAAGTCGCTCGGCAGTTTCTGGATTGCGGCGCCAAGGTGATCGTCCATACCGGGCGCAAGCCGGGGCGGGACCTGCCGGATTTCCTGCTGACGGCTGAATCGGAAAGACGGGCGATGCTGCTGCATGCCGATTTTTCCGCCGCCGGCGGTGCGGCGCAATTTGCCGACGATGTTCTCGCTTTCTTCGACAGGGTGCATGTGCTCGTCAACAATGCCGGCACCATGCTCGGCCGTTTTCCCGCTGCGACGCTGACCGATGCCGAATATGAGGCGGTCATACGGTTGAACCAGACCTCGGTGGTGGCGCTGACGCGCGCATTGCTGCCGGCATTGAAGGCGGCCGAGGGTGCCGCCGTCGTCAACACCGTTTCGATCTCGGCGCTCACCGGCGGCAGCCCCGGCTCCTCGATCTATTCGGCCTCGAAAGCCTTCGTTGCGACCTATTCCAAGGCGCTTGCCCGCGAACTTGCCCCGGATGGCATCCGCGTCAACTGCGTCTCGCCGGGAACGATCGAGACGGATTTCCACGAGCGCTATTCCTCCAGAGAAAAGCTGGAGCAGACCCGGAAATCCATCCCCCTGCAGCGGCTCGGCACGGCCGAGGATTGCGCTCCCGCCTATCTGTTTCTGGCGGCTCCCTTACTCTCGGGATACATTACCGGCCAGGTGATCGAGATCAATGGCGGACAGCTTATCTGCTGATTTACTTGGACCTTTTTTGGCATTTCATCACTATTGACCAATTCGTTTGTGCGAATATGCTATTGTGCTGATCTACCAAATCGCCTCCCTTCCGAGATATCGAATGCCGTTGCCTAAACCGGAGCCGGGGATGACCGGCCAGGACTTGCACATACTCGCTGGAAAAGCCCATGAAGCGAGCGATCTGCTGAAAGCTTTGGCGCATCACACCCGATTGCTGATCCTCTGTATCCTGGCGAAACAGGAGCGGACGGTCGGTGAAATCGAAAATATTCTCGGCATTCAGCAGGCGATGGTTTCGCAGCAGCTTGCGCGTTTGAGGCTCGAAGGCCTGGTCAACACGCGCCGTCAGGGCAGGCTGGTTTATTACAGTATCGGCAATGTCAGCGTGCTTGCCTTCCTCGAATCGCTGTTCGATCTTTTTCCCGCTGCGGAAAACTGTTAAAGCGCGTCGCCTTAACTTGATTCATTCCCTTGCGGAGCACGGTTGCTGTGTCGAAGATGAGGCCGGACGCGAAATGTCGCGGGAGACCGGATGATCGACAAGCTGGAATTCTTCATCGCCCTTGCCAATGAAAAGCATTTCGGCCGCGCTGCGGAGGAGTGCGGGATCTCGCAGCCGACGCTTTCGGCCGCGATCCGCCAGCTCGAGGATCAGCTCGGGGTCATGCTGGTGCAGCGCGGTTCGCGTTTTCAAGGGCTGACGCCGGAGGGGCAGCGCGTGCTCGAATGGGCCCGGCGCATCGTCGGCGACGCCCGCACCATGCGCGAGGAAATGCGCGCCGCCCGCCGCGGTCTTTCCGGCCACATTCGCCTTGCCGCCATTCCGACGGCGCTCGCTATGCTTTCGCGCATCACCACGCCCTTTCAGGAGCGGCATCCCGGCGTCACCTTCTCGATCGTCTCGCGCAACTCGCTGCAGGTGCTGAGCATGCTCGAAAACCTCGAAATCGATGCCGGCATCACCTATCTCGAAAACGAGCCGCTCGGCCGTGTCACCAGTGTTCCGCTCTATGCCGAGCGCTATCATCTGATCACGGCTGCCGGCAGCCCGCTCTCCGATCGCGACAATGTGACCTGGAAGGAAGTCGGCGATCTTCGGCTTTGTCTATTGACCGCCGACATGCAGAACCGCCGAATCATCAATCGGCACCTGACGGAAGCCGGTGCCACGGTGCATCCGACGCTCGAATCCAACTCGATGATCGTGCTGTTCTCGCATGTTCGAACCGGCCGCTGGGCGAGCATCATGCCGCGCAATGTCGCCAAATCTTTTGGTTTTCCGGTGGAAATCCGGATGATTCCGATCGTCGAGCCGGAGGCGCATCACCTGGTCGGGCTTGTGGCGCCCTATCGTGAGCCCTTCACGCCGCTCGTCTCGGCCTTGCTGCATGAGGCGAGAGTGCTCGTGCAGGATGAGGAACTTTGATAGGAAAAACCTATCAACCGACGTGATAGCTTTATTGATCGCCAGCGGCTTCCTTGAGATGCTGTCGGCGGAATAGCACTCGGGCTGGAGGAGGCCGCCATTCCGCAACGAGCAAGCCGTCGGGAGGGCTGCCTATGACCATTCATATCGCCGAAGGCGATATTGCCGCGCGCACTCGTGCCATCATTGCCGATCTTCGCTTCCTCGAAGGGCCGCTGCTTCCCATTCTGCACGAGGTTCAGGACGAATTCGGTTATGTGCCGCAGGAAGCCGTGCCAGTGATCGCGGAGGAACTGAACCTCTCCCGCGCCGAGGTGCATGGCGTCGTGACCTTCTATCACGATTACCGCGACCACCCCGCAGGCCGGCATGTGCTGAAGCTCTGTCGCGCCGAGGCCTGTCAGTCGATGGGCGGCGATGCGGTCGCCGCGCGCGTCAAGACGCTGCTCGGCATCGATTTTCACCAGACGACGCTCGACGGCAGCGTGACGCTGGAGCCGGTCTATTGTCTCGGGCTCTGCGCCTGCGCCCCATCGGCGATGCTCGACGGCGAGGTCTATGGCCGGGTTGACGATCAGCTGGCGGCGGAACTCGTTGCGGAGGCGCGCCGATGAGCATCAAGATTTATGTTCCGCGCGATGCCGCTGCGCTGGCGCTCGGGGCCGAAAAGGTGGCAAAGGCGATTGCCCAGGAGATCGCCGCCCGCGGCCTCGATGCCGAGATCGTGCGCAACGGCTCGCGCGGAATGTTCTGGCTGGAACCGCTTGTCGAGATCGAGGTCGCCGGCAAACGCATCGGCTACGGACCGGTGAAAGCAAGGGATGTGCCGGCATTGTTCGACGCCGGGATGATGACCGGCGGCGATCACCCGCTCTGTCTCGGGGAGGTTGAAGACCTCCCGTTCCTGAAGGAACAGACTCGCCTGACCTTCGCCCGCTGCGGCATCACCGATCCGCTGTCGCTGGTCGACTACGAATCGCATGGTGGTCTAGCCGGCCTTCGCCGGGCCGTTTCGATGACATCCGCCGAAGTCGTCAAGGAAGTCACTGATTCCGGCCTGCGCGGGCGCGGCGGCGCCGGCTTTCCCACTGGGATCAAGTGGAAGACTGTTCTCGATGCTGCCGGGGACCGCAAATATATCGTCTGCAATGCCGATGAGGGCGACAGCGGCACCTTTGCCGACCGGATGATCATGGAGGGTGATCCCTTCGTGCTGATCGAGGGGATGGCGATATCAGGACTTGCCACCGGCGCGACGAAGGGCTTCGTCTACACGCGTTCGGAATATCCGCATGCCATCGCGGCAATGACTGCGGCCGTCGGCATCGCGCGGCAGGCCGGGATACTCGGCCTATCGGTGCTCGGCTCGGGCCGCGCCTTCGATATCGAGGTGCGCACCGGCGCCGGCGCCTATGTCTGCGGCGAGGAGACGGCGCTGCTGAACAGCCTCGAAGGCAAGCGCGGCGTCGTGCGCGCCAAGCCGCCGCTGCCGGCGCATAAAGGGCTGTTTGACTGTCCGACCGTCATCAACAATGTGATCTCGCTCGCCTCCGTGCCTGTCATCATGGAGAAGGGTGCGGCCTTCTATCGCGATTTCGGCATGGGCCGCTCGCGCGGCACCATCCCGCTGCAGGTCGCCGGCAATGTCAGATATGGCGGTCTTTACGAAACCGCCTTCGGTCTTTCGCTCGGCGATATCGTCGACAGGATCGGCGGCGGCACGGCGACAGGACGGCCGATCAAGGCCGTGCAGGTTGGCGGACCGCTCGGGGCCTATTTCCCGCGGGCGCTGTTCGACACGCCGTTCGACTACGAAGCCTTCGCCGCCAGGGACGGACTGATCGGCCATGCCGGCATCGTCGTCTTCGATGATACCGCCGACATGCTGAAGCAGGCGCGTTTCGCCATGGAATTCTGCGCCGTCGAAAGCTGCGGCAAGTGCACGCCCTGCCGCATCGGCTCGACGCGCGGCGTCGAGACGGCCGACAAGATCGCCCATGGCATCGAGCCGGAGAAGAACCGGGCGCTGCTCACCGATCTCTGCAACACGATGAAATTCGGCTCGCTCTGCGCGCTCGGCGGTTTCACGCCCTATCCCGTGATGAGCGCCATGACGCATTTCCCGGAAGATTTTTCGCCGGCGCCGATCGCGGAGGCGGCTGAGTGATGGTTTTTTATTCGAAGTTGCCCCTCACCCTAACCCTCTCCCCGCTTGCGGGGGTCCGAAGGACGAGTCGAGACGCGTGGCTCGACCCCGGGCGGTGCCGGCAGGCGGATGAGGGGCATCCCTCGACACAACCGACACAGAAATCTATCGGAGGAGCAAGCCATGTCTCTCATCCATGAAATCGACTACGGCACTCCTGCTTCGACATCCGAGGTGATGGTGACACTCACCATCGACGGGCAGCAGATCAGCGTGCCGGAGGGCACGTCGATCATGCGCGCTTCGATGGAGGCCGGCATCACGGTGCCGAAGCTCTGCGCCACCGACATGATCGATGCCTTCGGTTCCTGCCGGCTCTGTCTTGTCGAGATCGAGGGCCGCAATGGTACGCCTGCCTCCTGCACGACGCCGGTGGCGGCCAACATGGTGGTGCACACGCAGACGGGACGGCTGAAGGATATTCGCCGCGGCGTGATGGAGCTTTATATTTCCGACCACCCGCTCGACTGTCTGACCTGTGCGGCCAACGGTGATTGCGAATTGCAGGACATGGCGGGCGCCGTCGGCTTGCGCGACGTGCGCTATGGCTATGACGGCGACAATCATGTCAGGGCGCGCAACAATGGCGAGATCAATCTGAAATGGACGCCGAAGGACGAGTCCAATCCCTATTTCACCTTTGATCCCTCCAAGTGCATCGTCTGTTCGCGCTGCGTGCGCGCCTGCGAAGAGGTGCAAGGCACCTTCGCGCTGACGATCGAGGGGCGCGGTTTCGGCTCCAAGGTTTCCTCGGGTGCGCATGAAGCCTTCATCGATTCCGAATGTGTCTCCTGCGGCGCCTGCGTCCAGGCCTGCCCGACGGCGACGCTGACGGAGAAGTCGGTGATCGAGATCGGCCAGCCCGAGCATTCGGCCATTACCACCTGCGCCTATTGCGGCGTCGGCTGTTCCTTCAAGGCGGAGATGCGCGGCGAGGAGCTGGTGCGCATGGTGCCGTGGAAGGATGGCCAGGCCAATCGCGGCCATTCCTGCGTCAAGGGCCGCTTTGCTTACGGCTATTCCTCCCATAAGGACCGCATCCTCAACCCGATGATCCGCGAAAAGGTCAGCGATCCCTGGCGGGAGGTGAGCTGGGACAAAGCCTTCGCACATGTGGCGTCGGAGTTCCGCCGCATTCAGTATCAGTATGGCCGCGAGTCGATCGGCGGCATCACCTCGTCGCGCTGCACCAATGAGGAAACCTATCTGGTGCAGAAGCTGGTCCGGGCCGGCTTCGGTAACAATAATGTCGATACCTGCGCCCGCGTCTGCCATTCGCCGACCGGCTACGGTCTCGGCCAGGCCTTCGGCACCTCGGCCGGCACGCAGAATTTCGACAGCGTCGAACAGTCCGATGTTGTCGTCATCATCGGCGCCAATCCGACGGACGGGCATCCGGTGTTCGCCTCGCGGCTGAAGAAGCGGCTGCGCCAGGGCGCCAAGCTGATCGTCATCGATCCGCGCCGCACCGATATCGTCCGGTCGCCGCATATCGAGGCTTCTTACCACCTGCCGCTGAAGCCGGGCACCAATGTCGCCGTCATGACGGCGCTGGCGCATGTGATCGTCACCGAAGGGCTCTATGACGAGGCGTTTATCCGCGAGCGCTGCGACTGGTCGGAATTCGAGGACTGGGCTGGTTTCGTCGCCGAACCGGCGCACAGCCCCGAAGAGACCGAGATCTTCACCGGCGTGCCGGCTGCGGATCTGCGCGGCGCGGCAAGGCTCTATGCCAAGGGCGGCAACGGCGCGATCTATTACGGTCTCGGCGTCACCGAACACAGCCAGGGTTCGACCACCGTCATCGCGATCGCCAATCTGGCGATGGCGACCGGCAATATCGGCCGTCCAGGCGTCGGCGTGAACCCGTTGCGCGGCCAGAACAATGTGCAGGGTTCCTGCGACATGGGCTCCTTCCCGCACGAGCTGCCGGGCTACCGGCACATTTCCGACGATGCGACGCGCGATATCTTCGAAAAGCTCTGGGGCGTGAAGATCAACAACGAGCCGGGTCTGCGCATTCCGAACATGCTGGACGCGGCGGTCGACGGTTCCTTCAAGGGTCTCTACGTCCAGGGTGAGGACATTCTCCAGTCCGATCCCGATACGAAACATGTCGCGGCCGGGCTTGCGGCGATGGAATGCGTCGTCGTCCAGGACCTGTTCCTCAACGAGACCGCCAATTACGCCCATGTCTTCCTGCCGGGCTCGACCTTCCTCGAGAAGGACGGCACCTTCACCAATGCCGAGCGCCGCATCAACCGGGTGCGCAAAGTGATGACGCCGCGCAACGGCTATGGTGACTGGGAGGTGACCCAGAAGCTTGCTCAGGCGATGGGGCTCGACTGGAATTACGCCCATCCGTCGGAGATCATGGACGAAATTGCCGCTACGACGCCGAGTTTCGCCCTGGTGTCCTACGATTACCTCGAGAAGATGGGCTCGGTGCAGTGGCCCTGCAACGAGAAGAACCCGCTCGGCTCGCCGATCATGCATGTCAATGGCTTCGTGCGCGGCAAGGGCAAGTTCATCCGCACCGAATATGTGGCCACCGACGAGCGCACCGGCCCACGCTTCCCGTTGCTGCTCACCACCGGCCGCATCCTCAGCCAGTACAATGTCGGGGCGCAGACGCGGCGGACCGAGAATGTCGTCTGGCATGCGGAAGACCGGCTGGAAATCCATCCGCATGATGCCGAGCAGCGCGGCATTCGCGATGGCGATTGGGTGAAGCTCGTCAGCCGGTCCGGCGACACCACGCTGAGATCGCTGATTACCGATCGTGTTGCACCTGGTGTCGTCTATACGACCTTCCATCATCCCAATACGCAGGCGAACGTCATCACCACCGACTTTTCCGACTGGGCGACGAATTGCCCTGAGTATAAGGTGACGGCGGTGCAGGTTTCGCCCTCCAACGGGCCGAGCGACTGGCAGATGGAATATAACGAGCAGGCACGGCAATCGCGCCGCATCGCCGGCAAGCTCGAGGCAGCGGAGTGAAAATGCGGGGGTGGTTTGGCAAGAAGGGATTTGCATCATGACCTTCCAGACCACCGCCCGTGCTCCCGAAACCGCCCGCCGCAACGGCCTCATGCACTCCGGCTCCCGCATCGTGCCGGAAGAAGTGCCGATTGCCTTTTCCTATGGCGGCAGCTCGCATGCGGTGATGATGGCGACGCCCGATGATCTCGAGGATTTCGCCGTCGGTTTCAGCCTGACCGAAGGGATTATCACTGAACGCACCGAGATAGCGGCCATCGAGATCGTCGAAGGCGAGCAGGGGATCGATGTGCAGGTGAGCCTTGTCGACGACGTTGCCGATCGGTTGCGGGCACGACGCCGCAGCATGGCGGGGCCGGTCGGCTGCGGGCTCTGCGGCATCGAATCGATCGAGCAGGCGGTGCGGCCGGTGCCGGATGTCTCGGCATCGCCGCTGGCGCTGTCGCATGCCGATATCGTACGCGCCGTCTCGCTGCTGAACGAGGCGCAGCCGCTGCATCGGGAGACCCGGGCGGTGCACGGCGCCGGCTTCTATCTTCCCGGCCAGGGACTGGTTGCCGTGCGCGAAGATGTCGGCCGGCATAATGCGCTCGACAAGCTCTGCGGTGCCGTCATCGACGCCGGCGAAAACGGCCGGAACGGCGCCGTCGCCGTGACCAGCCGGCTCTCGGTCGAGATGGTGCAGAAGGCGGCGATCCTCGGTTCTCCCGTGCTCATCGCCATTTCAGCGCCGACAGCGCTTGCCATCCGCACGGCCGAAGAGGCCGGCATGACGCTCGTCGCCCTGGTGCGCGGCGAGGATTTCGAGATTTTCACCCACCCGCACCGCATCTCGCCCGGAAGCATCGCCGATGTCGCATGATACCAAGACCAAGCTCGTCTATATGGCAAACCAGATTGCCACCTTCTTCAAGAGCCAGCCGGCAAGCGAGGCCGTAGAAGGGGTCGCCAATCATATCAACAAATTCTGGGAGCCGCGCATGCGGCGGCAATTGTTTGAGATTCTCGACAAGGAGGAAAACGGCCTGGATGCCCTCGTGCTGCAGGCCGCTCCCTTGATCCGCAAACCGGAGCCGCAGGTAAACCAAGCCCAGTAATCCAAAAATGGCGCATGCGGGAGAGGGGCCAGCACCACGTTGCAAGCGAAGTCGGCGGACGTTAAAGCCGGGCCGACTGGTTCCTTCTGCACGTTCACGGGCGGACTGGACGCCACGGCGATGCCCGGTAACGCTGAAGGCGACCTTCGCGCTCTTCGGGTGAGATATCAAAGCGCGCCGCATGGACCTCATGCGGCGCGCTTCTTCCTCGCTACGCAGAAACAATCGCGAGCTATGGGGGCGTGGCTCAGAACTCTTCCCAGCTCTGCACCGTTGCAGCGGCAGCGCCGTAGGCCTTGCCGACGCGGGAAACGAGATGCAGCGCTGGCGAGCCTGTCTGTCTTGCTTCCGGCCTGCCGGCGGTCTGAGGCCCGGTCTGGGTGCGGGTCTGACCGGGCAGGCGGAACCGTGCCAGCAGGGCCCGCAGCGTTTCGGCTTCCTTTGCCAGGCTATGGCTGGCAGCGGTGCTCTCCTCGACCATGGCGGCATTCTGTTGGGTTGCCTGGTCGAGCGAATTGACTGCCTGGTTGATTTCCTTGAGGCCGGTTGCCTGTTCCCGTGAGGCTTCGACGATGGCGACGACGTTGCCGTTGATATCGCCGACCTGGGTGACGATCTCCTCGAGCGCCTTGCCGGTCTGGCCGACGAGGCCGACGCCGTTCTTGACGAGGTCGCTCGACGTATTGATCAGCGCCTTGATCTCCTTGGCCGCCTTGGCGGAGCGCTGGGCGAGCTCGCGGACTTCCTGGGCCACCACAGCGAAACCCTTGCCGGCTTCGCCGGCGCGGGCGGCTTCGACGCCGGCATTCAGCGCCAGGAGATTGGTCTGGAAGGCGATATCGTCGATGACGCCGATGATATTGGTGATTTCGCGCGAGGACTGCTCGATCTGGTCCATGGCGGCGACGGCGTTGCGGACCACGACGCCCGATTGCTCGGCGCCCTGCTTGGTCACGGCGACAAGGCGGCCCGCCTCATCGGCGCGGCGACTGGAATCGTTGACGGTGGTGGTGATCTCCTCCAGCGCGGCTGCGGTTTCTTCGATCGACGCGGCCTGCTGTTCCGTCCGCTTGGAAAAGGAGTCCGCCGATGTACCGATCTCGCTCGACCCGGCGGCGATCGCAACGGCATTCTCGCCGATGGTCTTCATCGTATCGGCAAGACCTTTGACCGCAGTGTTGAAGTCGTGGCGCAGCTGCTCCATCGAGGGGACGAAGGGTGTGTCCACCGTCATCGTCAGATCACCTTCGGAAAGCTGGCGCAGCGCGCCGCCGAGCTGGGAAATCGCGCTCATCCGCTGGGTGACGTCGGTCGCGAACTTCACGACTTTATAGACTTTGCCGTCGGCATCGACGATCGGGTTATAAGCTGCCTGGATCCAGATTTCGCGGCCGCCCTTGCCGAAGCGGACGAATTCGTTGGCGATGAATTCGCCATTGGCAAGACGCCGCCAGAAGCTGCTGTATTCCTCGGTGCGGGTATGGGCCGGGTCGCAGAAGATGCTGTGATGTTTGCCGGCGATTTCGGCCAGCGAATATCCCATGGCCTGGCAGAAATTCTCGTTCGCAGTCAGGATGTCGCCCTTCGGGGTGAATTCGATCACTGCCTGCGAGCGCGAGATCGCTTCCAGTTTGCCGGAATCTTCGACCGCCTGCTTTTTCGCCGCTGTGATGTCGGCGGCGAATTTCACCACCTTGAACGGCTTTCCGCCTTTGGAAACGGGATTATAGGACGCCTGGATCCATATCTCCCTGTTGCCCTTGGCAAGACGCTTATAGGCGCCGGCATCATATTCGCCGCGTCCGAGCCGCGCCCAGAAGGCGCGATATTCGGGCGTCGCCGTGTAGGCCGGTTCGCAGAACATGCTGTGATGCTTGCCGACGATCTCGTTGAGGCGATAACCCAGGGCGTTGCAGAAATTCTCGTTCGCCGTGAGAATATTGCCGTTGAGATCGAATTCGATGATCGCCTGCGATTTGGAGATGGCGTCAAGAATGTATTTCGAATCGGAGGCTAGACCAAACATTCTTGTCCCTTTGAGATGCACAGCTTGCGCTGTTTCGGCTGGAGAAGCGAAGGGGCTGGCGAGGTATGCCGGTGCAGGGGACAACCGGTCTCCGGTTATCACTGCCTCTGTACCGGAGACTTATCATCCGTATGCTTCACCCCCATACTGAAGGAACGTGGTTAATTTAACGTATAAAAGCTATTGCTAATAATATGATGTGATACCGATGAAGGCGGCGATTTACCTCAGACGCGCAACAAAAAACCGCCCTGGGCGGGCGGTTTTCAACTCTACGAATTGCTTGATGGCGATCAGGCCGCCAGTTCATCCGTCTCGTTTTCCTTGAACATCTTGGCGAGGTTCAGGAAGCAGATCATGCCATTTTCCGAGGCGATGATGCCTTCGCAATAGGCGCGGTCGAAGGAGGCTGTCACCTCGGGCACCGGCTGGACCTGGCTGGACGAAATGGTGAGAATATCCGAGACGCGGTCGACCAGCATGCCGATGACCATGCTGTGAACTTCGGCGACGACGATGGCGCTGCGTTCGTTGGCGACGGTGCTCTTCATGCCGAGCTTATAGGCAAGATCGATAATCGGGATGACCGAGCCGCGCAGGTTCATGACGCCGATGACATCGGCCGGCGCGTGCGGGATCGGCGTCGACGGCGCCCAGCCGCGGATTTCGCGGATGGTCGTGGTCTTGACGCAGAATTCCTGATCATGCAGGCGGAAGGCAATGATCTCGAGCGTATCGCCGCTGAAGCTAGTGGAATTGATCGTGGTCATAGAATTCTTCCCAACTGTCGTAAGCCAGGGCAGAAGCGGGCGCACCACCATTGGCGCGGACGAGCTTTGCCTTCACACCACGCGATGGCTTTGCGCTCGGCCCAGCATCGTTACGGTTATCGACGACATTAGCGGAAGAGTATTGCCCAAATCTAAATCGGGAACCGGATTTGCGAAGGTTTCGTCCTCGATTGACCTCAGCTTATGGTCTTTTCGATCTGCGAGACCGCCCAATCGACCTGCTCCCTGGTGATGACCAGCGGCGGAGCGAGGCGAATCGTATGGTCATGCGTATCCTTGGCGAGCAGGCCGCGTTCCTTCAGCGCATGACAATATTGCCGCGCGCCGCCGGCTTCGGGTTCCAGTTCGACAGCCATCATCAGGCCGCGGCCGCGCACGTCCCTGACGATGTTCGAGCGGATCGACCTGAGGCCTTCGAGGAAATAGTCGCCCATATCAGCGGCGTTCTCGATCATGCCCTCTTCCGTCAGCACCTTCAGCGCGGCGCGCGCCACTGCGCAGGCGAGCGGATTGCCGCCGAAAGTGGAGCCATGCTGGCCGGGCTTCAGTACCCCCAGTACCGCGGAATTGGAAAGCACCGCCGAGACGGGATAGAAGCCGCCGGACAGCGCCTTGCCGATCAGCGTCACATCGGCCTCGATGCCTTCATGTTCCTCCGCCAAGAGCTTGCCGGTGCGGCCGAGGCCGGTCTGGATCTCGTCGAGGATGAGAGTGACGTTGTTATCGGTGCAGAGCTCGCGGATGCGGGTGAAGTATCCGGCCGGCGGGATGATGACGCCGGCTTCCCCCTGGATCGGCTCGATCAGGGCGGCGACCGTATTGCCGTTGATGGCGGCCTCGAAGGCTTCGGCATCGCCGAAGGGAATGGTGCGGAAGCCCGAGGTGTAGGGGCCGAAGCCGGTGCGGGCGTCGGGATCGGTGGAGAAACTGATGATGCTCAGCGTCCGGCCATGGAAATTATCGGCGCAGACGATGATCTCGGCCTGGCCTTCCGGTACACCTTTGACCTCGTATCCCCATTTGCGCACCGCCTTGATGGCGGTCTCCACCGCTTCGGCGCCTGAGTTCATCGGCAGGATCTTGTGCGATCCGGTCAACGCCGCGAGCTCTTCATAGAGATAAGCGAGCTGATCGTTGCGGAAGGCGCGGGAGGTCAGCGTCAATCTTCCCGCCTGCTCGACCATGGCGGCGAGGATTTTCGGGTGACAATGGCCCTGGTTGACGGCGGAATAGGCCGAGAGGCAATCGAGGTAACGATTGCCGTCGGTATCCCAGACATGAACACCTTCGCCGCGGGTCAGCACCACGTCGAGCGGCTTGTAATTGTGGGCGCCGAGACGCTGTTCGGTGGCGATCAGTTTTTCCGAAGTGTTCATGGTTCTTCCCCCTCTAGATCATGATGCCGATAGGCGGGCGGGCCTACTATGCGGCACGGGTTGGGCGATCGAAGATACGGCGGCCGAAGAGGCTTGCCGTCAGTTCCACCAGGACGCGGGCGCTCTTGCCGCGATCGTCGAGAAACGGATTGAGTTCGACGAGATCGAGCGACGAGACGAGGCCGCTGTCGGACAGCATTTCCATCACCAGATGCGCCTCGCGGAAGGTCGCGCCGCCAGGCACCGTCGTGCCGACGCCGGGGGCAATTTCGGGATCGAGGAAATCGAGGTCGAGGCTGACATGCAGCAGGCCGTTCGCCTTGGCGACTACATCGAGGATCTCACGCATGATGGCGCCGATGCCCTGCTCGTCGATCGCGCGCATATCGAAGACGTTGACGCCGTGTTCGTGGATTTCCTCGCGCTCACGCGCATCGACCGAACGGATGCCGACCTGGAAGACATTCTTCGGGTCGACGAAGGCACGATCGCTCGGCAGGATCTCGGCGAACTCCGCCTCGCCGCAGAAGAAGGCGACGGGCATGCCGTGAATATTGCCGGAAGGCGAAGTGGCCGGAGAGTTGAAATCGGCATGGGCATCGAGCCAGAGCACGAAAAGCGGGCGGCCTTTGCCGGCGGCGTAGCGCGCCATGCCGGATACGCTGCCCATCGAAAGGCTGTGGTCGCCGCCGAGAATGAGCGGGAAGCGGCCGGAGGCGGCGACGTCATGGACGCTGCTTTCGAGCGCCCGCGTGAAGGCGCCGACGATTCTCAGATTATGGGCCTTCGGATGATTCGGTAGATCCATCGCCGGTACGATCCTGAGATCGCCGAGATCGGCGACGTCGTGGCCGAGCTCGATCAACGTCTGATCGATGCCGGCGATGCGCAGGGCCGCCGGGCCCATGGCCGCGCCCCTGCGGCCGGAGCCTTCTTCCAGCGGCGCGCCGATAAGGGTGACAGATTGCGATTGGGCATTCATTCGAGGGCTCCGTGGTGAGGCCGGTTTGGCTGATAGTGGGATAAAGGGCTGACGGCAAAAAGATGGAAAAGTGTCAGAAATGGATTATGATTGCGCAAATTGATAAACCTATTTTGACAAAGTGATCAGCGTGGACGATCTCGATACCGAGCTTCTAAGTGCACTTCGCCACAATGCCCGGATTTCCGTCTCCTCGCTTGCGGCGATGACCGGCGCCTCGCGGGCAACGGTTGCCGCCCGGATCGACCGGCTGGTCGCCGGCGGCACCATCGTCGGCTTCACCATCCGCACCGGTCACGAGACGCGGTCCGCCGGCGTGCGCGCCATCGTCATGATCGAGGTGCTCGGCAAGCTCGCCGACAGGGTGGCCGATCAGCTGCGCGGCCTGCCGCAGGTCCGCGCCCTGCACAGCACCAACGGCAAATGGGATTTCGTCGCCGAGCTCGAGGATCGAGACCTTGCCTCTTTCGACGAGACGCTGCGCCGTATCCGGCTGATCAACGGCATCAATTCGACCGAGAGCAATATTCTGCTGAAGACCAGCAAGACGGGTTTTTAGCGTATTTCACGCGACGCCCTGGCCGGTGAAATCGGCGAGCCCGCCCCTCATCCGCCTGCCGGCACCTTCTCCCCGTAAACGGGGCGAAGGGGAATAGCCGCGACCTCTCCGCCCCTCGCAGGGCACGTCCCCTCTCCCCGTTCTTACGGGGCGAGGGTTAGGGTGAGGGGCAGCCGTCGGTCCGAATCAGACAGCCATCCGCCGTGTACTTGTGAATTAAGCCGGCTCAATATTCCCGTTCGTAGACGACACCGGCTTCGCCGGCACCGTTGCCGCCGGCGGCACCGCGCAACTTGACGCCGCGGCCGACGTCGAGGTTGATGATTGCCTTGGCGCCGGCTGCGCCGCCCTGCTGCAATTCGAAATAGGTGCGGTCGTTGAGATAACGGCCGACGCTGACGCTCGTCTGGCCCTTGGAATCGGTGCTGATGTCGAGATCGTCGACACCGAGCTGATTGCGCAGGCCTTCGAAAAGCGAGGTCGAGCGGTTGCCGGCCAGCTGGCTGACGGCGTCGGCGAGCTGGGCGATCTGCACCGGCGAGAGTTTTGACATCGACTGGCCGAAGATCAGCTGCGCCAGCACCTCATCCTGCGGCAGCTGCGGCGAGGAGGAAAAGGTGATTGCCGGGTCGGTGGCGAGGCCCGCGACGTCGACGGTCAGCGTCGTCGAGCCGGAGGCCGAGGTCGCTTCCATATCAAGGGCCGGCGTCAGGTCGCCGGCAAAGGTGATCCGGCTCTTGTCGGTGAAATCCAGACGGCGGTTGAGAATGGTCAGCCGGCCGCGGCGCATGGTGAATCCGCCGGTCACGATCGGCGCTGCCGCCGTGCCGCGGATCGTCACCTTGCCGCCGAGCTCGGCATCGATGCCGCGGCCGCGCGCGAAGATATGCGAAGGCGCGTCGATTTCGAGATCAAGGGTGATGGTGGAGGATTTCTCGGTCGGTTTCCGTTCGCCATCGTCGCGCAGCTGCGCAAGCACTGCCCGCGGCGCATTCTTGTGGCGGATGTCGATTTCCCTGAGCGAGGTCGGCAATTTTTCCGGGACGGTGATCGAGGTCTTGTCCAGCCGAAGCTTGCCGCTCAGCGTCGAATTCATGATCGGGCCGCGCAGACCGAGTGTGCCGTTGACAGTGGAGACGACGAGCGTTCCATCGACGTAGACCGCTTTGTCGAGTTTGATCGAAATATCGGCGGGAAAGCCGCCGGCCGGCTGGATGCCGATGGTGCCGCTTGCCGAAATCGTGCCGCCGCCCCCGAGGTTGCCGCTGAGGCGCGATATCACCGCCTGGCTGCCGTTGAAGGTGACCGTCGCCGCGAGATTGTTGACGGCGAGATTGCGCCGGACGTCGACGAGCTTGGCGCCATTGGTCGAGACGGTGCCGTTGATGACGGGTGCCGCGGCCGTTCCGCCAACCTGCAGGTTGAGAGTGGCGACGCCGTCGGCAACGAGGCCCTGCTGCGCAAGCGGCGCGCCGAGCACGGCGAAAGGGAGATTGCCGTTGAAGTGCATGTCGAGGGCGCGATTGCCTGTGATCACGACGCTGCCGCCGCCCTTCAGCGACATGCCGGCATCACCGGCAAGGCTGGTGTCGACCGTCAGCCTGTTGCCGGCAAGTTTGCCTGATGCGCCGATGGTGAACGGCGAAAGGCCGGCGCCTTTTGTCTGGCTGGTTGCGGCGTTCTTCCAGTCGACCTTGAAATCGACTGACGGCGCCGATAGCGCGCCGGTGGCTTTTGCGGTTGCCGAGACCGCGCCTTCGGCTGCAAGGCCCGGAACAAAGCCGTTGGCGATCGCAGCCGGAACATTGGCGGCATTCACGGTGGCATCGACCGCGCGGATCGAGGTGCCGGCGAGCGAAAGATTGCCGGCGGCTTTCAGCGCAATGCCGCCGCTGCCGCTGAGATCGGCATCGAAATCGAGCCGGTCACCGGCGTATTTTCCCGTCGCCGCCAGTGCCAGGCGGGAGAGGCCGGCAGCCTTGGTGTGGCTGGTTGCGGCATCCTTCCAGTCCAGCTTGAAATCGACGATCGGTTTTTCAGGCGTTCCCGAGGTGACGGCGTTGGCCGAAACTGTGCCTTCGGCACCGAGGCCGGGAACGAAGGCATTGGCGATATTGGCCGGAAGGGCGGGAATATCGGCATTGATCGAAAGATCGCGGATGGCCGTTCCGGCGATGGTAACGCCGCCGGTCGCCTTGGCCAGCACCCCGTCCTTGCCGGCAAGGTTGGCATCGAAGTCGACCCTGTCATTGGCGTATTTTCCGGATGCCGCCGCGCTCAGGCCGGAAAGGCCGCTGCTCTTGGTCTGAGCGGTTGCGGCGTTCTTCCAGTGGAGCTTGAAATCGACGGCGGGTTTGGGCAGGGCGCCGGAGGCAGATGCCGTTCCAGACACCGTGCCCTCGGCGGCCAGACCGGGGACGAAGCCGTTGGCAAGGGCTGCCGGCAGGTTGGCGAGATCGGCCTTGACGTCAAGGTTGCGAACCGAGGTGCCTGCCGTTGCGACATTGCCCTTGGCTTTCAGCGAGAGGCCGTCCTTGCCGCCGAGATCGGCATCGAAATCGAGCCGGTTGTCGGCGAAATGGCCGGAGGCGGCAAGCGCCAGTCCCGAAAGATGAGCGCTTCTGGTGTGGCTGGTCGCGGCATCGGTCCAGGCGAGCTTGAAGTCGGCATTCGGTGCGGCGGGGGTCCCGGCGGCGGACAGGGTGCCCGATATGGTGCCGCCGGCCGCCAGATCCGGAACGAAGGCATTTGCGAGGCTGGCCGGAATCTTGGCGATCTCGGCGTCGACCTTGATGTTTTCGACCGTCGTGCCGGCGAGGGCGACATTGCCGGTGCTCTTCAGCGAGAGGCCTTCGGCGCCGCTGGCCGCGGCGTTGAAATCAAGCTTGTTGTCGGCGAATTTTCCCGAGGCGGTCAGGCCGAGAGCGGCAAGGCCGGCACGCCTCGTGTGGCTGGTCGCAGCATCCTTCCAATCAAGGTCGAAATTGGCGGTCGGGGCGGCAAGCGAGCCTGCGGCCGAAACCGTTCCGGAGATCGCGCCTTCGGCGGCGAGATCGGCGACGAAGCTGTTTGCGATGCCGGCCGGGATATTTTTAAGCGTTGCATCGAGTTTGACGTTGTCGATCGTCGTGCCGGTTATGGCGACATTGCCGTTTGCCTTCAGCGAGACGCTGTCGGCGCCCGCTATCGCCGTGTCGAAATCAAGCTTGTTGTCGGCGAATTTACCGGATGCCTTCACCGCGAGGTCTGCAAGGCCGGCACGCTTGGTGTGGCTGGTCGCAGCATCCTTCCAATCAAGGTCGAAATTGGCTGTGGGAGCGGCAAGCGAGCCTGCCGCCGAAACCGTTCCGGAGATCGCGCCTTTGGCAGCAAGATCGGCGACGAAGCTGTTTGCGATGCCGGCCGGGATATTTTTGAGCGTTGCATCAACCTTGACGTTGCCGATCGTCGTGCCGGTGACGGCGACATTGCCGGTTGCCTTCAGCGAGAGGCTGTCGGCGCCTGCTATCGCCGTGTCGAAATCGAGCTTGCTGTCGGCGAATTTACCGGATGCCTTCACCGCGAGGTCGCCAAGGCCGGCGCGCTTGGTATGGCTCGTCGCGGCATCTTTCCAATCGAGATCGAAATTGGCGGTCGGCGCGGACAGCGGTCCGGTCGCCGAGATCTTCCCGGTGATCACGCCTGCTGCAGCGAGATCGGGAACGAAACCATTGGCGATGCGGGCCGGCAGGTTGAGAATGTCGGCGTCGATATCAAGCGCCGGCGCCTTCGGGTCGGCGAGTGCGACATTGCCGGCGGCCCTGAGGGACAGGCCGTCACCGCCGCCAATCGTCGTGTCGAAATCAAGCTTGTTGTCGGCGAATTTGCCGCCGGCGGTGATGCCGAGCGGCGCCAACCCGGCTCCCTTGGTCTGGCCGGTCGTCGCATCCTTCCAGTCGAGCTTGAAGTCGGCGACGGGTGCGGCCGGCGTTCCGGTCACGGCAATCTTTCCGGAGATCGTACCCCCGGCCGAAAGGTTCGGCACGAAACCGTTGGCGAGAGCCGCCGGCAGGTCGCGAATGTCGGCATCAAGCTTCAGCGTCTCGCCGGCCGAACCGGTGACGCTCACCGAGCCGGTGCCTGTTTTCAGCGTCAGCCCGGTCAGGCTGGCGGTGCCGCCGACAATTGCGACCTGCGTCGGTGCCGCAAGTTCGACCGGGATATTGCGGGGGCTTGCCGAAAAGCGGTCAAGGTTAAGGTCGATCGCCCCATCCGCCATCTCGATATTGCCGGCGGCCAGCACCGGGTTGCCGTCATAGGCGGCATTAAGATCGAAATCGGTCTGGTTCTGCTGCCTGGTGAAACCGAGCGAAAGGCCGGCGATCTTGTTTGCCCCGGCATTCAGTTCCTCGGCCTTGATCGTGCCGTTTGCCGCAAGGGCGCTGAGATCGCTGACCGTGACATCGATATCCGGCTTGACGATCGCAAGCGTATCACGACGGATCGATGCGCCTGATGCACGCAGCTTGAGCGCGATCTTGCCATTGTCGCTGGCGACGCCAAGCGATCCCTTGAGATCGCCTTCGGCCTTCTGCCCGCCGAGTGCCGCGAGCAGGCTGATATTGGGGAAGTCGAAGGTCAGCGCGCCTGTCGGCTCCAGGGCGGGCGAGAATTCCAGATTACCGGTCAGCCGGTTGCCGCCGATATCGGCGGTCAGCGCCGGAATACGCATCCGGCCGTCCGCGGAGCTGATGTCGCCGTTGATGGCGATCGGCTGGCCGTCGATCGTGCCGGTTGCAGCGATCTTGCCCTGCGGCGCCTTGGGATCGGCAAGACCCGACAGGTCGATATTGAGGTTGCCGAGCGTCCGCTCAGCCATTTTAAGGCTGGGGGACTTGAGATTGGCCGTCACCGAGATGGCTGGCAGCTCGCCGCCCACTCTCAACGCATACCCGGCCCCGCCGCTGGCGCCGGTCATGAGTTTGCCGATGTCGGGCAGCCGGCCGGAAAGATCGGCATTCACCTTCGAGCCGTCGAGCGCGACATTGCCGGCGGCCTCAAGCGTGCCGGAGGTCAGGACGAGGTTGGACAGCGCGAATTTCGACGGGATGGTGCCGGTCAGCTGGCTTTCGAGTGTGATCGGTCCGTCGAACCTGCCCGAGACCGCAACCGGCAGGGCGGCCGGCGCGACGCTGAGCTTGACGTTGCCGGTCAGCGCCTGGTCTGCCAGCCGGTAGGAGCCGTTCAGGCCGCCGTTGATATTGGCGCTTTCGAGGGTGGTGCCGTTAAAGCCGATGCTGCCGGGCGTTATCTGCAGGGGAGAGGCGATCGTCACCGGGCCCTGGACGGCGCGATTGAGGTTCGGCTCCGCAAAGGTCATGTCGCCGGCAACGAGACGCAGCTGGACGCTGCCGGATCGGGCGGCGAGATTGAAGGCGTCGCTCTTTGCCGTCAGTTTGACATTGCCGATAACGGCTTGCGGTAGGGTTGCGGTATCGAGCGAGCCGCTGACATTCAGTCGGGCCGCCTGGGCATCGCCCGTCAGGGCCAGGTTGAGGCCTGAAATCAGGAAGCGCGCTTCGCCTTCGGCGAGCGGCCAGCGGAAATCGACAGGCCCCGATGTGCCGAGCAGGTTGGCGTTCAGGCTGTTGTTGCCGGCCGGATCGAGCGTGCCCGAGGCGGCGATGACGACGCTGCCGGTGGCGATATTGCCGGTCTGGATATCGATCTTGCCGTGGTCGTCGAAGGTTGTGGCCAGATCGATATTGGTCTGGCCTGAAAAAAGCGGCCGGAATGCCGATGGAAGCAGCGAGCTCAGGTCACCGCCGCCCTTGAGGTCGAGGTGATGCAGGCCGTCCGCGCTGATCTGATGCCGGGCCTCGATCGCGGCGCGCTGCTGGCCGTCGAGAGCGGCCTGCACTTTGCCCCTCCAGTCGGATATCGGTCCCTGGCCGTCGAGATCGATGTTGACGGCGGGATTGTCGGGCAGGCCGAGAAAGCCTGCCAGCAGCCCACCCTTCGGTTCGGCAAGCTGCGCTTTCAGCCGCAGCCGGTTTTCCGCCGGCGCATAGGCGATATCGGCGACAAGGTGGGCATCCGGGACGGCATGACGGCGGACATTGACGATTGCCTCGCCGCCATCGCGGTTTGCCGACAGGCTGCCTTCGGCGGCGAGCGCGAAGGCGCGCCCGGCAAAGGGTTCGGCCAGTTTGATGTCGGGCAGCGCGACGCGGTCGATATCGACCTTGATCGGAAGACTGAAACCGCCGGCATTTTCCGCTGCATGCCGCGAGGGCAGGGTGCGCGCCGGCTTGCGCAGCACGTCGATCGCTTCGATCTCGAAGCGTTTGGCATGGAAGGTTCCGGTCAGCAGCGCCAGCGGGTTCCAGTCGATGGCGATGCCGTGAATTTCCGCAAAGACGCCCCTGGTGTCGGAAACGGTGATCTCGGCGGCGCGAAGCCCGCCGGTCAAAAGACCTTGCGGTTCACGCACGGTAATCGTCATATCGCGGTTGGACAGCGTCGAGGCGATCTTTTCGGTAACGATGCGGGCGCCAAAGGCGGTGAAGCCGAAGATCGCCAGTGCCAGGACGGCAAGAATCAAGATGGCGCCCACACCATAAGCGGTGAGCCGCAGGAACCAGTTGACGATTTTTGCCAGCATTTGCATCGGCGCGGACACTACCCCGTTTTCACGATGGTTCACAAATCGATATCGGCCCTTCTAGAAGGATTGGCCGATGCCGGCGTAGATTCCATAATCTGTGCCACCTTCGTACTTGTTCAGCGGCATGGCAAAATCAAGCCGCAGCGGGCCGAAAGGTGTGGCATATCGTATTCCGGCGCCGGCGCCGGCGCGGATATCCGAAAAACCGGGAAAGGTGCTGTCCGATACGGTGCCGACATCGATGAAGGGCACAATGCCGATCGTGTCGGTGATCTTGATGCGGGCTTCCAGCGAACCGGTGACATAGGAGCGGCCGCCTGTCGGATCGCCATTATCGTTATAGGGCGAGATTTCCTGAAAGCTGTATCCGCGCACGGAGCCGCCGCCGCCGGCAAAGAAGCGCTGCGTGGCCGGAATATTCTCGATGCCGCCGCCGCCGATCAGGACGCCGGCGGCGACCTTGCCGGCCAGCACCATGCCATCCTCGGCGCCGAAGGGCAGATAGCCGGAGATCGAGCCCTGGAATGCCGCATAGGGCGTGGCATTGAAGATCTCGTAACCGGGCTTGGCCGAAAATGTTGCGCGATAGCCTTCCGTCGGGTTGAACTTGTCGTCGCGGGCGTCGCGGTCATATTGAAGCGGCAGGGTGAAGGTCAGGTAGTCGTTGGTGCCGAAGGCGTCGTCATCGCGCTCCCAGCTGACCTCGCCGCTTGCCGAGACGGTGTCCCGGTCGGTCAGCTCGTAGGAGAGGCCGAGCGAGGCGGTGACGAGCGTCGCATTATAGGCATCCGGATTCTCGGTCTTGGCGACGATGCCGGCCTTCAGCGTGGCGGCGGGGAAGAAGGCGCCGGGCTTGGTGAAGAGGATGCCGGCGGAATAGTCGAGGCTGCCGACATCGGTGGTTTCGCCGAGCCGCGACACCGATCCCTCGATCCGCAGCGTTTCGGCTTCGCCGAACAGGTTGCGATGGCCCCAATAGCCCTGGACGCCGAAGCCGTCGGTGGTGGAATATTGGGCGCCGACGCCGAAATAGCGCTGCTTGCCTTCGGAAACCTCGATCGTCATCGGCAGCGTACCATCCGGCGCCAGCGCATCGCCTTCGTGGATGGTGACGCTTGAGAAGACGCCAAGGGCGCGAAGCCGCTCGCCGGCTTTTTTCAGCGCTTCCGGGGAATAGGCTTCGCCCTTGTCGAGCCGGGAATAACGCTGGATGAACCCCGGCTTGACGGTTTTTTCGCCGGTGACGCCGACATCGCCGATCGGGGCGACCGGGCCGCCTTCGGCCGCAAGGACGATATCGACGGTGTCACTCCTGTGGTCGGCGACGACCTTGCGTTCGGTGAGCTTGGCGAAGGGCCGGCCTTCGCTCTTTAGCTGCTCGACGATCTTGTCGCCGGCCTTGATGATGGCAAGCGAGCCGGCCTGGGCGCCCGGGGCCAGATCGTAATCGGCGGGATTGTGGTTTGCTGCATCGCCGCCGAACTGCACTTCCCTGACCTTGAAGATCGGGCCCGGCTTTATGTCGACGGTGACCGGGACCGGCCCGGACCGGTCGAATGTCGGATTGGGCGGCAGCTCGTCGATATTCTTGCCGTCGATGGTGATCGTTACCACGCCGCCGTAACGGGCCTTTTCATAAAGAGCTGCGATCAGCCGCTCGCGGTCGTCGCGCGCTTTGACGACGACGCCGAGGTCGCCGGAAACCGGCAGCTTCTGGTCACTGAGGAGGCGGGAGCTGTTTTGCAGCGCTTCTTTCAGGTCGGGATCGGCGGTGTCGGCTTTGAGATCGACGTTATAGCGCACCGGATCGGGCACCTGCTGCGCTTCGTCCTCGTCCTTGCCGAAAATGGTGATGCCGAAAAGCTTGAAGGCGTAAGCGTCGCCGATCAGGACCGGTGAGAACGCAGCTGCTGCTGCGACCACCATCATGGTGCCTGTTCGCCGATACGCAGTACCTGTTTTCGGGCCTGTCCCTCTAATCCGCATACGCTGCTTTTGGTTAGGTCTTCAATGAAGCTTCGTTGCCCAGCCGTGAACAGCTTAGCGGCAAAATCGCGCGGGGTGTACCATTTTAAATTGCCAGCGCACTAATTTAGCACAAAAAATCCCGGAGGTGTGTCCGGGATTTCCTGTGTTTACCGGTTTGCCAGCGGTATCAGCGCGGGCAGGTATCGATATAGCGGCGGCCGTAGCGGTCGCGATAGTAGCACTGGCCGGGCTGTTCGGCGACGCTGCCGATAAGGGCGCCGGACACACCGCCGATCGCGGCGCCAACGGCTGCACCGCGGACGTTGCCAGTGACTGCGCCGCCGATGACCGCACCTGATGCAGCGCCGATGCCGGCGCCCTGTTGAGTCGGCGTGCAGCTTGCGATCGACAGGCCGATCAATGCGAGTATGACAGCTTTTTTCATCTTTTCTCTCCGAGGTTGTTGCCCAGCGGGCAGAGGCCGTCCCTTTTTATTTTTCGTCAGACTAGAGCGAAAACTATGTCGGAAGAAAGGGTTGTCCACTGTTGCGCCGATTTTTTTGCGATGTGGCTATCGTCGTCCTATGCAGGGATCGCAAACCAGGCGGCGTTCCGCGGCATCAATTTCATTGATCACAACTCGCAGATTTTTTATCTGGAATCATTCAAAAAACTGGGCCTTTTGCCGCAGTTGATGTTAAAGCAAAGGGTAAGCATTGACGCGCGGACGTCCGGTCGGCAAGAACGGCCGCGCGATACTGGAGCACCTGCATGGATTTCGAAGCGTTTTTCAAAAACGAACTGGACGGGCTTCATGCCGAGGGCCGTTACCGCGTTTTTGCCGATCTCGAGCGTCACCGCGGCAATTTTCCGCGCGCGACGCGCCATACCGCCGATGGCGAAAAGGAAGTCACGGTCTGGTGCTCCAACGACTATCTCGGCATGGGCCAGAACCCGAAGGTGATCGAGGCGATGAAAAACGCCATCGACCACTGTGGCGCGGGTGCGGGAGGCACCCGGAATATTTCTGGCACCAACCACTATCACGTCATGCTTGAGCTTGAGCTTGCCGATCTGCACGCCAAGGAATCAGCCCTGATCTTCACCTCGGGCTATGTGTCCAACTGGGCAGCGCTCGGCACGCTTGGCGCCAAGATCCCCGGCCTGATCATCTTCTCCGACGCGCTGAACCATGCCTCGATGATCGAGGGCATCCGTCATGCCAAGTGCGACAAGGTGATCTGGAAGCACAATGACGTCGCCGATCTCGAAGCCAAGCTTAAGGCCGCCGATCCGAAGGCGCCGAAGCTGATCGCTTTCGAAAGCGTCTATTCGATGGACGGCGATATCGCCCCGATCAAGGAAATCTGCGACCTCGCCGACAAATACGGCGCGATGACCTATCTCGATGAAGTGCATGCGGTTGGCATGTACGGCCCGCGCGGCGGCGGCATTGCCGAGCGCGAGGGGCTGATGGACCGGCTGACCGTCATCGAGGGCACGCTTGGCAAGGCCTTCGGGGTGATGGGCGGTTATATTGCCGCGTCTTCAGCGCTTTGCGATTTCATCCGTTCCTTTGCCTCCGGCTTCATCTTCACCACAGCGCTGCCGCCGGCGCTTGCCGCCGGTGCGGTCGCCTCGATCCAGCACCTGAAGGTCAGCCAGTTCGAGCGCGCCCGCCATCAGGACCGGGTGCGCAAGCTCCGGATGCTGCTCGACCAGAGCGGCATTCCGCATGTGCCCAATCCGAGCCATATCGTGCCGGTGCTGGTCGGTGATGCCGCCAAGTGCAAGTGGATTTCCGACCTGCTGCTCGACAATTGCGGCGTCTATGTCCAGCCGATCAACTATCCCACCGTGCCGAAGAAGACCGAGCGCCTGCGCATCACCCCGACGCCGCTGCATTCGGATGCCGATATCGCCCATCTGGTCGAGGCGCTGCATTCGCTCTGGTCGCGCTGCGCGCTGGCAAGACACGTCGCCTGATTTTTCGATGACCGCGCCATTCAGGACCTCCCTTGGAGGTCCTGACGGTGATCGGCTGTGCGCCTCTCCGGCCGGCCAACCTTCCCTATCCTGACCCAGATCATCCGTTCGGCGCCGGCTCGATGCCGATGATGCGCCGCAACCGGTCCGCCGATGCGCGTGGCTCCTTCTCTGCGTTTTCCCCTTGCCGCCGACCGCCCCTCCGCCGACTACGCATGCGCAAAATGAGAAAACCTTTTCTCACTTGACATAACGGTTGGTAAAAGCTTTTCTCAAGCCACTTCAGAAGGAGGACGGTCTGAACATATCGGGAGGAAAAAGAGGCAGGATCACCATCCATGAGGTGGCGGCGGCGGCCGCGGTCAGCATCTCGACCGCGTCGAAGGCGCTCAACGACACCGGCCGGATGGGCGCGGAAACCCGCGAGCGGGTGAAGCGCATTGCCGGCGAAATCGGTTATCGGCCGAATGCGCTGGCAAGAGGTCTTCTCAGCAAGCGTAGCTTCACGATCGGGCTGCTGACCAACGACACCTACGGCCGTTTCACGCTGCCCGTGATGGCGGGTATTTCGGACGCGCTCGTCGATCACGGCGTTTCGGTTTTCCTGTGCGCCATCGAAGACGATCCGGCGCTCGCCCAGATCCATGTCGATGCGATGCTGGACAAGCAGGTCGACGGCATCATCGCCACGGGAAAGCGGCTGGACCGGCGCCTGCCGGTCGACCTGTCGAATTTGCATGTGCCTGTCGTCTACGCCTTCACCGAGGGGACGCAGAACAGCGTTACCTTTCGTTCGGACGACGAACAGGGCGCAAGACTGGCGGTGGAATGGCTCGCCAAGATCGGGCGGCGGCGGATTGCCCATATCACCGGGCCGGAGGATTTCTTCTCGGTGCGGGAACGCGCCGGCGCCTATCACGAGGTGGCAGGCCACCGCGAGCCGGTGCTTTACGGCGTCTGGTCGGAAAGCTGGGGCCATGAGGCGGTCGAGAAGCTTTGGAAGAGGCCGGGGGAAAAGCCCGATGCGCTGTTCTGCGGCAACGACCAGATCGCCCGCGGTGCCGCCGATGCGCTGCGCGAGCGCGGCGTCAAGGTGCCGCAGGACGTCTCGCTGATCGGCTTCGACAATTGGGAGATTGTCGCGGCCCAGACGCGGCCGCCGCTGACGACGGTGGATATGGAGTTGAAGGAGCTCGGGCGGCAGGCCGGATTGACGGTGCTGGCGCTTGCGGAAGGACGGCCTGTCGAGCCGGGCGTGAGGAAATTGCCGTGCCGGCTGATCGTCCGGCAGTCATGCGGGGGCAAGACCCCGAATGATTAAGGGAATGAAATCTAGGGAATGAGCAAAAGGCGCAGGGAGATGCGCCATATCGGGAGGAGTGTCATGATCAAGCGTCTTTTGGCGGCGACCAGCATCGCTAGCTTATGCCTGTTTTCGGCTGCGTCGGCGGCTGAAAATGTCGAAATGTGGGTTCGTTCGGGCATCGGCGACGCCTTCAAGAAGGTCGTCGAAGCCTATAATTCCGGCCATGAGAACAAGGTCGTGATGACCGAAGTGCCGTTCTCCGAACTGGTGCAGAAATATGCGACGGCGATCGCCGGCGGACAGGCGCCCGATGCCCTGTCGATGGACCTGATCTATAATCCCGCCTTTGCCGCGGCCGGCCAGCTCGAGGATCTGACAGACTGGGCGAAATCGCTGCCCTATTTCAACTCGCTGTCGCCCTCGCATGTCCGCCTCGGCACCTATCAGGACAAGATCTACGGCCTGCCGCTCTCGGTGGAGACGTCGGTCTTTGCCTGGAACAAGGATCTCTACAAGAAGGCCGGTCTCGACCCGGAAAAGGCGCCTGCCAACTGGGATGAAATCACCGCCAATGCCGAGAAGATCCGGGCCTTGGGTGACGATACCTACGGCTTTTATTTCTCCGGCGGCGGCTGCGGCGGCTGCATGATCTTCACCTTCACGCCGCTCACCTGGGGTGCCGGCGCCGATATCCTGTCGGCCGACAGCAAGACGGCGACGCTTGATACCCCGCAGATGCGCAAGGCCGTCGATATCTACCGCAACATGGTCAAGAAGGACCTGGTGCCGGCGGGTGCGGCCAGCGATACCGGCGCCAACTTCCTGACCTTCACCAACGGCAAGATCGGCCAGCAGAGCCTTGGCGCCTTTGCCATCGGCACGCTGGTGACCGAGCACCCCGACATCAATTTCGGCGTGACGCTTATCCCCGGCGTCGACGGCAAGCCTTCGTCCTTTGCCGGTGGCGACAATTTCGTCATCACCAAGGGCACGAAGAAGATCGATGCGGTGAAGGGCTTCCTCGAATATGTCTATTCGGAAGACGGCCAGAAGATCATGGCGAAATACGGCAGCCTGCCGACACGCGGCGATATTGCCGACAAGGTGCTCGAAGGTCTCGATCCGCGCATGCAGGTCGGTCTCAAGGCGATCAGTGTCGCCAAGACGCCCTATACGCTGCAGTTCAACGACCTGATCAACAGCGCCAACGGCCCGTGGGCAAGCTTCACCAACGCCGCGATCTTCGGCGACGATGTCGACGGCGCGTTTTCCAGCGCCCAGTCGGAAATGCAATCGATCATCGATAGCGGCCAGTAACTCTCCCCCGGCCGCGGCCGGGGAGCGGTGGCAGCTTCCCGGCCAATCCCAACCGACAGATGCGGAGCGTTTCGATGACCGGTTCCGGTTCAGAGATTCTATTGCCTCGGCGCAGGCGACGGCGCCAATCGAACTGGCGCGGCCTTGCCTATATCGCGCCGGCCATGGCGCTGGTCATCGTCTTCTTCATCATGCCGGTTCTGTTCACCGGGTGGATGAGCCTGCACAACTGGCCGCTGATGGGGGCGTCGCGCTGGATCGGCCTCAACAATTATTACCGCATGGTCAACGACACCCGCTTCGTGACGGCGCTGAATTTCACCGCCTATTATACCGTGATCGTCACCATCGCCATCTTCGCCGTCGCCTTTCCGCTCGCCATCTTCGTCGAGAAGGAACGGCAGTTCGTCAGCGCCTATCGCACCATCATCTTCCTGCCCGTCGTCGTCGGGCTTGCCACCGCCTCGCTGCTCTGGGTCTGGCTTGCCAATGTCGATAGCGGCTTCATCGGCCCGGCCCTGAAAGCGCTCGGTCTTTTGGAAAAGAGCCCCAATCTGCTGGCGACCTTCGACACCGCCTTCCTGACCATTGTCGTGATGGTGGTCTGGAAGATCGCCGGCTTCACCATGATCATTCTTCTTACCGGCCTGCAGGCCATTCCGTCCGAACTGACGGAGGCGGCCCGCATCGACGGCGCCGGCCGCTGGCAGCGTTTCCGGCATCTGACGCTGCCGCTGATGCGCAAGACGATCGCGCTGGCGCTGATCGTCTCGGTCACCGGCTCGATCCTCGCCTTCGACCAGTTCTACATCATGACCTCGGGCGGGCCGCAGAACAAGATGATCTCGGTGGTCTACTACATCTTCAACCAGTCCTTCGTGTCGTTCAATCTCGGTTACGGCGCAGCCCTGTCGATCGTGCTTCTCGCCATCCTGGTGGCGATCAGCATCGTGCAGCTCTGGCTGCTGCGCGTCGGGGAGGAGCGTCCATGAGCACCTCGAGGGAACGCCGCGCCCGTAAGGCCATCCGCGTAAAATCCGCCTATCATCTGACCGGCATCGCCATCTCGATCTTCTTCCTGGCGCCGTTTGCGATCACGCTGCTCGCCTCCTTCCGCCAGGGGACCGAAGCCAGCCTGCCGCCGCTGCCGCCATGGCCGACATCGGGCGTCAGCTTCGACGCCTATGCGCTGCTCGATACGTTCGGCGCCGGCATCTGGCGGCACATGATCAATTCGCTGTTCGTCTCGGTCGCCACCGTGGTGCTGACCGTCGCCGTCAGCCTGCTCGCCGGCTACGGCTTCTCGCGGTATCGCTTCCCGATGAAGAATGCACTGTTCGTGCTGATCATCGCCACGCTGATGATCCCGTTCCAGTCGATCCTGACGCCGCTCTTCATCATCCTGGCCAAGCTCGGCCTCAACAATTCGCTCATCGGGCTGACGCTCGTCTATGTGACGCTGCAGCTGCCTTTCTCGGTCTTCATGATGCGCAACGCCTTCGATGCGGTACCGAAGGAGATCGAAGAGGCGGCACGCATCGACGGCGCCCGCGACCTCCGGCTTCTGGCCCGCGTTCTGCTGCCGCTGGTGCTGCCTGGTGTGGCGACGGTGGCGATCTTTGCCTTCCTCAATGCCTGGAACGAGTTTCTCGCCGCGCTGGTGCTGCTCTCCAGCAATGAGAAATACACCTTGCCGGTGCTGATGACGGCGGTTCGCGCCGGGCGGCTCGGCGCCATCAACTGGGGAGCGGTGCAGGCCGGCGTCGTCGTCATGACGATCCCTTGCCTGATCGTCTTCCTGCTCCTGCAACGCTACTACATGCGCGGGCTGATGGCCGGCGCCGTGAAATGATCATAGGGAAAGTCCAGCCATGACCAAATCAAGCAACGACCGCCAGTTTCGTCCCGTCGCCGTTCCCGATGTGGAACTCGGCGGCTTCTGGGGCAAATGGCAGGACGCCGTCTGCAATTCCACCGCCGAAACCCTGCTCGACCGCTGCGTCGAGGCCGGCATGCTGAAGGCGATCGATGTCAACCAGCCGAGCCCCGGCGTCGTCATTCCCATTCAGCCCTGGGGCGGGACCACGCAGATGTTCTGGGATTCCGATCTTGGCAAGTCGATCGAGACCATCGCCTATTCGCTCTATCGCCGGCCGAACCCGAAGCTGGAAGCGCGCGCCGATGAGATCATCGACATGTATGAGAGGCTGCAGGACAAGGACGGTTATCTCAATGCCTGGTTCCAGCGCGTCGAGCCGGCCCGCCGCTGGACCAACCTGCGCGACCATCACGAGCTCTATTGCGCCGGCCATCTGATGGAAGCCGCCGTCGCCTATTATCAGGCGACCGGCAAGCGCAAGCTGCTCGATATCATGTGCCGTTTTGCCGATTACATGATCACCATGTTCGGCCATGGCGAGGGCCAGCTGCCGGGCTATTGCGGCCATGAGGAGGTCGAGCTCGCGCTGGTCAAGCTCGCCCGCGTCACCGGCGAGAAGAAATATCTCGAGCTGTCGAAATTCTTCATCGACGAGCGCGGCACCGAGCCGCATTTCTTCACGGCGGAAGCCGCTCGCGACGGCCGGAGCGCTGCCGACTTCCATCAGAAGACCTATGAGTACGGCCAGGCGCACCAGCCGGTGCGCGAGCAGAAGAAGGTCGTCGGCCATGCGGTGCGCGCCATGTATCTCTATTCCGGCATGGCCGATATCGCCACCGAATATAAGGACGACAGCCTGACGGCGGCGCTGGAAACGCTCTGGGACGACCTCACAACCAAGCAGATGTACATCACCGGCGGCATCGGCCCGGCCGCCTCGAATGAAGGTTTCACCGACTATTACGACCTGCCGAACGCCACGGCCTACGCCGAGACCTGCGCCTCTGTCGGCCTAGTATTCTGGGCCAGCCGCATGCTCGGGCGCGGTCCGGACCGGCGTTACGCCGACATCATGGAGCAGGCGCTTTATAACGGCGCGCTGCCCGGCCTTTCCACCGACGGCAAGACCTTCTTCTACGACAATCCGCTCGAAAGTGCCGGCAAGCATCATCGGTGGAAATGGCACCATTGCCCCTGCTGCCCGCCGAATATCGCCCGGCTGGTGACCTCGATCGGTTCCTACATGTATGCCGTTGCCGACGATGAGATCGCCGTGCATCTCTACGGCGAAAGCACCGCCCGGTTGAAGCTTGCCAACGGCGCCGACGTGGAACTCGCGCAGACCACCAACTATCCGTGGGATGGCGCAGTCGCCTTCACCACCAGGCTCAAGACGCCGGCCAAATTCGCGCTGTCGCTGCGCATTCCCGATTGGGCCGAGGGCGCCACCCTCAGCGTCAATGGGGAGATGCTCGATCTTGCCGCCAATATCCGCGACGGATATGCCAGGATCGATCGTGAGTGGGTCGATGGCGATCGTGTCGCCCTTTCCCTGCCGCTTTCGCTGCGCCCGCAATATGCCAATCCGAAGGTGCGCCAGGATGCCGGCCGTGTCGCATTGATGCGCGGGCCCCTGGTCTATTGCGTCGAGACGACCGACAATGGCGAGGATCTCAACGCCATCGTTCTGCCGCGCGAACTTCCGGCCGCCGAAACCGTCGTGCTGAAGGATCTCAACGATGCCGTCGCCCTCGATCTCAAGGTCGAGCGCGAGGAGACGTCGAACTGGGGAACACCGCTCTACCGCAATGCGCCGGCTCAAAGGCAGGTCGCCACCGCGCGTTTCGTGCCCTATCATCTCTGGGACAACCGCGCGCCCGGAGAGATGCTCGTCTGGGTCCAGTCGGACAAGTAGGTCGTTTGGGGATGACGAACGGTATGGCTAACAAGAGCGTCGTGCTCCAGGACGTGCGCAAAAGCTATGGCAATCTGCAGGTGGTCCACGGGATCGACCTGACGATCGAAGAGGGCGAATTCGTCGTCTTCGTCGGCCCGTCCGGCTGCGGAAAATCGACGCTGCTTCGCATGATCGCCGGCCTCGAGGATGTGACCGACGGCGAGGTCGAGATCAAGGGACGCGTTGTCACCGATCTCGATCCGTCCGAGCGCGGCATCGCCATGGTCTTCCAGTCCTATGCGCTCTATCCGCATATGAGCGTGCGCGACAATCTGGCCTTCGGGCTGAAGATGGCGCGCACCCAAGCTGCCGAGATCGAGACGCGGGTGAAGGCTGCCTCCGCCATCCTGAAGATCGACCATCTTCTCGACCGGCGGCCGGGACAGCTTTCCGGCGGCCAGCGGCAGCGCGTGGCGATCGGCCGGGCGATCGTGCGCAAACCCGATGTCTTCCTGTTCGACGAGCCGCTGTCCAATCTCGATGCGGAGCTGCGCGTCTCGATGCGCATCGAGATCGCCCGCCTCCACCGCGAACTCGGCAATACGATGATCTATGTCACCCACGACCAGACCGAGGCGATGACGCTCGCCGACAAGATCGTCGTGCTGCGCGACGGCCGCGTCGAGCAGGCCGGAACGCCAAGGCAGATCTACGAAGATCCCGCCAATACCTTCGTGGCGGGCTTCATCGGCTCGCCGAGGATGAACCTCTTGAATGCCCGCTGCGGCGAGGGGGGACTGGTCGAAGTTGCCGGCTCCCACATCGAAACCGCCTTGATCAACTCGGGCCGGCCGGCCGGAGGCGCGGTGACGCTCGGTCTGCGGCCGGAGCATCTGAAGGTGGCGGCCGATCGGTCGGGCAAGCTGACGGCCACGGTCGATTTCTCGGAATATCTCGGGGGAACGCAATATCTCTACTGCCAGCTCGCCGACGGCCAGTCGCTGACCGTCGAGCACCGCTCACCGATCAGCATCGCGGCGGGCGAGCAGGTCGGCCTGCTGTTCGAACCGGCGGATTGCCGCTTGTTCGACGAGGCTGGCAACCGGCTGCGGTAAGCTTCAGCCGGCGATCTCCAATTTCATCAGATCCGCCGCCCTTTGCCGGGCCTGCCGGTCGGCGGCGAAGACATCGTCCATGTCTTCAGCCGGCGGCAGGCCGGCCAGATCATCCATGACCCTTTCGGTGATCTCGGCCATGGCGAGGAAGGGCAGCCGCCCTTCGATGAAGGCTTCGAGCGCCACTTCCTTGGCGCCGTTCAGCACAGCACCTTGAACGCCGCCGCGCGTCATCGCCAGGCGCGCCAGCCGCAAGGCCGGAAAGCGCAGCTCGTCCGGCGCCTCGAAATCGAGTCTTGCGAGCTTGGCGAAATCCAGCCGCTCGATCGGCAGGTTCGGCCGGCGCGGAAAGGACAGGGCATAACCGATTGCGGTGCGCATATCGGGGGCGCCGAGTTGGGCCAGCACCGAACCGTCGGTATAGCCGACCATCGAATGGATGATCGATTGCGGATGGATGATGACCTCGATCTGTTCGGGCGTCAGGCCGAACAGATGCCGGGCTTCGATCATCTCAAGCGCCTTGTTGAACATCGAGGCGCTGTCGATCGAGATCTTCAGGCCCATCGACCAGTTCGGGTGGGCGCGCGCGGTCTCCGCCGTCACACCCGCCATCTCCTTCAGCGAGGCGGTGCGGAAGGGGCCGCCCGAAGCCGTCAGCACGACCCGTTCGATGGCATGGCGCTGATTTTCCTCAAGCACCTGGAAAATCGCATTGTGTTCGCTGTCGACGGGAAGCAGCCTGCCGCCGCCCTTGCGGATCGCGCCAATGAACAGATCGCCGGCCGAGACCAGGCATTCCTTGTTGGCAAGGGCGATATCGGCGCCGCGCTTTGCTGCTGCCAGCGTCGGCGCCAGGCCGGCGGTGCCGACGATTGCCGCCATCACCCAGTCGGCTTGCCGGTCGGCCGCTTCCATCAGGCCGGATTTTCCGGATGCGACGGCGATGCCGCTGCCGGAAAGCGCGCTCTTCAGCGCCTCGTAATGCCGGTCGTTTGCCGTCACCGCCATCCGCGCGCCGAAGGTTTTCGCCTGCCGGGCCAGCAATTCGACATTGCCGTTGCCTGTTAGTACGGAGATTTCGAAATTCTCCCGCCCGCCCAGGTGATCGACGACATTGAGGGTGTTCTGGCCGATCGAGCCGGTCGAGCCGAAGATGCTGAGGCGCCGCGGCGCGGTTTTGCCGGTCATTATCTGCAATTTCGCGAAAATTTCTCTCGTAGGCTCAGGCTCTACTAGGCTTTGCAGGGGGCGGCAAGTGTGCGGTGCAGCAGATTTCATCCCTCAAGGGGTTTACAGAGCTGCGGCTGGATGTGATCCTTGTGACGTTGCCGGCGGATTCGAATTCGTCGCGCCGTTCGCGGTCGCAGAGGCAATTCGGGACGCTGCGGCGTCCATCGAGAAAAGGCACTAAGGTGCCGCGGGCCTTTCCGGCCAAACATTAAAACCGAGGATGAAACCGGGATGGGCGGCTTGGCCGCAATCCCCCATCACGTTCGTTGTGCGCGCATCTTTGTGCGCTGCGGCCCCCGTGTCCGTGAAAATGTTGGATTTCATGACGATAGCCAAAGCAGCCTGCATTCTCTTCGCCATCCTCCTCTCGCTCGCCCCTGCGGCGAGGGCGGATGACCTGCTGATCTGGTCGCCGGCCAAACTCTCCGACCGATCCTACAAGGCGACGATGGGCTTTCGCCTCCCGGCCGAATGGGAAACCAGCGCCGGCGCCGATATTGCGCTCGCCTCGACCAAAGGCGGGGCGCCGCTGCCCGATTCCGAACAGGCAATGCTCTGGGGCAGGATCGTCAGGACAAACGTCACGCCATCAGGCCAATCGCAGCGGGGCGCAAGGATCAGCGTCGATACGCTGCGCGGCAGCGGCGCGCTGACGCTTAGCCGCTCGCGCAGCTGGATCCTGTCGGATTCGCTCGATATGCAATCGAGCCGGTCGATCAGCGTGCAATATGATGCGGTCGATATCAAACAGGCCTCGGTGACGGCGTCGCAGGCCCTGAAGCTGATCCATCCCTGGACGGGAACCTCGCTGTCGGCAGGCGCCGGCATCAGCAATGCCAGCGGCGATTTTTCGAGTTCGGTTGCCGTCAACCAGGCGATCCTGCCGAACCTCAATCTCGATGCCTCGGTGAGCAATCCGTTTTCGGAAGATGAGGCCGGCAGCGTCAATCTGCGCTATCGCCTCAACTGGTAGCAACCCTGCAACCAAAACCGGCCGAGGGGCGTTTCCTCAGCAGACTTTAAGGAGGAACGGATCATGGTGTTCAAGGAACAGACATTTCATGGGCTGGAGCCCGAGATGGAAGCGGAAATTGCCAATCGTGCATCGGTGGAAGCGGCCGTCGCCAACGCGCTGGCGATTGCCGGCGGCATCGATGCATCAGATGTCGAAGTGACGATGGAAAACGATCAGATCGTGTTGACCGGTCAGGTCGGTACCGTCGGCGAGATCGAACGGGCAACCGCGGTTGCGAGGGCCGTCGAAGGCGTACATTCGGTGCAAAACCGGATCCTGCTCGGCGGGCCTCCGCTCAATGAGCGGCACTGACGCACCGTTATCTCTCAATCAGCGCTCAGCCGGTCAACCGGCGAAGCGCTCGACCAGGAAGGACGAACCTGCCAGGCGATCCGTCTTCTGCAGGGACACCGGCCCATGCGGCTGATAGGCAATGGCAAGCAGGACGGCGCTGACGGCGACATAGGCGATTGCCAGAAGAGTCATCTTGATACGCATGACGCTTACTCCTTTTGCCGAATAACGCGGCCGATATAGCGAAGTTCCGCATCAACAGATCAAATGAAAAGCCCGGCGGTTCAGCCGGGCTTCGTGCGTGGATCGCCTATCGGCAGACCCTGGTTTCCTTGATGACCGTATGGCCGTGGCGGCGGATTTTTTCCGTCTTGGTAAAGCAGTCGCGGGAAACGTAACGCCGCATATCGTGGCGGTAATAGGGGCTGTGATGGCGGTAATAGGGACGTTCCGAATCACGGTAGTACGGGCGCTCATCACCCGTGGTGATCGTCACACTGGCCGCCTGGGACGGCATTGCGGAAAAGATCGATGCGGCAGCAAGCGTGCAGGCAAGAATAATCTGTTTCATGACAAGCCTCTCTTTCTCAGTTGCTCATTGGAGCAACTCATTGGTCAGGGGAGCAACTCGCTGGAAGCGCTGTCGGTTCAATCACATAGCGTTACCGATTGTGTCGAAGAGAAACCTTTGCGGCCGCGGATCGTTACCGCAGAGAAGCGCCGGAGGCATCGAGAATGGGACCGATTGCAAGGATCATCGCCATCGTCGCCGGGCTTGCCGGCGGCACGGTCTTTTCGCAGGCGCCGGAATTTGCCCAGCAATACCGCCAGCGGATCGGCGGCGCGATCGACGAATTGCGCGTCATCGTCGAGGATTTCAACAGGCAGGCAGCCGACCACCACCTCGATCGCCAACAGGCGCTGAACACCTACGCGCAATCCTCCGACGATTTCCTGCGCGACCGCGGCGTCTCGATGCAGAGCACGATCACGCGCTACGAGACGCTGCTGGCGCAGCAACTGAAACTCGGCACCGCCGCCCCGGTCGCCAAGCCCTTCGTGCTGCTAGGCGAGCCGGACGATGTGGTGTTCGCCAATACTTGGCGCGACTTTGTGCCGGGTGTGCCGGTTAGCTTTTCGGGTCTGGTTTGGGGCGCGATTGGGTTTGTCGGTGGCTGGGTCGTGGCTGCGTTGCTGGGATTGGGAACGCGGCGCGCGGTGAGGACACGGCGCGCCAGTGGTTCCGCAAAGTGATGATAAGGCTAGCCAAGCTTTTGAAGATTTAAGCGCCGACGGCCGCCAGTTTTGGAGAAGATCTGCGGAGGGCGCTATAAGCCGGCCGCCTTTCGCAATGCATCGTTCATCCTTGACTGCCAGCCTTTGCCAGTGGCCTTGTAGAACTGGATGATATCGGCATCGAGACGGATGTTCAGAGGTTGCTTCGGGTTATCAAGCTTGGGTCGACCGCGGGCTGCAATGGCCCTCTCCATCTTTTCAGCGACCTCAGGAAATGCCTCCTTGAAGGGCTTGGCGCTTGCCATTTCTTCCTTGGACAGAGGGGGATTGTCGGAGACGGCATCCCAATCCTCCTTGGAGTAGCCGCGGCCAGGCTGAAACTGGGTTGTTTTCCGGGCTTTGATAATCATCGGATCATACTCCTTTCGTCCTTGCGGGCGGGCCGCATCGAAATGATCGAAAGCGCCTCAGAGCCCTTGGATCGCCCATCTTTGGCGGGAACGACAACGGAAGACAGGAAGAACTCGAAAGTCAGATCGGCGAAATCGAGGCCATGTTTCTCGATATTGGCAATCCGCTTCGGTTCGTCCCACACGATCTCCATTAAATGTATCTACAATAATTCGATGCCGTGGACAACAATTAATGTGGATACAAAAAGGCTTTCGCAGACGTCAAGCGGAGAAGTGCAGCGAGCTCAATTGCTCCGACCTCGCGGTCGCGGCGATGACCTAGTGGTAACGGCATTATGGTGATCCCGACGCGATTCGAACGCGTGACCCCCAGATTAGGAATCTGGTGCTCTATCCTGCTGAGCTACGGGACCACTGAAGCCATGCATACAAAAGGCTTGGCGCGAAGCCAAGCCTTAATTGTTGTCAGAGGCCGAGGCGTTGCTCGGCTAGGCGGACCCAGTAGGAGATGCCGTGGGCGATGGCTTCGTCGTTGAAGTCGTAGGCCGGGTTGTGCAGGCCGGCGCTGTCGCCGTTGCCGATGAAGATGAAGGCGCCGGGGCGGGCGTTCAGCATGTAGGAGAAATCCTCGCCGCCCATCATCGGGTCGATCTCGGCGTTGACGTTACCCTCGCCGGCAATGGCGCTGGCGGTGGCCACCGCATGTTCGGTCTCGTCGGGATGATTGACGGTGACAGGGTAGTTGCGGTGGAAGCTGATCTCGGCCTCGGCGCCGTGGGCGGTGGCGACGCCCTCGACGATCTGCCGGAACCGGGTTTCGGCCAGCGTGCGCACCTCGGGGTCGAGGGTGCGCACCGTGCCGGCGAAGGTCGCATCGTTCGGAATGACGTTATGGGCGAAGCCGGCATTGAACTTGGTCACCGAGACGACGACCGAGCTGATCGGATCGGCGGTGCGAGAGGCGATCATCTGCAGGTTGGCGACGATCTGGGCGCCGATGGCGATCGGGTCGATCGTCCGGTGCGGCTGGGCGGCGTGGCCGCCGCGGCCCTTGATGGTGACGGTGAATTCGTCGGTCGCCGCCATGATCGCCCCCTTGCGGGTGGCGAACTGTCCCACCGGCAGGCCCGGCAGATTGTGCATGCCGTAGACCTCTTCGATGCCGAAGCGCTCCATCATGCCGTCCTTGACCATCAGGTTGCCGCCGCCGCCGCCCTCTTCGGCGGGCTGGAAGATGACGGCGATATTGCCGTTGAAGTTGCGGGTTTCGGCCAGGTATTTCGCAGCGCCGAGCAGCATGGCGGTGTGGCCGTCATGGCCGCAGGCATGCATCTTGCCCGGCGTCTTCGAGGCCCAGGGTTTGCCTGATATTTCGGTCAGCGGCAGGGCGTCCATATCGGCGCGCAGGCCGACGGTGCGGCGGCCTTCGCCCTTGCCCTTGATCAGGCCGACGACACCGGTGCGGCCGATGCCGGTGACGATCTCGTCGACGCCGAATTCCTTGAGCTTTTCAGCAACGAAGGCGGCCGTATTCTCAACCGCGAAGAGGAGCTCGGGCCGGGCGTGGATATGACGGCGCCATTCGGCGACTTCGTCCTGCAATTCGGCGGCTCTGTTCAAAATCGGCATGTTGGCGTTCCTGTTATGAAATCCCGGCAATCGTTCATTGCATCACAAGGGCGTGAGGCGGGGGGTGTGAGGCGGCTGGGGCGTGAGCCTGTGGAAATTACTTAGTCAATGACCTTTGCCATGTCATAGCCATATAGGCTAAATAGGGGAAGGTTTCGAGATTTTCCTGATATCCGAAGGACAAAGCGTGTCGACGAGCCACTTCCGTTTGTTTGCCGCCTTGCGGCCGCTGAGTTTCGCGGTTGCCGCGACGGCTGGTTTTCTTGCCTCGGTTCCGCTCGCCGCGGCCAATCCGCATATTCTCGTCGATGTGCAGACCGGCCGCGTGCTCGAGCATGAAGAAGCTTTCCGCAAATGGTATCCGGCCTCGCTCACAAAGCTGATGACCGTCTATACCGTGTTCGATGCGATCCGGGCCGGGCAGATCAGCCTCGATACACCCGTCGTCATGAGCAAGCGCGCCGCCGCGCAGCCGGCCGCCAAGATGTATTTCAAGCCGGGCCAGAAGCTGACGCTCGACAGTGCGCTGAAGATCCTGATGGTGAAATCGGCCAACGACATTGCCGTTGCGGTCGCCGAAGCCATCGGCGGCACGCAGGAAGGCTTCGTGACGCGGATGAATGGCGAGGCGCTGAAGCTCGGCATGACGGATTCGCATTTCGTCAATCCGAACGGCCTGCCGGGCAAGGGGCAATATACGACGGCGCGCGATCTTGCGGTGCTGACCGTGGCCCTGCGCCGCGATTTTCCGCAATATGCCTCTTATTTCGCGCTTGAGGGTTTCACCAACGGCCAGCAGAACGTGCCGAGCCTCAACATGCTGATTGGCCGCTTCGCCGGCGCCGACGGCATGAAGACCGGCTTCATTTGCGCCTCGGGCTTCAACCAGATCGGTTCGGCGACCCGCAACGGCCGCACCATCGTCTCGGTCGTGCTCGGCACCGACAGTCTCGCGGCGCGCGCCGATGCGACGGCGAACCTGCTGCAGAAGGGTTTCACCACCCAGTTTCCCGGCAATGAAACGCTCGGTTCGCTGCGGCCCTACGGGCAGGGGCAGGACCAGGTGACCGATATCTCCGCCGACATCTGCAGCGCCAAGGGCGCCAAGATACGCAGCGAAACGCGCGACGAAGTCGGCCGCATGCGGGTGCAGTCGCCCTATATCCTGGAAATGGACCACGATCCGCGCTTCGTCTTTGCCGGCCTGATTCCCGGTCAGGACCCGCAGCCGGCGGCACAGCCGGAAAAGGTGGCGACCGGCGATACGGCGGGAGGCATCGCCAACGTGCCGGTGCCGATGCCGCGCCCGACATCCTTCTAAGATCAGCTTTTAAGGTCAAACGACATGAGCGCGCTCAACGACAGGATTCCGGTCACCATCCTGACCGGCTTTCTCGGTGCCGGCAAATCGACGCTGCTCAACCGCATCCTCAAAGATCCGGTGATGAAGGATGCGGCCGTCATCATCAATGAATTCGGCGATGTCGGCATCGATCATCTCCTGGTCGAAAGCTCCGGCGATTCGATCATCGAACTCTCCGACGGCTGCCTCTGCTGCACCGTGCGCGGCGAGCTTGTCGATACGCTGGCAAACCTGATGGACGCCGTGCAGACGGGCCGGGTCAAGCCGGTGAAGCGTGTCGTCATCGAAACGACCGGCCTTGCCGATCCCGCTCCGGTCATGCAGGCGATCATGGGCAATCCCATCATCGCCACGAATTTCGAGCTCGACGGCGTCGTGACCGTCGTCGATGCGGTGAACGGGCTGCAGACGCTCGACAATCACGAGGAAGCACGCAAGCAGGCGGCGGTCGCCGACCGGCTGATCGTCTCGAAAAAAGCGATGGCCGCGGCAACGGACGCGCTGGAACAGCGGCTGCGGGCGCTCAATCCACGCGCCGCGATGATGGATGCCGACAGTGCTGAGGCCGGCAGCGCCGCGGTGCTGGTCAACGGGCTCTATGATCCGGCGACGAAGATCGCCGATGTCGGCCGTTGGCTGCGGGACGAGGATGCGCACGAGGCGCATCACCATCATGCTCACGGCCACGATCATCATCATGATGGGGATCACCACGGCCACCACCATCACGGTCATCACAACCATGATCATGATGGCGATCACGCGCACCAGGACCCGCATGACGTCAACCGTCACGATGCCTCGATCCGCTCCTTCTCGATCATCGAGGAGAAGCCGATCGATCCGATGGCGCTCGACATGTTCATCGATCTGCTGCGCTCCGCCCATGGCGAGAAGCTGCTCAGAATGAAGGCGATCGTTTCCGTCTCCGACCGGCCGGACCGGCCGCTGGTGCTGCATGGAGTGCAAAGCATCTTCCATCCGCCGGTGCGGCTTGCCGCCTGGCCGGATCCCAACGACCGGCGCACGCGCATGGTGCTGATCACCAAGGACCTGCCGGAAGCCTTCGTCAAGGATCTGTTCGACGCCTTTCTCGGCAAGCCGCGCATCGACATGCCGGATCGCGCGGCGCTGTCCGACAATCCGCTCGCCATTCCTGGCTTGAGAATTTAGCCCTTTCTGATCAGGAAGCGGTGGCCGGTTTCGGTCTTTTCGGTTTCGACGAGCTCGTGGCCGTCCTCATTGCAGAAATGCGGCATGTCGATCACCGCCAGCGGATCGGTGGTGTCGACGCGGATGAGCGTGCCGCTTGCCATGGCGGCAAGCTTCTTGCGTGTCTTGATCACGGGGAAGGGGCATTTCAGGCCGCGAAGATCGTAGAGAACGGGGTTCAAGCCGTTCAGTTCCGCGCCCAGAATTTCCAGAACGGCTTCTTTGCCGCGGCTTCTGCGGTTTCCTGCGGTTCGGGCGCCGCAAAGGCCAACGGGTTCTGCGTCGGGATCGGCACGACCGCCGGTGTCGCGGCAGCGACTGCGGTTGCCTGCGGCTGGGCGGAAATTGCCTGCGGTGCGGCAGGCATTGCCGGCGTGGCGCCCGGCGCGGTCTTGGCGGCGAGGCCCTGCGCGGTGCGCTTGGCCATCAGGTCTTCGAGTTCGGCGACCTTGACCATGCGGCCTGCTTCCAGCGAGGTGCCGGTCGGGGCATAAGCGAGTTCGCGGCCCTTGCGGGTCTTGGCGACCACGGCCTTGCGCTCGGCTTCGGACGGATCGTACCAGGCCATGCCGTCGAATTTGCTCATCGCCTTGGCATAGTCGGCATCATAGGTCTTGCCGTAGGAGGCAAGGGCTGCCGTCAGCGCCGGCGGCGTCGACATGGCAGGGCATTTGCCGGCGGCATTGAAGGCGCCGCCATCGGTTGCCTGCTGGTTGAAGACGTATTTCTTCTCGCAGACGGCCACCTCGGGCGGGCGTTTCGTCACTTCGAAATTGTCGTAGCCGACCTTCAGCATCTTCCAGAAGTCGTAGCTCGAGTCGAGCCGATGCTTGACCATGTTTTCCGCCGTCATGCGGAAGGGGAAGGCCTGCAGCTGCACCGTCGCCTGGCCGCCCTTGAAGGCGTCGCGGGCAAAGGCGTAAATTTCAAGCACCTGCTGGTCGGTCATCGAATAGCAGCCGGAGGACGAGCAGGCGCCATGGATCATCAGATCGGAGCCGGTGCGGCCGTTGGCCGCGTCGTAGCGGTTCGGGAAGCCGGTGTTGATCGCCAGATAATATTTGGAATTGGGGTTCAGGTTGGCGCGCGTCAGGTCGTAGAAACCTTCCGGCGCCTGCCGGTCGCCGGTCTTGACCTTCGGGCCGAGACGGCCGGACCAGGCGCAGATCTTGTAGTCGGCGATCTTGTCGAAACGGTTATCGGTCTTCGCCTTCCAGATCTCCATGGCACCTTCTTCCTTGAAGATGCGGATCATGATCGGCGAATTGCGGTCCATGCCCTTGGCGGACATGGCCGTGAGGATATGGGGAGGAAGCGGCTGCTCGACCTTGTTCTTGACCTTGGAGAGATCGACCTGCGCGGTTTCCAACGCGTCATTGCAGCCGGTCAGAGCCAGCGCCATGAGGGAAACATAGGCAAAATAACGTATGCGCATCCAAACTAGCCCATAAAGATAATGCGACCCGGTCCGCCTATGGAGTTCGGGCATTAGACGGAATCATAGGCGGCTTATACTTTATAAATCCTTACCAGCCTATGACGTGCCCTGAACATCCCCGCAAGCGCGAATGCTACAGATAATATCAATGTGGCCAAGATTTGGCCCCAATCACTCAAAGCCGAACTTGTCTCGGACATGATGCCGAAATGTGTCAGTGATTTTCAGCTGTTCCAGAGCATGATGCCGAAAACTGTGCGCGGTTTTCGGACGACATCCTGTTCTAGAGATTGCGGCCCATATTGAGGAATTTCTGGCGGCGCTCGTTGCGCAGCTGTTCGCCGGAACGGGAGGCCATTTCGCCGAGCGCATTGGCGATCACATCGCCGGTTGCGGCGATGACGCTGTCGGGATCGCGATGCGCGCCGCCGAGCGGCTCGGAAATGATGCCGTCGATGACGCCGAGCGATTTCAGGTCTTCCGCGGTGATCTTCATATTGGTCGCCGCTTCGCGGGCGCGGGTGGAGTCGCGCCAGAGAATGGAGGCGGCGCCCTCAGGCGAGATGACGCTGTAGATCGAATGCTCGAGCATATAGACCTTGTTGCCGGTGGCGATGGCAATCGCGCCGCCCGAGCCGCCTTCACCGATCACGACGGAAACGAGCGGAACCTTGACGCCGAGACACATTTCCGTCGAGCGGGCGATCGCCTCGGCCTGGCCGCGCTCTTCGGCGCCGACGCCGGGATAGGCGCCAGCCGTATCCACCAGCGAAATCACCGGCAGGCCGAAACGATCGGCCATTTCCAGGATGCGGATCGCCTTGCGGTAGCCTTCCGGGCGGGGGCTGCCGAAATTGTGCTTCAGGCGGGTCTTGGTGTCGTTGCCCTTTTCCTGGCCGACGACGGCGACGGGCTGGCCGCGGAAACGGGCGAGGCCCGCCTGGATCGCGGCATCCTCGGAAAATTTGCGGTCGCCGGCGAGCGGCGTGAATTCCTGGAACAGCGTCTTCGCGTAGTCGACGAAATGCGGGCGCTGCGGATGGCGGGCGACCTGGGTCTTCTGCCAGGGATTGAGCTTGGAATAGATTTCGACGATCGCCTCGCGGACGCGAACCTCCAGCCTGCCGATCTCATCGGTGGTGTCGATGCTCTCGTCTTCCGTTGCGAGCTTCTTCAGCTCGATGATCTTGCCTTCGAGGTCGGAGATCGGCTTTTCGAAGTCGAGATAATTGTGCATGAGGTGCGTTTCCGTTCCTTGTGCCCGGGGCGTTTTCCTGGCTCCGCCCCTTGTCGCCGGTCCTATTCGTGCTTTTTCGCCTGTTTGGCAAGGGGGTGATGCGTCTGGACGAGCTGCTGCAGCCTCTCTTCGAGGACATGCGTGTAAATCTGTGTGGTCGAAATGTCCGAATGGCCGAGGAGTTCCTGCACGACGCGCAGGTCGGCGCCATTGGCAAGCAGGTGGCTGGCAAAGGCGTGGCGCATCACATGCGGCGAGATCATCGACGGCGTCAGGCCGGCGCGGATCGCCAGGTTCTTCAGGTCGCGGGCAAAAACCTGGCGCGGCAGATAACCCTCCTTCGAGGCGGCGGGAAACAGCCAAGGGCTTTCCTGCGGATCCTTGGCCGCGGCATTTTCCGCCGCCAGCAGGCGCCCGTAGGATTTCAACGCCGCTATCGCCGATTGCGACAGGGGCACCAGCCGCTCCTTGTTGCCCTTGCCGCGGATCATCAGGAAACGCCCTTCCTGATCGAGCACGCGGGCGGGAAGCGAAACCAGTTCGCTGACACGCATGCCGGTGGCATAGAGCAGCTCCAGCAGCGCCAGCATGCGCAGGCGCTGCAGCTGGCCAGGCGCTGCATCGCCTGCCTCGGCCTCGGCCTGTGAAAGCAACTTGCCGACCTCCTCGACGCCCATCGTCTTCGGCAGCGGGCGGCCTTTCTTCGGCGCGTCGAGAATGCCGGTGGGGTCGTCGGTCCTCAGCCCCTCGGCGTAGAGGAATTTGTAGAACTGCCGCATGGCGGCAAGCCGGCGCGCCTGCGAAGAGGCTTTGAAGCCCTTTCGGGCGAGCGAGGCGAGATAGGCGGCCAGATCGGCGGAAGCGGCTTCGGTCAGCCGCACGCTGCGGCCGGTCAGGAACGAATGGACGTCGTCGAGGTCGCGCTCATAGGATTGCAGCGTGTTGACGGCCGCACCGCGCTCGGCGCTCATCATTTCCAGGAAGGATTCCACATGGACGCGGCTCAGATCCACCATGCCGGTCACTTCCTGGTCGTGTTGATCGTGCCCGTCGCCGGCGGATTGACCCGCTCGGACGGAATACGGATGGTCACGTCGCGCGGCTCGGGCTCGACGAAGGTCACAAGCGCCCACATCGCTCCGTAGACCGTCCCGGCGAGGATCGCGCAGACGAACAGAAAACGGAACAGGGTCGGCATCCGGCAACTCCTTCATGCTCTGCTTCTGTTATAAGAAGCGTATCTGCAAGTGCAAGAAGCGGTATTCAAGCCATGATTCCCTTGTCCGCGACTTGACGCTCCAGCTGCATTTGTCGATACGGTTTGCAAACAAAGTGTGAATGGACCGATGAGTGAACCACTGCTGACCGTTGCTGACAGCTTGAAAGACAGAGCTCGCGCCGCGCTCGGTTCACGCAATCTGATCCTCGTTGGCTTGATGGGTGCGGGAAAATCCGCCGTCGGCCGCATCGTCGCCAGCCAGCTCGGCATTCCCTTCATCGACAGCGACCACGAAATAGAGCGCGTGTCGCGCATGACGATCCCCGAACTTTTCGCGGCCTATGGCGAGGACGAATTCCGGGCGCTGGAAACACGGGTGATGAAGCGGCTGTTAAAGGGCGGGCCGCGGGTCGTCTCCACCGGCGGCGGCGCCTTCATCAACGAGCGAACGCGCAGGCATATCATCAAGGGCGGCGTCTCCGTCTGGCTGAAGGCAGATCTCGACGTGCTCTGGGAGCGGGTCAACAAACGCGACAACCGGCCCCTGCTCAAGACCGAAAACCCCAAGCAGACGCTCGAAGGCCTGATGAATGCGCGCTACCCGATCTATGCGCAGGCCGACCTCACCGTGCTCTCGCGCGACGTGCGCAAGGAAATCATGGCCGACGAGGTGCTGAAGGCGGTGATCGAAGCTCAGAAGGAAAAAGCAGCGTCATGAATGCGATACCCTCCGCCTCATCAGTCCAGACGGTGCACGTGCCGCTCGGCGAGCGCGCCTACGATATCCTGATCGGGCCGGGGCTGATCGCGCGGGCCGGCGCCGAAATCGCTTCCCGCCTCAAGGGCCGCAAGGCGGCTGTCATCACCGACGAAAACGTCGCGCCGCTCTATCTCGAGGCGCTTGTCGCAAGTCTTGAAGAAGCAGGCATCGCCTCGGCTGCGGTCGTGCTGCCGGCGGGCGAGAAGACCAAAAGCTTCGAGCATCTGATAACCGCCTGTGACAAGGTGCTCGAAGCCCGCGTCGAGCGTAACGATTATGTCATCGCGCTCGGCGGCGGCGTCATCGGCGATCTCTCCGGCTTTGCGGCCGGCATTGTGCGCCGCGGCGTGCGCTTCGTGCAGGTGCCGACTTCGCTGCTGTCACAGGTCGATTCCTCCGTCGGCGGCAAGACCGGCATCAATTCCCGCCACGGCAAGAACCTCATCGGCGTCTTCCATCAGCCGGATCTGGTTCTGGCCGATACCGATGTGCTGAATACGCTGAGCGAGCGCGAATTCCGCGCCGGTTACGCCGAGGTCGCCAAATACGGGCTGATCGACAAGCCGGATTTCTTCGCCTGGCTGGAAGCCAACTGGAAGGCGGTTTTCGCAGGCGGTTCCGCCCGCATCGAAGCGATTGCCGCCAGCTGCCAGGCGAAGGCCGATGTCGTCGTTGCCGACGAGCGCGAGAACGGCCAGCGGGCGCTGCTCAATCTCGGCCATACGTTCGGCCATGCGCTTGAGGCGGCGACCGCCTATGACAGCTCCCGCCTCGTGCATGGCGAGGGCGTTTCGATCGGCATGGTGCTGGCGCACGAATTTTCCGCGCGGATGAACCTTGCAAGCCCCGATGATGCGCGGCGCGTCGAGCGGCATCTGCAGGAGGTCGGCCTTCCGACCCGGATGTCCGACATTCCGGGCGCGCTGCCGCCGGCCGAAACGCTGATGGATGCGATCGCCCAGGACAAGAAGGTCAAGAGCGGCAAGCTCACCTTCATCCTGACGCGCGGCATCGGTCAGTCCTTCGTCGCCGACGACGTTCCTGCCTCCGAGGTGATCAGCTTTCTCAGGGAAAAACACCCCTAATGACCGTCGAAGGCGCTCTGGCATTTCTTGCGACATATTGGCCGGAGATCCTTTCGATCACGGCGCTCGTGCTGATGTCTGCCTTCTTTTCCGGCTCGGAAACCGCGCTGACCGCCGTGTCGCGCAGCCGCATCCATACGCTTGAGGTCAACGGCGACGAACGCGCCGGCCTCGTCCGGCAGCTGATCGAGCGGCGCGACCGGTTGATCGGCGCGCTGCTGATCGGCAACAATCTCGCCAACATCCTGTCCTCCTCGATCGCCACCAGCCTGTTCCTCGGGCTGTTCGGCAATTCCGGCGTGGCGCTGGCGACGCTGGCGATGACCGTCATCCTGGTCATCTTCGCCGAAGTGCTGCCGAAGAGCTGGGCGATTTCGACGCCCGACCGTTTCGCGCTTGCGATCGCGGTTCCCGCCAGGCTCTTCGTTCTCGTCGTCGGCCCGATTTCCTCCTTCGTCAATGCGATCGTCCGACAGATCCTGGCGCTGTTCGGCATCAATCTCTCGCGCGAGGTATCGATGCTGACGGCGCATGAGGAGCTGCGCGGCGCCGTCGACCTGCTGCACCGCGAGGGATCGGTGGTGAAAGCCGATCGCGACCGGCTCGGCGGCGTGCTCGATCTCGGCGAGCTCGAACTCTCCGACATCATGGTCCACCGCACGGCGATGCGGGCGATCAATGCCGACGATCCGCCTGAGGCGGTGGTGCGCGCCATTCTCGAAAGTCCCTATACACGCATGCCCTTGTGGCGCGGCACGATCGACAACATCATCGGCGTCGTTCACGCCAAGGATCTGCTGCGGGCGCTGGCCGAACCGAACATGGAGCCGCAGAACCTCGATATCGTGAAGATCGCGCAGAAGCCGTGGTTCGTGCCCGACAGCACCAACCTAGAAGACCAGCTCAACGCCTTCCTGCGCCGCAAGCAGCATTTCGCCGTTGTGGTCGACGAATATGGCGAGGTGCAGGGCATTGTCACGCTGGAGGATATTCTCGAGGAAATCGTCGGCGATATTTCCGACGAGCACGATATCGAGATCCAGGGCGTGCGCCAGGAGGCCGACGGTTCGGTCGTGGTCGACGGCGGCGTGCCGATCCGCGACTTGAACCGCGCGCTCGACTGGAACCTGCCCGACGAGGAAGCGACGACCATTGCCGGCCTGGTCATCCATGAATCGATGACCATTCCGGAAGAGCGCCAGGCCTTCACCTTTTATGGCAAGCGCTTCATCGTCATGAAGCGAGAGAAGAACCGCATCACCAAGCTGCGCATTCGCCCCGCCGGGGAAGACGGCGCAAAACCGGCCTGACCCGGCTTGGATTGCGGGCGGGTAGTCTCCATATAGGCTTTGCTACCAGCGGGTCGGCTCATCCGGTGCTGCCGGTTCGACGGCCAGCGCATGCAGGCCGGCATCGAGTTCCGGTTTCAACAGGTCGGTGATCGCCCGGTGGCGCGCCAGCCGCGACATGCCGGAAAATTTGGCCGAGACGATCCTCACCCGCATATGGGTTTCGCCGGTGCCTGTGATATCGGGCTGATGGCCGGCATGCAGATGGCTTTCGTCGACGACGCTCAGGCGCTCCGGCGCGAAGGCTTCGACTAGTTTTTCTTCGATGCGGGTTCGCAGGGTCATCGTCCGGTCTTGCTTCGCGAAAAAGGTTCCCACCAAGCCAGCAACAAACCCGTTTGTCAATTCTTGTTGTCGCCTCGCGACGGCCTCATAATTAGCACCGCCATGAGACTTGATTCCAAATATTTCGATCGCATCCGAACACGCCGCAAACGCGAGCAGGAGACAGAGCAGGCGCCGCCTACCTGTCAATGGGACGGCTGCGACAAGAAGGGCTCGCATCGCGCTCCTGTCGGACGCAATGCGGAAGGCCAGTTCTTTTTGTTCTGCTTCGAGCACGTCAAGGACTACAACAAGGGCTACAATTATTTCTCCGGTCTGTCGGACGGCGAGATCGCCCGCTACCAGAAAGAGGCGATCACCGGCCACCGGCCGACCTGGACCGTGGGCGTCAACAAGTCGGCGAAGGACAGCCCGCTGCATTCGGAGGTCCGCTCCGGCGCCTATAGCCGCGTTCGCGATCCCTTCGGCTTCGTCAAGGAAGGCGGCAAGGGCAGCGGGCCGCGTTTTCCCCAGGCGCGCAAGCTGAAATCGCTGGAAAGCAAGGCCTTCGATACGATGGGCCTCGACGCCAATGCGACCTCGGCGGAGATCAAGAGCCGCTACAAGGAACTGGTCAAGAAGCACCACCCGGATGCCAATGGCGGCGACCGCGGCTCGGAGGAGCGTTTCCGCGCCGTCATCCAGGCCTATCAATTGTTGAAGCAGAACGGTTTTTGTTAGTTCCCGTCCTTGCTCTTGGGCTTCAATCGGGTATGGTCCAAATCGGCTGAGGCCGCAGGCAAACGCGGCTCATATTTGTGCGTTTTCCCGACATCGCCTCCGCCGACCTTCCGGACGCGGCGTTTCTTGTCCGGGACTCTTTCAAGAATGCTCGCACGCGGTCATTATCCCGCCGAGGTTTCGTTTCAGTCCCGGAGAAGCATCGCCGACGTTCCGACCTGGACGGGCGCGGAATAAAATCGCGGCGTCACGGTTGCGACATGGCCTGAGACAGTATGGCCGGGTGGCATCACCCGCCTTGGAGACATGATGAGCAAGATCGACCTCGATATTTCTGAACTGCCCGATACCACCGTTTCGGTCCGCGAGGCCTTCGGCATCGATTCCGACATCCGCGTTCCCGCCTACAGCAAGGGCGACGCCTATGTGCCGGACCTCGACACCGATTACCTTTTCGACCGCGACACGACGCTCGCCATTCTTGCAGGCTTCGCCCATAACCGCCGCGTGATGATCTCCGGCTATCACGGCACCGGCAAGTCCTCGCATATCGAGCAGGTCGCGGCGCGCCTCAACTGGCCCTGCGTGCGCATCAACCTCGACAGCCATGTCAGCCGTATCGATCTCGTCGGCAAGGATGCGATCGTCGTCAAGGACGGGCTGCAGGTCACCGAATTCAAGGACGGCATCCTGCCCTGGGCCTATCAGCACAATGTCGCGCTGGTCTTCGACGAATATGATGCCGGCCGCCCCGATGTGATGTTCGTCATCCAGCGCGTGCTGGAATCCTCCGGCCGCCTGACGCTGCTCGATCAGAGCCGCGTCATCCGGCCGCACCCGGCCTTCCGCCTGTTTGCGACCGCCAATACGATCGGTCTCGGCGACACCACCGGCCTCTATCACGGCACGCAGCAGATCAACCAGGCGCAGATGGACCGCTGGTCGATCGTCACGACGCTGAACTATCTGCCGCATGATCACGAAGTGAATATCGTCGCCGCCAAGGTGAAGAGCTTCGGCAAGGACAGGGAAGGGCGCGACACCGTTTCGAAGATGGTTCGTGTCGCCGATCTGACGCGCGCCGCCTTCATGAATGGTGATCTCTCCACCGTCATGAGCCCGCGTACCGTCATCACCTGGGCCGAGAATGCCGAGATCTTCGGCGATCTCGCCTTCGCCTTCCGCGTCACCTTCCTCAACAAGTGCGACGAGCTGGAGCGTCCTCTGGTCGCCGAGCACTATCAGCGCGCCTTCGGCGTCGAGCTGAAGGAAAGTGCCGCCAATATCGTTCTCGGAGCCTGAGACCGACCGATCATGGCAGCTCGCGGTGACAATTCGAAAGCAAAGCCCGGCGCGCCCGTCGACGTCGAGCCATTGCGCCGGGCGATATCCGGCTGCGTGCGCTCGGTCGCCGGCGACGGCGATGTCGAGGTGACCTTCGCCAATGAACGGCCTGGCATGACCGGCGAGCGCATCCGCCTGCCGGAGCTTTCCAAGCGGCCGACGGCGCATGAGCTGGCGGTCACCCGCGGGCTCGGCGATTCCATGGCGCTGCGCCTTGCCTGCCATGACGAGAAGATGCATGCGACGATGGCGCCGCAGGGTTCGGATGCCCGGGCGATCTTCGATGTCGTCGAGCAGGCGCGCGTCGAATCGATTGGCGCGCTGCGCATGGAGGGCATGGCGACCAACCTGCGCTCCATGACCGAAGAGAAATATTCCAAGGCGAATTTCACCGGCATCGAGCGTCAGGAAGACGCACCGGTCGGCGAAGCCGTCGCGATGATGGTGCGCGAGAAGCTGACCGGCCAGCGCCCGCCTGAAACCGCCGGCAAGGTGCTCGACCTCTGGCGCGGCTTCATCGAGGAAAAGGCGGGGGCCGAACTCGACAATCTGTCGGGCGCGATCAACGACCAGCAGGCCTTCGCCAAGGTCATCCGCAACATGCTGTCGGCCATGGAAATGGCCGAGGAATACGGCGACGACGACAGCGACGCCGACAATGACGATCAGTCGGATCAGGAAGACCAGCCGAGCGGCGACGAGCAGGATCAGGACGAGGTCGACGAGGATGCCGGCACCGATGCCGCCCCGGTCGAGGACAGTGAAGTCGCCGACGAGCAGATGGAGGACGGCGAGACCGAAGGCGCCGAAATCTCCGACGACGACATGATGGAAGAGGGCGAGGACGATTCGGAAACGCCGGGCGAGACCCGCCGTCCGAACACGCCTTTCTCAGATTTCAACGAGAAGGTCGATTATCACGTCTTTACCGAAGAGTTCGACGAGATCATCACCGCTGAGGAACTCTGCGACGCTGCCGAGCTGGAGCGCCTGCGCGCCTTCCTCGACAAGCAGCTGGCGCATCTGCAGGGCGCGGTCGGCCGTCTCGCCAACCGGCTGCAGCGCCGCCTGATGGCGCAGCAGAACCGCTCCTGGGATTTCGACCTGGAAGAGGGTTATCTCGATCCGGCCCGGCTGCAGCGCATCATCATCGATCCGATGCAGGCGCTGTCCTTCAAGATGGAGCGCGACACGCAGTTCCGCGACACGGTCGTCACCTTGCTGATCGACAATTCCGGCTCGATGCGCGGCCGGCCGATCACGGTTGCCGCCACCTGCGCCGATATTCTCGCCCGCACGCTGGAGCGCTGCGGCGTCAAGGTCGAGATCCTCGGCTTCACCACCAAGGCCTGGAAGGGCGGGCAGGCACGCGAAAGCTGGCTTGCCGGCGGCAAACCGCAGACGCCCGGACGCCTCAACGACCTGCGCCATATCATCTACAAATCGGCCGACGCGCCGTGGCGTCGGGCACGCGCCAATCTCGGGCTGATGATGCGCGAGGGCCTGCTCAAGGAAAATATCGACGGCGAGGCGCTGATCTGGGCGCATAACCGCCTGCTCGCACGCCGCGAGCAGCGCCGCATCCTGATGATGATCTCGGACGGCGCGCCAGTCGACGATTCGACGCTGTCGGTCAATCCGGGCAATTATCTCGAGCGGCACCTGCGCGCCGTCATCGAACAGATCGAGACACGCTCGCCGGTGGAATTGCTGGCAATCGGCATCGGTCACGACGTGACGCGCTACTATCGCCGCGCCGTGACGATCGTCGATGCCGACGAACTTGCCGGCGCGATGACCGAGCAGCTCGCCTCGCTGTTCGAAGACCAATCCACCCAGCCGCGTGGCGGCCGGCTCCGCCGTGCCGGCTGACGCCGCTGGAAGGAATCGCCCGGAATGACCGTCAGGCGCCTCTGCCGCCTGGCGGCGATCGTCCTCAGCATCGCCGCCGCAGGCGCTTCCCCGTCACGGGCCGGCGGCGAAGTTCCGGTCATTAGCCGGCAAATCTCCGACTTCAGGATCGGCTCTTCCGAGACGCGCTTCGGTTCGCTGGAATTTCTCGGCGGGCTGGAGATGGTGTCCAGCAGGGCGCTGTTCGGCTCGCTTTCCTCCATCCGCTTCCGGCCGGACCAGAAACATTTCGTCGTGGTCCTCGATACCGGCCAATGGCTGACCGGCAGCATCGAGCGCGACATCAAGGGCAGGCTTTCCGGCCTTTCCGATGTCGAGATCACCGCGATGAAAAACAGCGCCGGGCGCAGCTTCGAGGGCAAGGGGCATATGGATGCCGAGGGCCTGGCGTTTGATGGCGACAGGGTCCTGGTCTCCTTCGAGCAGGATCACCGCGTCGATGTCTATCCCGATCCGGGCTTTGCCGAATCTCGCGCCATCGCCACTTTGCCGATCCTCATCCCACGCAAGATGCTGAGCGACAACCGCGGCATCGAGACCATCACGGTGGCGCCGGCATCGAGCCCGCTCAAGGGCGGCGTGGTCATCGTCTCCGAACGCGGTCTCGACAGCGACGGCAACCGGCTGGCGGCCATTCTGAGCGGGCCGCTGAAGGGGCGGTTTGCGGTTGCGCGCGACGGCAGCTTCGACGTCACCGATGGCGCCTTTCTGCCGAACGGCGACCTGCTGCTGCTGGAACGCCGCTTCAATATGGCCGAAGGCATCGGCATGCGCCTTCGGCGCGTCAAGGGCGCCGATATCAGGCCCGGGGCCATCGTCGACGGCGAACTTTTGCTCGAAGGCAATTTCAACTCGCAGATCGACAATATGGAAGGGCTCGACGCCTTCCAGGCCGCCGACGGCACGACCCATATCATCCTGGTGTCGGACGACAATCATTCGATCCTGCAGCGCAATCTGATGCTGGAGTTCCGGCTTTCCGAACCGGCCGAACATAAAGCGTCAAACTGATGTCATAGGTTCGGCTATCTCGCCCGCGGCATCGGTGGCTAGAACAGGATGATTTTAGGATCGGCCTAAAATCTGAATCCTGTTCTAAATTAAAGAGTTAGAGCATGATGTCGTCCGAAAACCGCTGACACTTTTCGGCATCATGCTCTGCCTTGCGGAGGAAATCATGGTGCATATTCACGTCTTGGGCGCGTCCGGTTCCGGCACGACATCGCTCGGCCTTATGCTCGCCGAGAAGCTCGATATCACCCATCTCGACACCGACGATTTCTTCTGGCTGCCGACCGACCCGCCGTTCACGACGCCGCGGGATGCGGATGAGCGCATCCGGCTGCTACTCGAGGAGACGACCCGGCCGGGTGGCTGGGTGCTTTCCGGATCGGCGCTGAAATGGGGCATGCCGCTCGAGCCGCTCTACGATCTGATCGTCTTCCTCAGGATCGAGCCGGAGCTTCGGATGGCGCGGATTCGCGCCCGTGAGGTCGCCCGATACGGAGACAGGATCGGGCCGGGCGGCGACATGGAGGTGAAAAGCGGGCAGTTCCTCGAATGGGCGGCGAGTTACGACACGGCCGGGCCCGAACGCCGCAGCCTTTCTGCGCATGAGCAATGGCTGGAAACGCAGACGGCGCCGGTTCTGCGGCTCGATTCATCGCATGAGATCGACGACCTGGCGGCGCAGGTGCTTCTGCATCCTGCCATCGCCGCCGGAGCGGTCCGGCGGCGTCGGTGAGTTGAATCAGCTGGCGCGGGCAGCCTGCATCGGCCGCAGCACGTTCATCAGCGCGCCATAGGGCAGGAGCATGACGAGGCCGACGATCATCTTGACGGCGAAATCGCCGATCGCCCAGGAGATCCAGCGCGGCGCCTCGGTGGCGAAGACGCCGAGGATGGGGGCTGCCTCAAGCGCGAAGGGTTCGTTCGGGCCGAGGAAGACGAAAAACGCGGCGAAGGACAGCGAGAAGAACATCACCGTATCGAGCGCCGAGCCGATCAGCGATCCCACGAGCGGCGCGCGCCACCAGGCCTGGCGGCGGAGGCGGTTGAAGACGGCGATATCGAGCAGCTGGCCGGCGAGATAGGCCGAGCCGGAGGCAATGGCGATGCGCGGCACCGAGGTGAAGAAAGACAGCGTCACGCCGACGACGAATCCGGCAAAGACGACCTTGCGGGCTGCCTGCGGGCCGAACTGGCGGTTGGTCAGATCGGTGATCAGGAAGGCGACCGGATAGGAAAAGGCGCCCCAGGTCAGGATGTCGGCAAGGTTGATGCCGGCGACTTCGGCGTTCAGCGGAAACTGGACGAGGAAGTTGGAGGCGACGACGACAAGCGTCATCAGCGCGACATAGGCGATGGTATAGCGGGTCTTCAGCATTTTTTTATCCTGGGTGATGCCACCAGTTGGAGTGCTCAGGCAAAACAAAAGGCTTGACCGGAGGTTATCCGTGCAAGCCTTTCGAAGCCGTATGAAAGAAGGCGGAAGCTTAGGCAGCAACAGCCGCTTCGGCGGTCTTCTTGACGATCTGGCGGCGCAGCAGGCGTGCGCGCATCGACAGTTCGGTTTCGCTGGCCTTCAGCAGGAAGGCATCAAGGCCGCCGCGATGCTCGACCGAGCGAAGGGCAGCAGCCGAAACGCGAAGACGGTAACGCTGGTTGAGAGCGTCGGAAATCAGCGTGACCTGGCACAGGTTCGGCAGGAACCGGCGCTTGGTCTTGTTGTTGGCATGGCTGACATTGTTACCAGTCAGGACGGCCTTGCCGGTCAATTCGCACACGCGGGACATGGAACACCTATTCTTGTTTTTCTCGGGCCATCGAATTGCCATTCCCGGCAAAACCGGGCGCGCAATCCAACGGGCATGATTGGAAAGTTGCGGTTCTATAGTCAGACAGGCTGGCCGCGTCAAGCCAAACCTTGGGCTTTCCCGCAATTCTGTCAAAAAGCTGCTGTTTTCTTCCCATCACGGCAGGAGTATAGAGCGCTCTAGCAAAGGCTGCCGGCGCGCGGCAAGACAAGGCTTGATTCATGGCTCATTCGGGCAGACGGATTTTCATTTCGGCCATCGCAGCGCTGCTTGCCATACCGGCATCGGCGGCCGAAATCCAGCATCGGACGGAATACCGGGTGACGCTTGCCGGCCTGCCGATCGCGCGCGCCGCGTTTCTGACGAAGATCGAGGACGATCACAGCTATAACATCGCCGGCAGCATCAGCTCGGCCGGTCTTGCCGACCTGGTGACGACGATTTCGGCCAAAACCAGCGTCACCGGCGTCGTGCGCGATGACCGGCTGCAGGCGCAGAATTATTCGCTCTACTACAAGAGTGGCAAGAAGGCCCGCGTCTACGAGGTCAGCTACCGCAACGGCAACATCGTCTCGGCGACGACGACACCGCCGCCGAAGCGCCCGAAAAACTGGATCGACGTGACGCCGCGCGACATGCGCTCGGTGCTCGATCCGATCTCCGGCCTGGTCTTCACCGGCGACACCAAGGTCTGCTCGCAGACGCTGCCGATCTTCGACGGCGAGACGCGCATGGATCTGGTGCTGTCGCCGAAGGGCGACGAGGATTTTTCGACCAACGGCTTCAAGGGCAAGGCCACCGTCTGCGGCGTGCGCTTCGTGCCGCGCTCGGGCTACAAGAAGGGCCGCAAGGACATCGTCTATCTCAGCAAGAGCGACCGGATGGAAATCTGGTTTGCCAAGTCGGACGCGGCAAATGTATACGCTCCGGTCTATGTGCGCATTCCCACCGAATATGGGATGGTGACGATCACTGCCGTCAAATACGGCAGCAGCTGACGGAGTTCATGCCTCCGTCAAAGGGGGACGGGTGAAACTTCGCGCGACATTGATCGGTTTTACCGCGATCCTGATGTGGTCGTTCCTGGCGCTGTTCACGGCCGCCTCCGGCAAGATGCCGCCGTTCCAGCTTTCGGCGGTCTGCTTTGCGATCGGCAGCCTGCCCGGCCTCGCCGTACTTGCCCTCAACCCGTCGCGGCTGGCGCTGCTGAAGCAGCCGGCCAAGGTCTGGATCACCGGCATCTCAGGGTTGTTCGGCTATCATTTCCTCTATTTCACCGCGCTCAGGAACGCGCCGGCCGTCGAGGCAGGGCTGATCGCCTATCTCTGGCCGCTGCTGATCGTCGTCGGCTCGGCGCTGCTGCCGGGCGAGCGGCTGCGCTGGTATCATTTGGCCGGCGCCCTTGCCGGGCTTTGCGGCACCTTCCTGATCGTCGGCCGCAACGGCATTGATTTCAACGGCGCCTATGCCGTCGGCTACGGCGCCGCTTTCCTCTGCGCCTTCACCTGGTCCGGTTATTCGCTGCTGACCCGGCGCTTCGACGCCGTCTCCACCGATGTCGTCACCGGCTTCTGCCTGGCGACGTCGATCCTGTCGCTCTTCTGCCATCTCGGCCTGGAGACGACCGTCTGGCCGGCGACGGGCTTCGAATGGCTCGCCGTCGCCGCGCTCGGGCTTCTGCCGGTGGGCGCTGCCTTCTACGCCTGGGACCACGGCGTCAAGAACGGCGACATCCAGATCCTCGGCGCGGCCAGTTATGCCGCACCGCTGCTGTCGACGCTGATTCTGACGCTGTTCGGCTTTGCCGAGCCGAGCTGGCGCATCGCGCTTGCCTGCCTGCTCGTCACCGGCGGGGCGGTACTCGCCGCCCGCGACATGTTCCGTCGCAAGATCCAGCCGGCCGTTGCGGCGGAATGATCTCAGCCGCCGGGCGTCCAGCCTGCAGGCGCCATCTCGAAGCTCGAAAATTCGAAGCCGGGTGAGACGGTGCATCCGACAAGGGTGAACTCGCCGAGGCTTTCGGCCGCTTGCCACCAGTTGGCGGGAACGATCGCCTGCGGCCGTTCGCCGGCCGACAGGTTGGTTCCGAGCGTCAGCGTTTCGCTTGTCGTTCCGTCTTCAGAGCGGTGCAGCGAGAGTGGCGCGCCGGCGTAATGATGCCAGACCTCCACCGCATCGTGGACGCGATGCCAGTGCGAGCGCTGCCCTTTGGTCAGGAGGTAATAGATCGCCGTCGAATGGCCGCGTTCTCCGCCTGCCGTGTCGCGGAATGTCTCGGCGTACCAGCCGCCTTCCGGATGCGGCTGCATGGCGAGTTCGCGGATGATGTCCCCAGGCGACATCAGAAATTATCCTTGCGCTTGCGGATCTCGGCAAAGACTTCCTCATTGGTCTTGCCTTCCATCAGCAGATTTCGGCGGATCGCCGGATCGGCGGCGCGCAGGAACGGGTTGGTTTCCTTTTCCAGCCCCAGCGTCGTCGGAATGGTGAACTTGCCGTCGGCGCGCATGGCCTCGATCTCGGCGGCACGGCCCTTCAGCCGTTCATTGCCGGGATCGACCGTCAGTGCGAAACGGGCGTTGGAGAGCGTATATTCGTGACCGAAATAGATGGCGGTCTCATCGGGCAGCACGGCAAGTTTCTGCAACGAATGCCACATGTCGGCGGCGGGACGTTCGAACAGGCGGCCGCAGCCGAGGGCAAACAGCGTGTCGGCGGCAAAGAGCAGCTTGTCGTCGACGAAGTGATAGCAGATGTGGCCGGCAGTGTGGCCCGGCGTTTCGATGACGTTGATCGTGTGATCGCCGAACAGGAAGCTGTCGCCATCGGCCATCGTTCGGTCGAGGCCGGGAATGGCGATGGCCTCGTTGATCGGGCCGATGATCTCGCAGCCGAACTGCTCCTTCAGCGCCAGATTGGCGGCGACATGGTCGGTGTGGTGATGGGTGGTAAAGATATGGGTGATCTTCCAGCCGCGGCGGGTCGCCGCTTCCAGGATCGGCGCCTCCTCCGGCGCGTCGATCGCCGCGGTAAATCCTGTTTCCGGGTCGTGGACGAGAACGCCGAAATTGTCGGTGCGGCAGAGAAAAACGTCCAATTCCAAAGGTTTCATCGTGCAATAGTCCCTTGTCATGCGAGTCTCGCGGAAATGTAGAGGGTCCGGCCTTGAAGTCCAACCGCCCGCTGATAACATTTGTCGCAATGCACGCCGATATCGTCGACCTACGCCAGTTCTACCACTCCGAGCTCGGGCGTCTTGCCGAGCAGTCGATCGCCATGGCGTTGTCGTCGCTCTGGGTGCGGCTGCCGCAGGAGCGGCTGGTCGGCCTCGGTTATGCCGTGCCCTTCCTCGACCGCTTCCAGGCCGACACCGAGCGCACCTTCGCCTTCATGCCGGCCGGGCAGGGCGCGGTGAACTGGCCGATGGGCTCGCTGTCGTCGACGACACTGGTCTTCGACGAGGAATTGCCGCTGCCGGATTCCTCGATCGACCGGGTGCTGATGGTCCATTCGCTGGAATTTGCCGAAAGCCCGCGCGAAACGCTGAAGGAGCTCTGGCGGGTGCTGGCGCCGGGCGGACGGCTTGTCATCGTCGTGCCGAACCGGCGCGGCGTCTGGGCGCGGATGGAACATACACCCTTCGGCTCGGGCCGGCCCTATTCCCGCGGGCAGCTGACGGCCCTGCTGCGCGAGACGAATTTCACGCCGGGCGCGACGGCCGAAGCGCTGTTCTTCCCACCCTCGAAGCTCAGGACCATTCTGCGGCTTCGCCGCGCCTTCGAACGGATCGGGCGGACGCTGTGGCCGGCCTTTTCGGGCGTCATCATCGTCGAGGCGCAGAAGCGGCTCTATCAGGGGCTGCCGGTCGCGGCCCGCGCCTCCCGCCGCGTCTTCGTGCCGGTTCTGGCACCCCACGGCGTGCCGACCACACGCAACCGCTGACGCCCTCCCGGCTCTCGACAAGAACGGCATTCCGCTTTAATGCCACGTGGTCATTTCCGGCAATTCCAAGGTCGACCCATGAGCGTTGAGATGAGCAAGCCCGTTCCGCGTCCCGGTATTCTCGATATCGCATCCTATGTGCCGGGCAAGGAACATGCGCCGGGGGTTGCCCGCGTCTACAAGCTTTCGTCCAACGAAACGCCGCTTGGCGCCAGCCCGAAGGCGATCGAAGCCTGCAAGGCGGCTGCCGACCATCTGGGACGTTATCCCGACGGGCAGGCGGTGGAATTGCGCGAGGCGATCGCCGCGGTGCACGGCCTCAACCCGGCAAACATCCTCTGCGGCAACGGTTCCGACGAGTTGCTCGGCCTGCTCTGCCATGTCTATCTCGGCGCCGGCGACGAGGGCATCATCACCGAGCACGGTTTCCTGGTCTACAAGATCCAGATCCAGGGTGCCGGCGCCACGCCCGTCGTCGTCAGGGAAAAGGATCATACCGTCGACGTCGATGCGATCCTTGCGGCGGTGACGGAGAAGACGAAGATCGTCTTCATCGCCAATCCCGGCAATCCGACAGGGACCTATGTTCCGGTCAGCGAGATCCGCCGCCTGCAGACCGGGCTGCCGAAACATGTCGTCCTGGTGCTCGATGCCGCCTATGCCGAATATGTGCGCCGCAACGATTATGAAGCCGGCATCGAGGTCGTGTCCTCCAATGCCAATGTGGTGATGACCCGCACCTTCTCGAAGGCCTACGGACTGGCGGCGCTGCGCGTCGGCTGGATGTATGCGCCCGCCGAGATCGTCGACGCGGTGAACCGCGTGCGCGGGCCCTTCAATCTGAACGCGCCGGCAATCGCCGCCGGGGCCGCGGCCATCCGCGACCAGGCCTTCGTCCAGCAGGCCGTCTCGTTCAATCAGATGTGGGTGGAGACGCTCACCCAGGCACTCGAAGCGATCGGCCTGAAGGTGACGCCGTCGGTCGCCAATTTCGTCCTCATCCATTTCCCCGAGATCGACGGCAAGCGCGCCGCCGATGCCGACGATCTGCTGACGAGCCGGGGCTTCATCCTGCGCGCGGTGCGCAGCTACGGCTTTTCCAATGCGCTGCGCATGAGCATCGGCCCTGAAGAGGCCAATCGCGGCGTCATCGCCGCCCTCACTGAATTCATGGGACATAAGGCATGAACGTGCAGTTCGATCGTATCGCGCTGATCGGCATCGGTCTGATCGGCTCTTCGCTTGCCCACGACATCCGGCGGCTCGGCCTTGCAAGAGAGATCGTCGTTGCCACACGCAGCGCCGATACGCTGAAGCGTGCCGAAGAGCTCGGCCTCGGTGACCGCTACACGACCTCTTCGGCGAATGCGGTCGAGGGTGCCGATCTGGTGATCGTCTCGGTACCGGTCGGCGCTTCGGAAAGTGTGGCGAAAGAGATCGCGGCAAGCCTGAAGCCCGGGGCCATCGTCACCGATGTCGGCTCCACCAAGGCTTCGGTGATCGCGCAGATGCAGCCGCATATTCCAGCCGGTGTGCATTTCATCCCCGGCCATCCACTGGCCGGCACCGAAAAATCCGGCCCGGATGCCGGCTTTCCCGGTCTTTTCGAAAGCCGCTGGTGTATCTTCACGCCGGTCGCAGGCACCGACGAGACGGCGCTGAAACGGCTGCGCAGCTTCTGGGAAGCGCTCGGCTCGAAGGTCGATGAAATGGATGCGCAGCATCACGACAAGGTGCTGGCGATCGTCTCTCATCTGCCGCATCTCATCGCCTACAATATTGTCGGCACCGCCGACGATCTGGAGACCGTGACGGAATCGGAAGTCATCAAGTATTCCGCCTCCGGATTTCGCGATTTCACCCGCCTTGCGGCATCGGACCCGACCATGTGGCGCGATGTCTGCCTGCACAATCGCGATGCGATCCTGGAAATGCTGGCGCGTTTCTCGGAAGATCTCGCCTATTTGCAGCGCGCGATCCGCTGGGGCGAAGGCGACAAGATTTTCGAGCTTTTCACCCGCACCCGCGCCATCCGCCGCTCGATCGTTCAGGCAGGCCAGGATGTGGATGCACCCGATTTCGGCCGGCCGCATCCACTGGAAAAGAAATAGCGATGGTGGAAATCGCGAAGCCCGGCCTGACGGACAAGGACTGGCTGTTTCGCGAGGACGATCATGTGGGCAAACAGTGGGTCTTGCGCTGTATCGATCTCGGCGAATACTTCATCGCCCGCGAACAAGGTGAGATTGTCGGCTTCCTGCGGTTTTCCCGCTTCTGGGGCAGGATTCCTTATCTGGAAATGATCCGTGTGCAGGAAGGCCATCGCCGGTCCGGTGTCGGTACGGCGCTTTATCGTGCCTGGGAAGGTGAGATGCGTGAGAGCGGTGCGCGTCTGCTGATGACATCGAGCGAATGCGACGAAAGCCGTCCACAGGACTGGCATCGCCGCAACGGTTTTTCCGAAACCGGATCGATCGAGCTGCCCGGCATCCAGACGGTGCCGGAGATCTTCTTCCTTAAGAAACTTGACTAAAGCGCGTCGCATCAAATTTGATTCATGCGACGCGCTTTAGCCTTTTGTTTTGCATGTCGTTGTCCCGGAACCGCTGCACACTTCCGGGCGACATGCATTAGATCGGTGGGATCCTGCCGAGCGGGATGAAGCCGCTGACGGTGGCGTTGCCGCGATCGACGACGAGATCGACCGAGACCTTGTCCTTGCCGCCGGCCAGCGACTGCAGCAGCTTCGTTGCCGTCTTGACGGTCGGGGCGATATCCGGGAAAGCCTGTTTCAGGCTGTCGCCCCAGGGGCCGAGCTGTTCGATCTCCAGCTTGAAGTTTCCCGAGAGGAGACCGTGCTCGTCGAAGGAGAAGGGACCGGTGAGGGTCATCACCTTGCCGTCGCCGATGTCGGCGACGATGCGGCGCAGTTCGCCGGCGGCACCATTGAGGCCGCTCGGGTCGCTGCCGTCGATCAGTCCGGCCTTGCCGGCCAAGGTCAGATCGATGCTGGCAGAGAATTTCGGGAAGATCTGCGGCCAATCCTTGATCGCCGTATTCGCATCCTGCACGGAGATAGCGCCGTCCAGATCGGCGCCGTTCTGGCGCAGATGGATCTCGGTGCGGGCCGCATCGAAGCTGATGGTCTGGCCGGTATAGGAGGAAACCGCCGTCGCCTTCAGGCCCTCGATGACGGTCGAGCTGCGATTGATGCCCTGCAGTTTGGTCGCCAGACTTGCCTGCAGGTTTGCCCATTGGGCCGAGATCGAAAGGCCGTTGCTGGTGCGGATTTCAGCCGGCGAATCGAGTTCCCAGACGATATTGCCGGGCGCATAGACCTGGGCTGCCGAACGCAAGGCGCCGAAGGTGGCCGAGACGCCGTTGGCAGTGTCGTCGACATCGATCTTCGAGCAGAACAGGCCGATACGGAAAGGATAGCCGCGGAATTCGATATCGGAGCATTCGCCGCTGACGCCTGCCTGATCGCGCGGCGCGATCGCTTTCAGCACTGTGGTCTTCAACGCCGAGGCGGCATAGAACCAGCCGCCGGTATAAAGCGCGATCACCAGGAGGATGCCGCCGCCCAGCAGCCAGAATTTCTTACCGCTGCCGGATTGGCTGCTACCGGATTGGCTTGACGCTGCCATGATGTTCTCCAATGGTGAATCGCAAATGTGATTCCGGTCTGGCGTGCGATATGGACGAATTTTGGGTATTTGGCTACGGCTCGCTGATGTGGAATCCGGGCTTCGAGTTCATGGAGCGGGCAGAGGCTCTGATCTACGGCTACAGGCGCTCGCTCTGCGTCCGTTCCTTCGTCCATCGCGGCACGCGCGACAATCCCGGCCTGGTTCTCGGACTCGACAGGGGCGGGGCCTGCCGCGGCATGGCTTTCCGCATTTCCCCGGAAAAATGGGATGAGGTGATCGATTATCTCCGCGCCCGCGAGCTGGTGACCAATGTCTATCTGGAGCGCCGGGTGCGGCTCCAATTTGCGGGAGGCCGTAGGGTGGAGGCGGTTACCTACATTGCCGATCGCGACCATGAGCAATATGCCGGTACGCTTGATGCACTAGAGGCGGCGCGCGTGGTGAACGAGGCCCAGGGCCAGTCGGGCCCGAATGATGCCTATGTCTTCAACACGGCAATGCATCTGAAGCAGATGGGCATTCGCGACCATTGGCTTGAGCAGGTCGTCGACGAAGTGGAGCGGCTGCGCGCCGCGTGACGTCAGGCGGTCGCCGCCTTCAGCTTACGAAGCTCCGCCAGTCTTTCGACCGCCGTCGGCGGCAGTGGCACATGCGGATTGCGTTCCACGGTTTCGAGCAGAAGCTCGTCGCTTGCCCGCTCCGATACTTCGATCAGATGGGCGAAAAACGCGTCCGGGTCCATTCCCGGCATGATCGGCGGCAGGATTCTCACCTTGAAATGGCCGGGATAACGACGAATGCTCCGGCGCGGCCAGAACAGGCCGGGATGCATGACGATCGGCACCACGGGAATGGCGAGATCGCGGTACATGCGGGCGATGCCGTATTTATAGACCGGCTCGGCGCCCGGTGGACGGCGGGTGCCCTCGGGATAGATGATCAGCTGGCGGCCGGTCGAAAGCTCTTCCTTCGTGCGCTTCAACACCTCCACCATCACCTTGCCGCGGGCGCCGCGATCGACGGGGATCACCCGCTGCTTCTTGGCATACCAGCCGAACAGCGGAATCCACATCAGCTCGCGCTTCAGAATGTAGACCGGGTCTTTCAGCCAGGGCAGCAGGGCATAGGTATCCCAGAAGGACTGGTGCTTCGGCGCCAGGATGTAGCTGCCGTCAGGCAGGTTCTCCAGACCCTCGATCTCGAAGGTGGTGCCGACGATCACCCGCATCAGCCAGTGGTTGGAGCGCGCCCAGTTCTTCGGGATCGCATAGGCGGTCAGGCGCGGCGCCAGGAAATAATATGGCGAGAGCACGATCATCCGGATGATGAGGTTGGCGTAGAAGATCGTGTTGAAGAGGACGGAACGCAGGGCGATCATGAAACTTTCCCGAGGCATGCTCACGCGAACGGCCTACACGATATTGCCCGCCATAAAAAGCGTTTGATGATGGGTTAATGCAAAAGCTCAGTCTGCGGCGGACACGCTTGCCGAGCGCAGCCCGGTGTGGCGACCGAAGCCGGTGATGTTGCGGGCGCCGGCCAGCAGCACTTTCACATATTCGGCGAGCATGACACGCATCGCGTTCGGATCGGTGAACCAGTTGCGGGTCTTCAGATCCGAGTTGACGACGGGATAGGGAATGAACTCGATATCCGGATCGACATAGGAGAGCTCGGCGAGGCTTCGCGGCATGTGGTAGTTGTTGGTGACGACGATGACGCTCCTGTAGCCGTTGGCATGGATCCAGTTGGAGGCTTCCTCGGCATTGCCGATGGTGTCTATGGCGTCGTGACCGATATCGACGCAGCAGGAGAAGAGATCGGCCGAACCCTGGGTCATCCTGCGGATTTGCCTCGGCGTCGTGGTCGGATGGACGCCGGAGATCAGCAGCCGTTTGCCAGCACCCTTCTGCAGCAGCTCGACGGCCTGGTCGATGCGCTGGTAGCCCCCCGTCAGCACGACGATCGCATCGGCCTTCGGCTCGGCCGGGGGCTTCAGCGTCGTGACGGAATCGGCAAAACGCAGGAAACCGCCGAACACCAGCGCGATCGCCAACACGCAGGCAAAACCGCCCCAGCGCAACAGGCGGCGGATCAGCCCGCGCCGCGGCGGCAAAACCACCGGGCGGTCAAGCCCCGGGTCCTGATGAATCGGGTTGGGTGTCGTATCTCCCATCGTCATGAATCGTGACTATACGCTGATTGCGGCGCGGAACAGACGCTTTCATCACAAAACGGCATGGTCACGATCAACTCGCAATGCCGTCGGTGCGTGTCGGGTCCGAGCGCAATGTATCGATTTCATAGATCGTCCGCATGACGGTCAGGCGCGCCGTGAAGGTGGTCAGAAGCGCGATGACGATCATCGTTGCGAAGATGCCGGCATAACCAAGCACGCCGACGGAGAAGGTGCCGAACAGCGCGGTCGCCTGATCCGTTTCGGGGGTGGCCAGCGTGCGGCTCTGCCAGAAGCCGGCGGTGGCGAAGAACAGAGCGGCAAGGGCGCTGCCGATCGCCGAGCCCTTGAGGCTGATCTTCAGGAAATGCTTCTGGAATTCGGTGGCGACGAAGGAGCTTTCGGCGCCGACGAAGTGCAGCACTTCGACGATGTGGCGGTTGCCCGACAGCGCGCCGCGCGTGGCGAAGACAACGGTCAGCACCATCGCCGAGAAGACCAGGAGCAGGATGCCGGTGCCGATCATGACGGTCGTATGCGCCATGGACACCAGCCGATCGACCCAGGTCCGGTGATCGTCGAGGGTGGCCTGCGGGATACTGTCTTTCAGCAGCGCCCGCATGGAATCGAAATCCGGCGGATTGCTCTCGTCGATGGTGATGATGACGAGGCGGGGAACGGGCAGATCCTTGAGATCGAGACCGGGGCCGAGCCAGGGTTCTAGCAGGCGGGCGGTCGCCGCCTCGTCGACGATCTGGCCGCTCTTGGTGCCGACGAAGGTCAGCGCCAGGTCGCGCGCCTGGGTCAGCGCCTTTTCCATGTCGAGATTGTCGTCCGGCTTGATCTGGATGGTGATCTCGCGGGAGATCTGGCTCTCCCAGCTTGCCGCCGTCGAGCGCACCATGCTGACGCCGCCAAGCGTCAGGCAGGCAAGAAAGGCCATGATCGAAATCACCACCATCAAGGCGCTGCCCTGGATGTTGGACGGCGGCAGGATCGGCGCGGTCGGACGCACGCGCATTTCCGGCCGCTTCTGCTCATTCTTGGCCGGCGCCTTGTCCGGGTTTCTGGATGGGGGCTCAGTCATAGATATCGAGATGCCCCCCCGAGAGGATCATGCGGCGGGCTTCCACCTGTTCCATCAGCGCCAGGTCATGCGTGGCGATCACAACGGCGGTGCCGAGGCGGTTCAGTTCGAGGAAAAGATTGAGCAGGCGCTTGGCCATCGGCGGGTCGACATTGCCGGTGGGTTCGTCGGCAAGCAGCACTTCCGGCCGGTCCATCAGCGCCCGGGCGATCGCGGCGCGCTGCTTCTCACCGCCGGAGAGCACCGGCGGCAGCACATTGATGCGTTCGCCGAGGCCGACCCATTTCAACAATTCCAGGACGTCGGTCTTGTAGGAGCTCTCATCCTTGCCGCGCACACGTAAGGGCAAGGCGACATTCTCATAGGTGGTCAGGTGATCGAGCAGACGGAAATCCTGGAAGACGATGCCGACGCGGCGGCGCAGCAGCGGCAGTTCGGGGCGGGGGATTTCGGAAATGTCGCGCCCGAACATGCGGATCAGGCCGCGCGTCGGCTGCAGCGACATGAAGAGCAGCCGCAGCAACGACGTCTTGCCGGCGCCCGATGGGCCCGTCAGGAACTGAAAGGATTTCTTCGGAATGTCGAAGGTCAGGTCCCGGAGGATTTCCGGGCCCATGCCATAGCGCAAACCGACATTCTCGAAGTGGATCAACGGGCAGCTCAGTCTGTTGTGGGTTTCACCGCGTGACTTGTTAACCAACACCGTTAACAGCCGGTAAATTTTGCCGGAAAGACGCCCGTTTGATGGCGATCTTTGCGAAGCATTAACCATTAAAATTTACGACTGAGCAGGATTCGTTTCAATGCCAAGATTGCCCCTGGCAGCGAAACCATGTGGACATCTGCGAGGCAGCCACCATGGAAGCATCCTTCTTCAGCCGCTGGACGCCGGGCCAGGCCTATGATTTCCTGCCGCCGGAACCTGCAGCCCGCCAGTACCGGGCCGCGCGTCCCGCCGATATTTCCGACGCCGAATTCGTTACGCTCGGCAAAGTCCGACCGAAGGAATTTACCGCAAGGACCTACAACGACAACCGCAAGCGCGCGGCGCAAGCACGGGCAGCGCAGCCGCCGCAGAAACCGGCGATGGCAACTGTTCTGCGCGAGGTGGAAACTTTCCTGCAGCGGGCGTCGATGCGGAGCTTCGCAGGCCTGGTGCTGGCCCTCGCCGTGCTCGTCTTCGGGCTTGCGGGCGGCTTTTCCGGCTTTTTCGCCGAGCCGGCCTATTCCGGAGCGCCGCTGCATTTCACCCATGTGACGGTAGCGCCGCGCGACGCGAACGGCATGCGGGTGCTCGTCATCAACGGCATCATCGAAAACGACAGCGGCACGACGCAGACGGTGCATCCGATCCGCGCCGATCTGGTGACCGACGAGCGACTGACTGCAAGCATCGTCATCAATCCGCCCTCCGATGTCATCTATGGCGGCCAGAGCCGCGGCTTCTCGGCACGAGTCCAGCATGCCGGTGGAAAACTGCCGGAAGTCAGGCTGTCCTTCCTGCCGTAGAGCGCACTGGAAGCTGGACGAAATTGAAATTCGAACCAGATCAACGGCTTCGATCCTGATGACGTTGGCCAACTGCCCCGTGTATGGCCTAAGCCGGCCTCCCCTGTCCGCTGATCTGCGGACCTACGGAATCGTGCCGGCACCTGATCGAGCGCGATGACGCTCTACGGACAGAAAAATTTCTTAACCATCTTGACAGCGGTGACCGACCAATTATTGTCCGCCCTATTGAAGCAGAGTCACACTTTGACTCGTCACGACACTGACGAACACCCGATGGATCAAAACATCGGCCGTCGGCCTTATCCTAACGATCTGGTCGGGGTCAGGATAGGAGTGGCTTCATGGTCTACTATCTTCGGTGTTGCTCCGCTTAGTACAACTGGTAGCATGGACGTACTCACAATCTAGTTCACCCGGCCACCGTCCGTGCCACTTTAAGCGAGATCGATACCTTCAACAGTCACCGAGCCATAGGCTCGAGCAGGAGTTTCCAATGGAACTTGGTTCCGCCGGAGGCTCGTGGACGTTGTTGGAGGTGTTCGGTTTTGTGATCGCACCTCTCCTCATCATCTGCGGGACTTTGCTCTTACTGACTTGGCGCGTCAGGATCTCTGAGCTTCGATTCAGGGGAAGTATTAATCGTGTGGGGAGCGTGGATCTTGTTCTCAAGACAGAAAAAGCCCCGAAGCGGGGCCTAATTCCTATCAAACGATTGAAGGGTTTCTTTCGTCTCCTTCACGATCCGACGCAGATCTGATCCGGGATAGCGTTCCCGATAGGCTTCCGCTTCCGAAACCGCAGCGTCGTCGGATTTCGCAGTCATCTTCGACCGACCATGCTCCGTGATGAGGTAATAGCTGACGTCCATCACGTCCCCTTACGAGTACCGGCCGACGGCCTCGTAAGCCATCCGCCAATTCTCGATGCTTCGGCCGGGTCTTTCCGGTTGCGATCGAGTTGCTCATTCCATAGTTAAAACTCATTTGCCGGTCGCCGTGTGCCACTCCTACTGTTCGGTTTCTCCAACGTATCCAGCGATAATGTCGGACAAGATGTCGCCGTTCAGAACGTTTTCATCTCCGAAGAAACGGGAAATTTCCACGTGATCGTCCTCGAAAACTGATATCTCAATTCGCTCGCCGACCAGTGTTGCGTGAATATCGATTGTCTCGGCGCGATACCTGCTGATGAGGTATTTTATCCCAGCCTCATCAAGTAGCTTTAAAATGTTGAAGACCGGTGAGGTCATTTGATTCCTCCTTTGTGCAGCATTTTATCCAGAATGACTTCACGTAGTCTCACCAGAGTTTGTTTGTCCGTATCCGGGAGGAGAGTTGGCACCGCGGCCATTTGTTGGTCAATCTGTTGACCGGTCGGGAGCGCCAGCTTCTCAACGGTCTGGCTGACTGAAACCGGTCTCGAAAGTCTTCAGAATGAGGTCAACCGATGTGGTTGGTTCGGATCGCTCGTAAGCCGGCGTGCGTTCGTCGATGGGATGGCTCTCGTAATGGCCGGGAAGGAATAGCAACGTGTCCTTCTCTGCCTGCGTCAGCTTCGTGTTGTCGGTGCTCCTGCTCGCCAAACGGTATCGACGATCCAGCCCTATCAGGGTCGCGTGATTGTCGGCCGGAAGTGGTTCTATAGAAGTAATGGCACCTCGATATCCCGCATCGCTCCCCGAGATCTCTCCTGTCCTGCGGTCAAAAGTCAGGTTTTCCTGCGTCGTTAATCTGCGTGCGAAAATCGTATCGTCATCCAGCCCGACCACGATACAGGTCAATGGAATGCACCGTTCGTCGTCGTCGGCATGAAATATGTCACCGGGAAGCAGGACGGAAAGTCGCTGCTCCCGGCTGCGGTCTTCAGTAAATTCCGGATGCGTGCAATTCGCCACAACTGGTTCCTGTCCCGAGCTGATTCAACTTCCGCGTTTGACGATAGTGCCTTCTCAGCAGGTTGCAATTGCTTCCAAGGATCTAGAGCTGGCAAAGTGATGCTTGTCGGATCACACGGAGCCTACGATGTTGGCGCAATCGCGTCGTTCGCGTTTAATAGGGCCTTACCGGTGCAAGAAGCCGGATCGATCATCTCCGCGATTGGTCGAAAGCGGGATTGGCGGCATTTGACGCCAATTCCACGTTAATTTCATAACGTGCGAGGCTGTTTCAAGCGCGCATATGTGCTAACGGCTTACCCTTCTTTTCATGGAGCAAGCCCTTATGCCTGTCGTGCGCGGAAAAAATATCGAGCCGCTCTTCACTGCCGAGCAGATCGCCGAGCGCAATCATTCGATGGCGCGGGAGATCGCCAACGGGCCGACCAAGGACCTGCTCGTCATCGCCGTGCTCAAGGGCTCGTTCATCTTCGCCGCCGACCTGATCCGCGCCCTGCATGATAGCGGGCTTGCCCCGGAGGTCGAGTTCATCACGCTGTCGAGCTATGGCATCGGCACGGTCTCGCAGGGCGTGCGCATCGTCAAGGATATCGACAGCGACGTCCATGGCCGCGACGTGCTGCTGATCGACGATATCCTCGAATCCGGCCGCACCCTGCTCTTTGCCAAGGAACTGCTGTTCGAGCGCGGCGCGCGCAACGTCACCATCGCTGTGCTGCTCGACAAGCGCGTCAAGCGCAAGGAAAAGCTGGAGGCCGATTATGTCGGCTTCGAATGCCCCGACTATTTCGTCGTCGGCTACGGCATGGATGTGGCTTACGCCTTTCGCGAACTGCCCTTCGTCGGTGTGGTCACCGGCGACGCCTGAGCTGCTGCACAATTCCTTAAATGGAAAAATTGTGCAGCAATTCAAAGTGTTACAGCGTCCTTTGTGCGTCTTGTCAGACGCACGGCGCTGTAATGCTGTCGAGACGGGTTGTTAACCATTCCGTCCATCGCTTCGGCATCTTTACCGATCGAAAAGGAAAGTCTGGTGATTTCCGTCGTGGGCTGAAGACGGAGCAATGCACATATGGCAAGAATTCTGATTACGGAAGACGAGGACTCCCTACGGTCTTTCGTAGCCCGGGCGCTCAGGCTCGACGGTCACGAGACCGATGAAGCGGCTGATGGCGCCGAGGGGCTGGAGAAGCTGAAGGACGGGGCCTACGATCTGCTGCTTTCGGATATCCGCATGCCCGTAATGGACGGCATCGAACTCGCTCACCAGGCAAAAGACGCCTTTCCCGGCCTGAAGATCCTGCTGATGACCGGCTATGCCGAACAGCGCGAACGGGCCGACGATCTTGCCGAAAAGATCATCGACGTTGTCGCCAAACCTTTCGCACTTCCCGATATTCGCAAGGCGGTCGCCAGAGCGCTCGTCGCTTGAAGCATGACGAGGAAACGCCTGAGCCTGTCTCGGGCGACGTCATGCACAGTTTTGCGTGACACTGGCTTAGCGCGCCGCCGCTCGATTAGAACAGGATTCAGATTTTAGGCCCGGTTGGCCTAAAATCTGAATCCTGTTCTAAATTAAAGAGTTGGAGCATGATGTCGCCCGAAAACCGCTCACACTTTTCGGCATCATGCTCTAGACGGCGGCGTAAGACCTACTGAATATCCAGCAACCGTTCGAGATAGCGCCGTTCCATTTCCTGCGGCGGATTGTTGCCGAGCTTTTCGCGGATCGCGTCGAGGATTTCCCGGGCGCGCTGAACGTCGATCTCGTCGGGCACCTTCACATCGTCGCCGAAATCCGGCCCCTGGACGCGGCGCGGCCGGCCGAGCGGGTCGCGGCCGTTCTGATCCCCCTGACCGACCTGGCCGTTCGGACCCTGGCCTTGCTGGCCCTGCTGGGCCTGCATCATCTGGTTCATCATGTCGCGGGCGCCCTGGCGAAGCGCTTCGAGCGCGCGGCCCTGGCCCTCGATGGCCGGCTGGCCGCGGCCCTGGCCGAGCTCGCGGCCCGCACCTTCCATCTCGCGTTGCGCCTGGCCGAAGCCGGGGCCGGGCTTCATGCCCAACTCGCCGAGGCTCTTTTGCAATTCGCCGAGCTGCTTGCCGAGCGCATCCTGCTGGGCGCGCAGCTGTTTCAACGCCTCGCGCAGCTGCTCGGCGGTCATCTGGTCGGAGGGCTGCTGGCCATCCTTGCCTTGCTGGCCCTGCTGCTGATCCTGCGGCTCGCCGTTCTCGCCAGGGTTCATCTCGTCGAGCAGCGGATCGTTTTCGCCCATGTCGGGTTCGCCGCGCTGCATGCGGTCCCGGAGCTGCTGATCGAGACGGAAGGTCTGTTCCATCAGCTTCTGCTGGTCGCGCAGGATCTCGCCGAGCTTGTCGATCTGTTTGCGGGCTTCGCTGTTTTCCTGGCTCTGCTGGCCGCGCTGCGGCCTGCCGGCCTGCAGGTTGTTCATCATGCGCTGCAATTCCGACAGCATCTGCTGGGCTGCGTCGCGATTGCCGGAGCGGGCGAGATTTTCGATCTGGTCCATCATCCGTTCCAGATCCTGCTGGCGCAGGATGTTCTGGGCGTTCTGATTCGGCTGCATCGGCGCGTTCTGCATGCGTTGGGCAAGCTCGGTCATATAGTCCTGCATTGCCTTGCGCAGCTCATCCATCAGCTTCTTGATCTCCTCGTCCGGCGCGTTGCGGTCCAATGCGTCGGCAAGTTTCTGCTGGGCCTCGCGCAGCTTGCGCTCGGCAAGCGAAAGATCGCCGTCCTCCATGCCGAGTGCGATCTCCCAGAGATACTGGGCCGTGTCCTTCAGTGCCTCGTCACCCTTTGCAAGCTTCATGCGCGTCAAGGCGGATTCGAGCAGCAGATAATTGGTGAGCTTGGGAATGGTCTCCTCAGGCCGGATGGTCAGCGCCTCGTTCAGCGCGATCGCCTGCGGCATCTTGCGGGTGTCGAGCGCGAAAACCTGCCGCTCCTCGGCGACGGCCGCAGCAAGCGGCTCGTTGAAGGGCCGCGACGGCAGGATCATTTCATGCGGCGGGCTGCGGCCGGTCTGGCCGGCGCCATCCTTGGCGACGAGTGTCACGCGCACGCGCTTGCCGGCAAGCGGATGTTCGGTCAGGTTGCGGCTGGTCACGCCCTTGGCGTCGCGGGCGTTGCGGCGGGGAATATCCAGCCGGTATTCCGGCAGCGGATAGAGCGGCGTCGCCGTCGGATCGTTTTCCAGAGGAACGATCTCCGCATGGGCTTCCTGGACGCCGTAATCGTCCTTGACGGTAAAGCCGATTTCAAGCGCGCCGTTGACGCTGGGCTTCGGCAAACCGTCGAAGGCGATCTCCGGCGCCTTGTCGGGGAGGACATCGAAGCTCCAGCGGCGGCCGTTGACTTCGAGGGCGCCATTTTCTTCGAGCTTCATCACATGCGTCTGCGCCACAAGTGCCTGGTTGGTGGCGGCCTGGTCAGCGGGAGCTTGGCCGGTGGATGCCTGGCTGGTCGGGGCCGTCTTCGGCTGTTCGCTGCCTGACGCCGCCTGCTGCGGCTTGGTATCCGCCTGCACGGCGATATCCTGCGCCTGGCCGTTCGCCTTGCGGAACACGACCTTTTCGGCGGTCTTTCCGCCGCTGACACGAACGGTGAGGCCCGAAAACTGCGGAATGCCGATCGGCGCCTGCTCGCTGCCGTCAGCGGTCAAGTAGACCGGGGCGCGGCCGGTATAGGAGGGCGGCGTCACCCAGGCGTCGATGCGCACCGCCGGATCGACGACCACCTGCTCGGGCGCTGACTGAAACGCGTCACCGAGCGAGCCGCCGTTGATCGACAGCGAATAGGCAAAGGCGGTGACCAGCAGCAGCGCCGGCACGGCGCGCAGCGCAAAACGGTCATGCGCGGCGATATCCGGCCGCGGCAGTCCTGCATCGAGGGCTGCGATCTTTTCGGCCATGCGGGTCTGGTGCTCGCGCCAGAGCGCCCGGGCGAAGGGCGTATCGAAAGCCGGCTCGTCTTCCTGGACGGTCACCGGCTGGTGCGGCAGGCCGTTGCGCTCTTCCAGCATGCGGTCGGCTTCGGCGACGCCGGGCCAGCGCAGATTGCGCAAGGGCAGCAGCGAGACGAGAAAAGCGGCGACAAAGGCGATCAGCAGCAGGATGCGCAGCCAGTCCGGCACACTGCGGAAGAGGCCGAACCAGGAGGCTGCGAAATAAAAGGCGATGACCGCCAGAACCGGCATCAAGGGCGGAAGCAACTGCTCGAAAAACAGCACCACGCGCGCCAGCAGGCGTTTTGTCGTCACCAGCCGGGCAAGCGAGGGGCGGAGCGCAAACGCACCTTTCCTCTGCCTTGAGGGGCTTGTCATCGGTCCGGTCTCCGCGATCTGGCGTTCTGGAACAGAGGGCGCTTCCGGCGATTGCAGGGCAATACGCTCATGACTGACAAGGATAACACTCTTTGTGGCGAAGGCGAGGGCGAGCGGCCGGCAATACCGGCTTTTCACGTTTATTCGCCAAAAAGTGATGGCTGCTTAAAGCGCCTCGCGATCGTTCAGATTGTTGCTGGCGCTTCAAGTCCTTGTTCTACGCAGGTGGTGATCGCAAATGGCTGCACCGTTTTGCGCCACGTACTTTTAATCGAGCCAGGCGGGAACGGAGTCGAGGCCGATCAGTTCGGCATAGGTTCTGCGCGGGCGAATCGTATGGAAATCGCTGCCTTTGACCAGAACCTCGGGCACCAGCAGCCGGCTGTTATAGGTGCCGGCCTGCACCGCGCCATAGGCGCCGGCCGTGCTGACGGCGATCAGGTCGCCGGGCTTCGGCATCGCCATCTCGCGGTCGAGCGCCAGGTAATCGCCGGTCTCGCAGACCGGCCCGACCACGTCGGCGCGGATGCGCGGGGCGTTCGCCGCCGAAATCGTTACCGGGCGGATCTCGTGATAGGCCTCGTAAAGGGTCGGGCGGATCAGATCGTTCATCGCGCCGTCGACGATGACGAAGGTCTTCTCGCCGCCGTCCTTCACATAGAGGACTTCGGTGACCAGGATGCCGGCATTGCCGACGATCAGGCGGCCGGGCTCGGTGATGATCTTGCAGTTGAGGCCGCGCAGCTGGTTCTTGACGATCGCCGCATAGGCGTCCGGCAGCGGCGGCGGATTGTTGTCGTCCTTATAGGGAATACCGAGGCCGCCGCCGATATCGACGTGATCGATCGTGTGGCCGTCGGCGCGCAGCGTCGCGACAAGATCGTGCAGCAGTTTGAAGGCGTCGTCGAAGGGCTGCAATTCGGTGATCTGGCTGCCGATATGCATGTCGATGCCGGTGACCTCGATGCCCGGCAGCCTGGCGGCATGGGCATAGATGGCGCGGGCACGCTCCCAGGAGATGCCGAACTTGTTTTCCTTCTTGCCGGTCGAAATCTTCGAATGGGTTTTCGCATCGACATCGGGGTTGATGCGGAAGGAGACCGGGGCTTTCGTTCCGGCCTTGACGGCGCGCTGGTTGAGGATTTCGAGCTCGGGCTCGGATTCGACGTTGAAGCAGTAGATGCCGGCCTCGAGAGCGAAATCCATTTCCTGCGGCGTCTTGCCGACACCTGAAAACATGATGCGGCTGGCCGGGATGCCGGCGGCGAGCGCGCGGCGCAGCTCGCCTTCGGAGACGACGTCGATGCCGGCGCCGAGGCGGCCGAGCGTCTTCAGCACGGCCTGGTTCGAATTCGCCTTCATTGCGTAGCAGACCATGGAGTCCATATCGGCGAAGGCTTCGGAGAAGACCCGGTAATGGCGCTCCAGCGTTGCGGTGGAATAGACGTAGAAGGGCGTGCCGACCGCCTTGGCGATCTCGGGAACGGGGACGTTTTCGGCATGCAGGACGCCGTCGCGGTACTCGAAATGGTTCACGGGCTTATGCCTTAAAGAAGGGGATCGAGGAGGAAGGGCTTGTCGACGGTTCCCGGCTGTTTCGTCGGCTTGGAAACGTCACCTTCCTTGGTTGCCGCAGCACTCGGCGGATCGAGGTCGCCCTTGCGCCCGCATCCGGCAACGGCAATGCCGATGACGGCGAGAACCGCCGTCAGGCGGATGAGATGCGGCAAGCTCTTCTGCATGGATATCCTCTTGGGCGGCATTTGATGGACATTGTCATAGCGAAGTTTATTCGCCTTGTGCACCCTGATTGTTGGGCGGCTTTCCGCCTGTGCGGCGAGGCCGAGGCGGCTTGCGCCGCCTGACATCCTTCAGTTGCGGGCGCGCCAGAAGGCGATCTGCCTGCGGACTTCGGAGGGTGCGGTGCCGCCGAAGCTCTTGCGGCTGGCGACCGAGGCTTCGACGGTCAGCACGTCATAAACCTTGTCGGTGATCGAGGCATGGATCGCCTGCAGGTCGGCGAGCGGCAGTTCGGCCAGATCGCAGCCTTTGCCTTCGGCAAGCGCCACGGCCCGACCGGTGACGTGATGGGCATCGCGGAAGGGCAGGCCCGCTTCGCGCACCAGCCAGTCGGCAAGGTCGGTTGCCGTCGAGAAGCCGGAGCCGGCCGCAGCCTTCATGCGCGCGGTGTTGACGGTCATGTCGCGTACCATGCCGGTCATGGCGGCGATTGCCAGTTCCAGGCTCTCGGCCGCGTCAAAGACCTGTTCCTTGTCTTCCTGCATGTCCTTTGAATAGGCGAGCGGCAGGCCCTTCATGATCGTCAGCAGCGCCACCAGCGAGCCGTTGATGCGGCCGGTCTTGGCGCGCACCAGTTCGGCGGCATCCGGGTTCTTCTTCTGCGGCATGATCGAGGAACCGGTCGAGAAGGCGTCGGAGAGACGGACGAAACCGAATTGCGGGGTCGACCAGATGACGATCTCTTCGGCCAGACGCGACAGGTGCATGCCGGTGATCGCGGCGATCGACAGGAACTCGATGGCGAAGTCGCGGTCGGAGACGGTGTCGATGGAGTTGCGGGTCGGCTCGCGGAAACCCAGCGCCTTGGCGGTCATATGGCGGTCGATCGGATAACCGGTGCCGGCAAGGGCGGCCGCGCCGATCGGACTTTCGTCCAGATGCTCGATGGCGTGGCGCACGCGCGAGCGGTCGCGGCCGAACATTTCGACATAGGCCATGCAGTGATGGCCGAAGGTCACGGGCTGGGCGGTCTGCAGATGGGTGAAGCCCGGCATGACGCTTTCGGCATGCTCGTCGGCGCGGTCGAGGAAGGCGGCGATCAGACCGGTCAGCATCTTCTCGGTCTTTTCGAGCTCTTCCTTGACCCAGAGGCGGAAATCGAGCGCGACCTGGTCGTTGCGCGAGCGGGCGGTGTGCAGCCGGCCGGCGGCCGGTCCGATCAGCGTCGCCAGGCGCGCTTCGATATTCATATGGATGTCTTCGAGCCGGCGCGAAAATTCGAAATTGCCGCTTTCGATTTCTGACAGGATCGTGTTTAGCCCGTGAACGATCTTGTCCTTATCCTCGGCCGATATGATGCCCTGATGGGCGAGCATGGTCGCGTGGGCGATCGAACCGCGGATATCCTGCGCGAAAAGCTTCTTGTCGAAACCGATCGAGGCATTTATCTCCTCCATGATCGCGTCCGGGCCGGAGGCGAAGCGCCCGCCCCACATCTGGTTTGAAGATTTGGTATCCGTGGTGTCGGCCATGAAGGTGCCCCGCCTTGAATGCATGTCCTGGAGAATGAAATGACGACAAAGAAATCCCTTGGGCTGCCATCCGTGAAATGGATCGCGATAGCCGCCGTTGCGGGCGTCGTTGCCGGTGCGGCAGCGGTATACGTGAAGGAGACGGGGATTGGCAATGGCGGCGGTGAAACGGCGTCAGTCGAATGCAAGCTGGCCCGGGATCGCATCGCCAGCGTCACACCGCTGATGAAGGGGCAGGTGGCCGCCATGGTCGCCGCCTATGAGCCACGCAAGCTGACGGCGGTCTCCTTCAACGGGCCGGACGGCAAGCCGCTGACGCTCGATCATTTTGCCGGCAAGACCGTGCTCCTTAATCTCTGGGCGACATGGTGCGTGCCCTGCCGCGAGGAGATGCCGGCGCTGAACGCGCTCGAAAAGGAAATGGGCAGCGACAAGTTCCAGGTGGTGCCCGTCAATATCGACAGCGGCGACGACGACAAGCCGAAGACCTTCCTGGCCGAGACCGGCGTCGATGCGCTGCAGCTCTATCGCGACAATACAATTGCAGTGTTCAACAGCTTGAAGAAGGAGGGTCTCGCCATGGGGCTGCCGGTGACGCTGTTAATCGACGACAAGGGATGCCTGATTTCAGCAATGAACGGGCCGGCTGCCTGGGACAGCGCCGATGCCAAGGCCCTGATCAAGGGTGTGGTCGGTTCCTGATCCTGCTTCTCCCGTGGGAAGAAGAAATTACCGCGTCGGAACCGGCACTTCGCCGCGATAGTCGTAGAAGCCGCGGCCGGACTTGCGCCCGAGCCAGCCGGCCTCGACATACTTCACCAGCAGCGGGCAGGGGCGGTATTTCGAGTCCGCCAGGCCGTCATGCAGCACCTGCATGATCGAAAGGCAGGTGTCGAGGCCGATGAAATCGGCAAGCTGCAGCGGTCCCATCGGATGGTTGGCGCCGAGTTTCATCGCCGTGTCGATGGCGTCGACCGTGCCGACGCCTTCATAGAGCGTGTAGATCGCCTCGTTGATCATCGGCAGAAGGATGCGGTTGACGATGAAGGCCGGGAAATCCTCGGCGACGGTGATGGTCTTTTCCAGCGTGCCGACGAATTCCTTGGCGGCCGAGAAGGTCTTCTCATCGGTCGCGATGCCGCGCACCAGTTCGACCAGCTTCATCACCGGCACCGGGTTCATGAAATGAATGCCCATGAAGCGTTCGGGGCGGTCGGTGGCGGCAGCAAGCCGGGTGATGGAAAGGGAAGAGGTGTTGGTGGCAAGCAGCGCTTCCGGCTTCAGGACCGGACAAACCTGCGCATAGATCTTGCGCTTGACCGTTTCATCTTCGGTGGCGGCCTCGATGACGAGATCGGAGGGGGCGAGATCATTGACATCGGACGAGCCTGTGATGAGCGACAAGGTCGACTTGCGCTCCTCTTCGGTCATCTTGCTGTTCGTCACCAGACGAGCCAGGTTGCCGTTGATCGTGGCAAGGCCGGACTCGATGCGATCCTGTGAGAGATCGTAGATGTGAACCCTGTAACCTGCGGCGGCCGAAACATGCGCGATGCCGCAGCCCATCTGGCCGGCACCGATAATACCAATATTCTTCAACACCGCATTCATCTCCAAACCCCCGCACGGCATCTGCCCCCGCGCTGCCGCATTTTTTAGCAATGCTGCCGGACGAAGGATCGCCCGGCAGCAGTAGTAGCCCGATAAAAGATAATTTTCCAGTCATTCGCAAGTGCGAAAGAAAAGCATTTGAGGCGTTTGAAGCGCGCCGTGATCTTTCGGATTCGCTTCTCGCGCTTTCGGTCTTTGCGCGACCTGTTTTAAAGCGCCTTTTCCAATTCCGGCAGGGCTTCGAACAGATCGGCGACGAGGCCATAGTCGGCAACCTGGAAGATCGGCGCCTCCTCGTCCTTGTTGATCGCGACGATCACCTTGCTATCCTTCATGCCGGCCAGATGCTGGATGGCACCCGAGATGCCGGCAGCGATATAAAGCTGCGGAGCGACGACCTTGCCGGTCTGGCCGACCTGCCAGTCGTTCGGCGCATAACCGGCATCGACGGCCGCGCGGCTTGCACCGACGGCAGCACCGAGCTTGTCGGCAAGCGGCAGGATGACTTCCTTGAATTTTTCCGCCGAACCGAGTGCCCGGCCGCCGGAGAGGATGATCTTCGCCGAGGTCAGTTCCGGCCGGTCGGAGGCCGACAGCGCGTCCTTGACGAAACGCGACAGGCCGGGATCGGAGACCGCCGGGATTGCCTCGACAGAGGCGGAGCCACCTTCGGCTGCCGAAGCGAAGGAGGCGGTGCGCACGGTGATCACCTTCTTGGCATCACTGGCCTGTACCGTCTGGATGGCATTGCCGGCATAGATCGGCCGCTTGAAGGTATCGGGGCTGACGACCTCGATGATCTCGGAGACCTGGGCGACATCGAGCAGGGCAGCCACCCGCGGCAGCACGTTCTTGCCGACCGAGGTGGCGGCCGAGACGATGGTGTCATAAGAGCCGGCCAGCGAGACGATCAGGTCGGCAAGCGGTTCGGCCAGATTGTTGGCAAGCGCGTCGCTTTCGGCCAGCAATACCTTGGAGACGCCGGAGAGTTTGGCAGCCGCATCGGCCGCAGCCTTGGCGCCCTTGCCGGCAACCAGCACATGGATATCGGAGCCGATCTGGCTTGCTGCCGTCAGCGCCTTGGCGGTCTGGTCGGAGAGGCTGACATTGTCGTGGTCGGCCAGAAGAAGAATGGTCATGATGGTGTTCTCTCTTTCCTGGCTTAAAGCACGCCGGCTTCGTTCTTCAGTTTGTCGATCAGTTCGGCGACCGATTTGACCTTGACGCCGGCCTTGCGGCCACTGGGCTCCTCGGTCTTCAGCACCTTCAGCCGCGGCGTGGTGGACACACCGAAGTCAGCCGGGCTCTTCTTGTCGAGCGGCTTCTTCTTCGCCTTCATGATGTTCGGCAGCGAGGCATAACGCGGTTCGTTCAGTCTGAGATCCGATGTGACCACCGCCGGCAGCTTGATCTCGATCGTCTGCAGGCCGCCATCGACCTCGCGGGTCACCTGAGCTTTGCCATCCCCGATCTCGATCTTCGAGGCGAAGGTTGCCTGGGCCGACCCCAAGAGCGCCGCCAGCATCTGGCCGGTCTGGTTCGAATCGTCGTCGATCGCCTGCTTGCCGACGATGACCAGACCCGGCTGTTCGGCATCGGCCACGCCCTTGAGGATCTTGGCAACGGCCAGCGGCTCGACCTGATCGTCGGTCTCGACCAGGATCGCCCGGTCGGCGCCCATGGCAAGCGCCGTCCTCAGCGTCTCCTCGGCCTTGGCAGGGCCGATCGAGACCACCACCACTTCCTCACACCTGCCGGCCTCCTTCAGCCGCAGCGCCTCTTCCACCGAGATCTCGTCGAACGGGTTCATCGACATCTTCACATTGGCAAGCTCGACACCGGAACCATCCGGTTTCACCCGGATCTTCACGTTGTAGTCGACAACCCGTTTGACTGGGACGAGAATCTTCATGGTGTCCTTCCTTCAGGGGAAATTGGCTTCAACGAAAATGCGCGCTCGCGCGCCATTTCGATTGTCGAATGGCGACATGGATACGCGCTTTTCCTCCAATTACAACGCTTCCATGCCAGCGGGGGGCGATTTGCCGGGCAATATATGGACGTTTACGTTCACGTCAATATTCTTGTCGGCGCCGCCCCCAGGCAAGGCGTTGAACCTTGCGCCCGGCTGCGTCGACGGCGATGGCCGGACCGGCGCCGGGATCGCTTCGCACAGCCCGGGGTGTGACGATTTCCCGGTCGAAGAGCGGCACACCCGGCCGGCGCAACACCAAGATCAGAAGCGCTCCGGCAAGAATGCCGCCGACATGCGCGCCCCAGGAAACGTCGCCGTCGGGTGCGACCGCCAGCATGAAGAATTGCTGGCCGATCCACAAAAGCAGCGGCACGAAGGCCGGCAGCGGCAGCGGCACGCGGAAGAAGACCAGAACCCAGACCTTGACGCGCGGATGCAGCAAGACATAGGCGGCAATCACACCGGAAATCGCCCCCGAGGCGCCGACCAGCGGCGCTTGCGACGTCATGGTCAGCAGGCCGTGGCAGAGCGCGCCGGCAGCCGCGCACAGGAGATAGAAAATCAGGAAACGCAGATGTCCCATGGCATCCTCGACATTGTCGCCGAAGACCCAGAGGAAGATCATGTTGGAGGCCAGATGCCAGAAGCCGGAATGGACGAAGGCATAGGTGAGGTAAGTCAGCGGCTCCGGCACGATTTCCAGCCCCTGCGCCAGCACCGCATCGCCAAAGGCGATCGCCGGGATATAGCCGAGCCCGACGGTCGTTGCCTGGGCTGCCTGCTCGCTCTCCAGGCTGGTAAAAAGCCAGACCGCGATATTCAGCGCGATCAGTGAGAGCGTCACCCACTGCACCTTGATATGTTTCAGCGTATTGGCGTCATGAAAAGGTATGAACATCAAGCCCCCCGGCAATCGTGATCGCGGCAAGCCTATCTGTTTTTTCCCGGAACCCAAAGCACATCCGCATGGCCTCGATCATTTGCATGACGCGCGGCGACGAAGAGGAAATCGGAGAGCCGGTTGACATATTTCCTCGCCGGTTCGCTGACGATTTCGCCGTCGGTGCGGGCAAGCGCTACCATCAAACGCTCGGCGCGCCGCGCAATAGTGCGGGCCAGATGCAGCTGCGCGGCGGCCGGGCTGCCGCCCGGCAGGACGAAGGACGTCAGCGGCTGCAGGCCAGCGTTCAGCTGGTCGATATCGCGCTCGACGCGGTCGACCTGCTTCTCGACGATCCGCAGCGGTTCATAGGCCGGCGGCTCGCCGGTATCGGGGGTGGCGAGATCGGCGCCGAGATCGAAGAGATCGTTCTGGATCGACATCAGCATGGCGTCGAGTTCGGGCAGGCCTGATGTGTGCAGCCGCGCCAGGCCGATGGCGGAATTGGCCTCGTCGATCGTGCCATAGGCCTCGACGCGCAGATCGTCCTTTGCCCGGCGCGGGCCGGACACCAGCCCGGTCGTGCCGTCGTCGCCGGTTTTGGTGTAGATCTTGTTGAGTTTTACCATGCTGCACCGCCTGATAGGGGGAGGGCTGAACCACCCCACCCTCCGTCATGCTCGGGCTTGACCCGAGCATCGACGCCGCATCCGGCAGCGGTCGTGGCATGGATCCTCGGCTCAAGGCCGAGGATGACGGAAGGTGGGGTTGGCCTTTTCGCCAAATTTGCCCGTGCGTGGAGAGCAACCGCGTCGGGCGGCGTCTCACCACGCCCCTCATCCGGCTGCCGCCACCTTCTCCCCGCAAAACGGGGAGAAGGGGACACGCCGCAGCCTCTCCGTCCCTCGCCAACGTCTCGCAGGGCAGGTCCCCTCTCCCCGCGAGCGGGGAGAGGGTTAGGGTGAGGGGCAGCCGTTCGTGCGAATCGGACAGCCGCGGGCCTGACCCGAGCATCCACACCGCATCCGTCAGCGGCTACGGGGATGGATCCTCGGGTCAAGCCCGAGGATGACGGAGGGTGGGGTTGGCCTTTTCGCCAAACTCGCCCCGGCATACTGACGCACACCGCGTCGAGGTGCTTCCTCAAGCCGGCGCTCACCTCTCCTCCTTCATTTCTGTCCGTCATCAAAAATACCCCTCCCATGGCTTTCTCACGTCGGCCGGCCTCCGCCGGTGATCCAGAGTGTCAGCATGATCAGGAAGATGGCGATTGCCTGTAACAGGACGCGCAGCTGCATCAGCTTGTTGGAGCGATTGGCGTCGCCGCCCTTCATCATGTTGAAGAGGCCGCGGATCAGGACCAGGGCGACGCAGCCCATGACGATGATCGCGAGGATATAGGTGACCGTGGACATGGCATTCAGCTTTCTCAGTCCGTCCAGCGCATCAGGCGGTAGAAGAGGTCTGCCGGAAGCAGCCGCTTCAGGAACATGCCCTGCTTGGCCGGTGTCGTTACAGGATAATGTGGCCTCGGATTTTTCGAGTTCAATGCGTGTTTCAAGACGGAATAGACCGCCTCCGGGCCAAGCTTGTGGCGGTTGACCGGGCCCGATCCGTCGAGTCTTGCCAGTTGCCTGACATAGTCGGCCGCGTGCGGTGAATTCTCGACGTCGATATGCTCGCGGATCTTGGCGAGTGCGTTGGTGGTGAAACGCGTCGCGATCGGTCCGGGCTCGATCAGGCTCACATGGATGCCGCTGCCCTGCAGCTCCATGCGCAGGGTGATGCTGAGGCCTTCGAGCGCGAACTTGGAGGCGGTATAGGCGCCGCGATAGCGATAGGGCACGACGCCGAGAATGGACGAGCATTGCACGATCCGTCCCCGGCCGTATGTGCGCATTGCCGGGATCACCTGCCGCGTCAATTCGTGCCAGCCGAAGAAATTCGCCTCGAACTGGGCGCGCAGCGTTGCCGTCGAAAGATCCTCGACGGCGCCCGGCTGGCCGTAGGCGCCATTGTTGAAGAGCGCGTCGATGCGGCTGCCGCTGCGTTGCAAGACGGTGTCGACCAGCGCGGAAATCGTCTCGGGCCTGGCATAATCCATCAGGAAGGCTTCGATGCCGTCGGCTTCCAGCGCCGGCAAATCTTCCGGTTTGCGCACCGTTGCGAAGACGCGCCATCCATCGGCTTTCAGCGCCCGCGCGCAATGCGCACCGATACCGGACGAGCATCCGGTCACGACGATGCTGCGCTCTGCCGCCATGGAATGATTCCTGTACAAAATGGGACTCGTTTCCCATATTCGGCCAGAGGATACAATCTGGAAAGCCGGGAACGGAATGCCGAAGGCGCTGCGCACGATCTATGACGTGGTCTATGACGCGATCTGTCACATGGTCGAGGATGACGGCTTCGCCATGGCGAGCCACGTGGCGCTGTCGAGCCTGCTTGCGGTTTTCCCCTTCCTGATCTTCGGTACAGCGCTGGCAAGCTTCCTCGGCGCCGATCAATTTTCCTCGACCGCCATCCATCTGATCTTCGACACCTGGCCCGAGGCGATCGCCAAGCCGCTCGCCGACCAGGTGCTGCAGGTGCTGACCATTCCGCGCGGCGGGCTGCTGACGATCTCGGTGCTGGCGGCCGCCTATTTCGCCTCGAACGGCGTCGAGGCGCTGCGCATCTCGCTCAACCGCGCCTACCGGGTGCAGGAGACGCGGCCGTGGTATTTCACCCGTCTCGCCAGCCTCGGCTATGTGCTGATCGCGGTGATCATCTTTGCGGCGATCAGCATTCTGCTGGTCGCCGTGCCGCTGGCGCTCGACTATGCCAGGAACTGGTTTCCGCTGTTTGCCGATACGCTCGAGATCGTCTTCAGCTGGCGCATCTACGGCACGCTCGTCGTGCTGACCGTCGGGCTGCTGGTCATGCATCTCTGGCTGCCGGCTGGCAAGCGGCGGGTCTTCGACGTCATTCCGGGCGTGCTGCTGACCCTGCTGCTCTGGCTCGCCGGGGCGCTGATCTTTGCCTATTATCTCGCGACCTTCGCCAACTACACCGCCACCTATGCCGGTCTCGCCTCGGTCATGATCGTACTGATCTTCCTCTATATGGTCGGCGTCATCTTCATCATCGGCGCCGAGATCAATGCGGCGCTGATCAAGTTCCGCGTCTTCCGGATGTTTTCCCACACGCTTTCGATCGTCGGCAGGCAGCGTGTCGAAAGGCCATCAGAGCCCGACAAGGCGGCGAATATCGGCCCCTGACGTGCCGCGGGCCCGCAATTCGCCAATGCCGCTGTCGCCCTGGCTTTTCGAAAGCTTGCGGCCGGCATCGTCGAGAATGAGACGATGGTGGTGATAGAGAGGCTGCGGCAAGCCGAGCAGGACTTGCAGCAGCCGGTGCACCGAGGTGGCGGGGAAGAGGTCGAGCCCGCGCACCACATGGGTGACACCCTGGAGCGCATCGTCGACCACCACCGAAAGATGATAGCTCGACGGGGCGTCCGAGCGCGACAGGATGACATCGCCCCAGACGTCCGGCTCGGCGGCGATCTCGCCCGATCTGCCGTCGCCGGTTTCCGTCCAGAACAGCAGCTCGCCGATCAGGTCGAGCGCCTTGCGCATATCGAGGCGCCAGGCATGTTTCTTCCCCGCGGCCAGCATCTCCCGCCATTCGTCTTCCGGGCGCTCGCGATCGCTCGCGGGGTAATGCGGCGTACCATCGGGATCGCGCGGCCAGGACCTGCCGGCCGCCTCATAGGCCGTAACGCGCATCTTCACCTCGCCGCGTGTCAGGAAGGCCGGATAGACCAGGCCGCGTTCGATCAGCGCGTGCAGCGCTGCCTGATATTCGGGGAAATGTTCCGACTGGCGCCGCGCTGGGCTTTCCCAGCCAATCCCCAGCCAGTCGAGATCCCTGAGGATGCCAGCCTCGAACTCGGGCGTGCAGCGCGTTTGGTCGATATCCTCGATGCGCAGCAGCAGGCGGCCATGCTCGGCCTCCGCCATGTCGCGGTTCAAGAGGGCCGAGAGGGCATGACCGAGATGCAGCTGCCCGTTGGGGCTCGGCGCAAAACGAAAGACAGGTTTTTGACGCTCGCTCGTGGTCATGCTTTCTTCTGCCATGGATTTAGGTTTCGAACCACTGCGAGGCGATGTGCAGATCATCCGCAACGAAGACGACGTCAGCCAAGGGCTCGAAGCGCTGCTTCGCCTCGATCCGCGGCTTGTGCCGATCGCCGCAGATGCCGGGCCTGTGCCGCTGCGGCTGCGTGAACCGGGTTTTGCCGGGCTTGCCCATATCATCGTCTCGCAAATGGTGTCGCGCGCCAGCGCCGAGGCGATCTGGCGGCGCATGCTGCCGGCGGACGGTCTCCTGACCGCCGAAGGCTACACGCTGCTTCACGCCGAAGCCTGGCGCGAATTCGGCCTGTCGCGCGCCAAGGCCGAGACCCTGTCGCGGATCGCCGAAGCCGTCGCCTCCGGCCGCCTCGATCTTTCCGGGCTCTGCCTGAAGCCGCCTGGTGAAGCGCTTGGCGAACTCACGGCGCTGAAGGGCGTCGGTCCGTGGACGGCGGAGGTCTATCTGATGTTCTGCGGCGGCCATGCCGATGTGTTTCCGGCCGGTGATGTCGCGCTGCAAAATGCCGTCGGTGCGGCATTCGGTCTCGCGGCGCGGCCTCAGGCAAAGGCGCTGACGGCGCTGGCGGAAGCCTGGTCGCCGTGGCGCTCGGTGGCGGCACGGCTTTTCTGGGCCTATTATGCCACGAGAACGCGCCGCGACATGGTGCCGACCGGCTGATCGGCAACACTCTTCAAATTGCCTTTATCCTCTGAATTTATTGGACTTCACAATCCTGTAACAACCGGCCTAATATACAGGTGCAGATGCCGAATCGATCAGGAGAGTCCCTTGACGATTGCAGTCTCCCCCCAGGCCCTGCCAGCGCTCGTTCTGAACGCTGACTACCGGCCACTGAGTTATTACCCCTTGTCGCTGTGGTCCTGGCAGGACGCGATCAAGGCGGTATTTCTCGACCGTGTGAACATCATCGCAGAATATGAGCATTCGGTTTCCTCGCCGAGTTTTTCGATGCGGCTTCCGAGTGTCGTGTGCCTCAAGACCTATGTTCAGCCGTCCCGCAATCCCGCCTTCACCCGGTTCAACGTCTTCCTGCGCGACCGGTTCGAGTGCCAGTATTGCGGCGCCCATGACGATCTGACTTTCGATCACGTCATCCCGCGCGCGCATGGCGGCGAGACGACCTGGGAGAATGTCGTGGCCGCCTGTTCGCCCTGCAATCTGCGCAAGGGCAGCAAGTTGCCGAAGCAGGCCAGCATGTTCCCGGCGCAGAAGCCCTATCAGCCGACGGTGCAGGATCTGCACAATAACGGCCGGCTGTTCCCGCCGAACTATCTGCACGACAGCTGGCTCGACTATCTCTACTGGGATACCGAACTGCAGCCCTGATCAAACCGCCTTAGGCCGCCTTAGGCCGCCTTGCGAACGCCGACGAAAGCGAAGGCGGCAAGCAGGATTCCGGCAATCACGTTCCAGCCCGCAAAAGACAGGCCGAGCACCCGGAGCGCCGCATCGGTGCAAGACGGCCCCTTGATCGTGTTGAGCTCGCCGAGCAGATCGCCGGCATTGGTGGTCATGCTGCTTGCCGTCGTCGAGCAGGTGGCCGGGCCGGGCCAGAAATGCCATTCGACGCCGGCGTGATAGACGCCCATGCCGGCGGTGACCAGCATCAACATGCCGGCGGCGAGAATGAGCGCGCGGGTGATCCAGTTCGGCAGGCCGACCAGTTCCGAAACCGCGGCGAGGATGGCGATCGGGATGGCGTAATAATAGGGCTGGCGCTGCAGCAGGCAGAGCGCGCAGGGAATATAGCCGCCGATATATTGGAAACCAAGCGCCGTGCCGACCGCGGCCGCCATGCCGATGGCGAGCAATATGGAATAGACGAAGCCGGGGCGGGCGAGCGGCGAGGAGGTGGCAGTCATGGCGGAACTCCGCGAGATTTAGTGAGCGAATAATTTGTAGGCGATTGCCAGCGAAATGAGGGCGGCGGCACCGATGCCGACGATCTGGCCAAGGCGCTTTTCGACAAAATGGCGGATCGGTTCGCCATATCGACGAAGTAGCCAAGCCAAAAGCAGAAACCGAGCGCCGCGGGCCACGATGGCGGAAATAATGAAGACCCCCAAATTCATGTTAATGACGCCAGCCAGAATAGTTACGACCTTGATCGGCGGCAGGTGCGCTAAACCGGAAGTCACCAGCAACAGCAACAGGATTTCCCATTCGCCGTGAATGGTATTTCGCCATTGCTCGAAATCCTCGAATTTGCCGTAGAATTCGAGAACCGGCCGCGCCACCGTCTCATAGGCGTAATAGCCGAGCGCCCAGCCGGCGATGCCCCCGAGCACGGAAGCGATGGTTGCGATCACCGCGTAGCGATAGGAGCGTTCCGGCTTGGAAAGCGCCATCGGCAGGAACAGTACATCGGCGGGGACGAGAAAGACGGAGCTTTCGACGAAGGCGATGACGGCGAGCCAGACTTCGGCCGATTTGCGCGCGGCCAGAGACATGGTCCAGTCGTAAAGTCTGCGGAGCATTCCGTTCCCTTCCTGTTGCGGTGCAAAAAAGCTTTAGGGGCCGTGCGCGGCGCTGTAAATGCTTGCCCGTGTCCTTCGTGCCACCCGCCGCCTAAAAATTTCGTGATGCAGGCCCCGCCGCCCCTCCCAAGATTTCACGTGATGGCGAATCGGCCATTCTGCGGCAAGCTGTCTCAAAGCGTGATGCCGAAAACTGTGGGCGGTTTTTAGACGACATCATGCTCCAGCTGAATTGGGGCGACGTGCAGGGTGGCATGAGAATGTTCAAAGTGATCGAAGGCGGCCGCGGGCAGGCCGTGCAGATGGCCGACCGGTTCGAAGAGGTAGGCCTAGCAGGGAGGATGTGCGCCGGGAGGCCGCACGGCGGCTGAGCGAAAGCGGCTATCATCCGTCGCGCATCCGGGAATTTGCGACCGGCGTGCCGATGCTGGCCTCGCTTAAATATTTGTCGCTGCAGATCGATTTTGCAGCCGAGACATTGTCGCGGCTCGACCCGATCCCGGAGGATTTCCGCGCCGACGGCTATTGGCCGGCTGGCTGAGGCAATCGCAATCGCAATTCGCAGACATGCGTCGGAGTTGCCTCAGGAGAGGTCCATCGACTTTTCCCATTGCTGACGCAGGTCGTTCATCTCCGTGCGTTTCTGCGCCATTTCGCTGACGGCGGCGCGCAGATTGGGATGGCGCGACATGAACATGTTGAAGTCGCGCCGTTCGAGCACTTCGAATTGGCAGAAGTCGACGGCGATGACGTCGGCGGTGCGCCGTCCACCGGTCAGAAGCGCCATTTCGCCGAAGAAGGCGCCGGGCTCCAGGCGGATCGCGCCGCTGGCGAGCCGGACTTCCACCGCCCCCGAAGAAATGAAATACATGCCGTCGCCGCGGTCGCCGCGGCGGATAACGCGTTCGCCTGGTGGAGCGGATTTTGCCTTGAAGAGCAGCAGCAGTTCCTCCTGCGCGTCTTCGTTGACCTCGGAGAACAAGGGAAAAGTCTCGATCAGCTGCTGCATTTTCAGCTGATGCTCGCGTTCGCGCTCCTCGCCGAGCGCCCTGATCTTTTCCAGTTCCTTGCTGAGCGTCTTCTGCCTCGTCCTGCCGTAGCTTTCCCACAGGGAGGGCCATCTCGAATGGACGAATTTCTTCAAACCGTCGGTCGCCAGGATCACGATCGGGTTGAGCGTGATCGACAGGATTGCGGCGGCAAGGATCAGATCCTGGCCCTCATGCGGCAGCAGCCCGAGTGAGACGCCGAGGCCGGCGAGGATGAAGGAGAATTCGCCGATCTGGGCAAGGCCGCCGGCCAATGTCAGCCCCAGGCCGATCGGATATCGCAGCAGTATGACGATAAGGAACGTGATGATGGCCTTGCCGAGGATGACGAGCGCCAGCGCGCCGATCACCGCCAGCGGCTGGCTGACCAGGATCGATGGGTCGAAGAGCATGCCGACGGAGACGAAAAACAGCACGGAGAAGGCGTTCTGCAGCGGCAGCGAGTCGGCGGCCGCCCTGTGGCTGAGCTGGGATTCGCTCATGACGACGCCAGCAAAAAAGGCGCCGAGCGCAAAGGAGACGCCGAAGATCGCCGCCGAGCCGAAGGCGATGCCCAGCGCGATCGCCAGGACCGTCAGCGTGAAGAGTTCACGCGAACCGGTGCGGGCGATCATCGTCAGCAGCCAGGGCACGATGCGCGGGCCGAGGAAGATCGCCATGGCGGCGAAGCCCGCCACCTTCAAGAGTGTCAGGCCGATCGTCAGCGCCAGGGAAAGCTCGCCAAGGCCGTGATTGTTCGTCGCGGCGGCGTTGCCGCCGAGAAGCTCTGCGAGCGCCGGCAGCAACACCAGCGCCAGCACCATCACCAGATCCTCGACGATCAGCCAGCCGACGGCGACACGCCCGCTTGGCGCGTTGACGAGATTGCGCTCCTCCAGCGCCTTCAGCAGCACGACGGTGCTTGCCACCGACAGGCTGAGGCCCAAGACGATGCCGGCGCCGAGGCTCCAGCCCCAGAGTTTACAAAGGCCGATGCCCAACAGGGTGGCGAGGATGATGCGTCCGATCGCGCCCGGCACGGCGATCCCCCGGACGGCGAGCAGGTCGGAGGCGGAAAAATGCAGGCCGACGCCAAACATCAGCAGGATGACGCCCATTTCGGCGAGCTGGCCGGCAAGGGCGGTATCGGCGACGAAACCCGGCGTGAACGGACCCATCAGAATGCCGGCGAGGAGATAGCCGACGAGCGGCGGCAGCCGCAGCCGGTCGGCGCCATAACCCAGGATCGCTGCGAAAACGAAACTGACGGCAACCGTTGCGATAAGCCCTACTTCCTGATGCACGTCCGACCCTTCCTGTGATGGCGGCGGCCACTCTGTACGAAGTACAAGCAAAATTAAACAGTTGATTTGGCGGGTGGCGGACCTTGTTCTCAATCCTTGCGATCAGGCATAGAACTGGTCTTCTGTCGTCTGGGGCGGGCCCGGGCTGTCGGCGATGTTGGAACCAGTTGCGTCTTGTCTCGTTGCCCTTTCATCCAGAAAGGAGAAACGACATGCGGAAGATCATCCTGAATTGTACTGTAGCGGCCCTTGCCGCCTGCTCGTTTGCAGCGCCTGTTCTCGCCGATAGCGTCTATGTGAGGGAACGTACCTATGATGACGGTTATCGTCATGAACGGGTCCGACCCGGCATCACCATCAGCGAGCGTGGTGTCACTTTCGGTGCGGTGCGCGAACGTGACCACCGCCGCTATCGCGACAACGGCTGCGAAACCAGGAGTGTCACCCGTCAAACCGACGAAGGCGAAGTGACCAAAACCGTCCGGCGTTGCAATTAACCGGAAATACGCGACAATGACGAAGCCCGGTTCAAAGAGCCGGGTTTTCGCCTTTCCTGGCGCGCATACTCTCAATGCAGTGGTGAAACCCGTCCGTCGGTGTTATGAGCACGCCTTTGGTACAAGCGCACTCCCAGCGCAAACAACTCCTGCACAGGATCTTTTAGTATGATTGAGCTTACGCCGTCCCAGATCGCCGCACTGAAACTGGCCAGGGATGGAGACCTTTACCCTCAGCCTGCCAACAAATGGACGCATCAGAACGCGACGGTAACCTACGCGAAAAATGACCGTTGGAAAGAGCGCCCTCAGAAAATCAAATCGGTCACAGCCAAGACGCTGGGCGAGCTGAAGGAACCGGGTTTCCTCGAGCGGCGGCACCTGGATGACGATGTCTCGAAAGACGTCTACGGCATCACCATGGCCGGCAAGATGTGGCTGCTGAAGAACAAGTAGTTTTTTCGGATACGAATTCTGCTTCCGCGTCAGCTCTTTGAAGCTAGGGCTACGCGGCGGCGTTCGAGATGATGGTGCTGCTATAATCGAACCAGTCCGCCTTCGTTCCTGACGGAACTGCGGCGCGACACCCTCCGCTCTGTCAGCTTCGAGCTCGCCGAGCCGAAGCTCACAGAGCGGAGGCTGGTGCCCCATGCCGGGGTCGAACCAGCACTTCTTTCGAAACTCGATTTTGAGTCGAGCGCGTCTACCAATTCCGCCAATGGGGCAACGGAGTGAACGGGCGGCTGTCTAACATGTGAGCGCCCGCACGCGCAAGACGCGTGAGTGAAGTTATCAGACTGATCCGGTAGAGAGTTCCGGCCTCGTTTCGAGGCCGGAGCCATATATCTATTCTCAATGGGCAGCGGCGGGTGCCGGGCTGGTCAGGCCGGACTTCTTCAGCGTGATCGCCAGGATCGAGGCCAGCAGGCAGAAGGCGCCGGCGACGAAGAAGGCGGGCAGGTAGCTCGAAAGCTCCGTGCGCGACAGGCCGGCGCCATAGGCGGCGGTGGCCGCACCCAGCTGATGGCCGGCAAAGACCCAGCCGAAGACGAGGCCTGCCTTTTCGCGGCCGAAGCGGTCGGCGGCGATCTTGACGGTCGGCGGCACGGTGGCAATCCAGTCGAGGCCGTAGAAGACGGCAAAGATGGAGAGGCCGTAAAAGCTGAAATCGCTGAAGGGCAGATAGAGCAGCGAGAGGCCGCGAAAGCCGTAATAGAAGAACAATAGCCAGCGATTGTCGAAGCGGTCGGACAGCCAGCCGGAGCCGATCGTGCCGAAGAAATCGAAGATGCCCATGACCGCCAGCACGCTGGCGGCGGCCACCGGCACGATGCCGAAATCGCCGCAAAGGGTGACGAAATGGGTCTGGATCAGGCCATTGGTGCTGAGCCCGCAGATGAAGAAGGTAGCAAACAGGATCCAGAAGGTCGAGGTCTTGGAGATTTCCCTCAGCACGGTGATCGGCGTCATCAGCGCGACGCCGAGCGAGGTGCCCGCCGGCGGCGGTGTCACCTGCGTTTCTCCGACGGACGGCAGGTTCAGGTCGGCTGGCCGGTCGCGCATGAAGGCAAGCACGGCCAGAGCTGCGACCATGATCATGGCGCAGACGAAAAACACCGTCGATCGCCAGCCGTAGCGCTCCGTCAGCTCCGCCATCAGCGGCAGAAAGACGAGCTGGCCGGTGGCTGAGCTCGCCGAAAGCATGCCGACAACCAAGCCGCGATGCTTGGTGAACCAGCGGGTTGAGACCGTGGCCGCGAGCACCATGGCCGTCAGACCTGTGCCGAAGCCGACGACGATGCCCCAGAGCGCCAATAGATGCCAGAGCTTGGTCATGAACAGCGAGCCGATAAAACCGGCGCCGATCAGGGCCAGGGCGAAAACGATGACCTTGCGGACGCCGAAATAATTCATGAAGGCGGCGGCGAACGGACCCATGAAACCGAAAAGGATCAGGCGGATCGCAAGGGCTGAGGAAATCTGCGAGGTCTCCCAGCCGAACTCGTCCTGCAGCGGCTTGATGAGGACGCCCGGCGCGCCCATGGCGCCGGCTGTGACCAGCATGGTGAGGAAGGTCGCGGCAACGACGACCCAGCCGTAGTGGATGTTGCGCCGGGCAAGGGTGGAGGCAAGGGCTGTGGAAACCATGGGCGAGATTCCGTTCGGATTCAGCTTCGGGAAGATACGAGAATGATTTACATGATGGCCATCATATTTCTTGCCTATTGATGATGGACGTCATATATTTTGTCAAGCGACTATTTCTGGAGTTTAAAAATGCGGGTCAGCCGCGAGAAATTTGCCGAAAACCGAGAGAGGATCCTGGGCGTTGCCGGCGTGCTCTTCCGCGAGAACGGTTTCGACGGCGTCGGCGTCGCCGACATCATGAAGGCGGCGGGGCTGACGCATGGCGGTTTCTACGGTCATTTCGCGTCGAAGGACGACTTGGCGCTGGAGGTCAGCCGCAAGCTGATCGACAGAGTGGAAACGCGCTGGAAGGAGCATATCGCCGATTCTCCGGACCGGCCGCTGGAATCGCTTCTCGACCATTATATCCACTGGCGAACGGTCGACGATCCGGGCGGCAGCTGTGTCTTCGCGACGCTGATCCAGGAGGTCAGCCGCAGCCGCGGCGCGGTGCGCGCCGTCTTCAGCGACGGGCTCGCCGTGCTGGTCGACACGCTCGCCGATATCGTCCCCGGCGAGAGCGAAGAGGAGCGCCGCGCCAATGCCGCCACCACGCTGTCATCGATGATGGGCGCCGTCATTCTCGCCCGCGCGGTCGAGGACCGGGCGCTTGCCGAGCAGTTTCTGGTGACGATGCGCCGGCAGCTCGATCCCGGCAGCCGGTCATAGTCTCAGTCGCGGAAGGCGATGAGCGCGTTGCTCTCGACGATCTCGGTGAATTTTCCATCCGGCGCCAGGGCGGCCAGCTCGCTTCGCAGCGTCCGCTCGAATTCCATCGTCCGGTCGCCGAGCGCCTGCGGCGAAGTGACGGACATGGAGAAGGCACGGCCGACGATCTCATCGGCGTCGATGACCCTCTCTGTGACGATGCCGATGCGTTCGAGATTGCGGAAGGCGGAGCGCAGCAGAAATTCCTCGTGCTTTCCAAAGCCCGCGGCGGAGCTGCCGCTCGGCCCGCATTTCTTCCGGCGACAGGCGTTCGGACACGCTCTCCATGGTCTCGCGCCAGGCCGGCGAGGCGGAGATGTGGCGATCGCCGAAAAGGACGACCGTTCCGCCCGGCTCGGTCAGCTTGTCCAGCATCGCCAGCGTCGCGTCGCGATCCATCCAGTGGAACGAGCGGCCCATGGCAGTCATCTTCAGCGGCGCGAAGGCCGGGCCGAGATCATAGGAGGAGCCGAGGACCAATTCGGCGCGGACCCCGGCTGCCGCGGCATTGTCGCGCGCGGCCTCCAGCATTTCCGGTTCCGGATCGAGGCCGGTGACGTCGGCGCCGGCGAGGCGTGCGAAGGCGATGCCGATCTGACACGGCCCGCAGCCGAGATCGAGCAAACGGTCGCCGGGCCGAAGGCCGGTTCTGGCGGTCACGCGCTCGATCAGCGCATCCGGATAGGGAACGCGGAAACGGCTGTAATAGGCGGCGGTGGTGCGGAAGCGGCGGGGTTCGAAAGGAACGGTGGTCATGGCGAGCGATTCCTCGATGGCTCGGCATTCGCTAAGGCCGAACTGTGACTGTCTTGTGATGTCCGGCGGGCCTGGCCGATGGAAGGACGCCGCAACGAAAGCGATCTCCCTCTCCGCGAACGGGGAGAGGCCTTGTCGTGATGGTTGAAAGCCGAAGCGGATCGGCGGCTATTTGAAACCGGCGACGGCGTGCGGGATGTAGGGTGCTTCCAATGCGGCGATTTCCTCAGTGGTGAGCTTGACCGAGAGCGCGGCAACGGCGTCGGTCAGGTGGTTCGGTTTGGAAGCGCCGATGATCGGGGCGGTCACGGCACTTTTCTGCAGGATCCAGGCGGTTGCGACCTGGGCGCGGGAAATGCCGCGAGCCTTGGCGATCTCGGCCACCGCCTCGACTATTCTGCGGTCGGCATCGATGGACTGCGTGTAAAGCGTCTTGCCGAATTCGTCGGTTTCGCTGCGCGCCGTCGCCTCGTCCCAGTCGCGTGTCAGGCGGCCGCGGGCAAGCGGGCTCCAGGGGATGACGGCGATCTTCTGGTCCTCGCAGAGCGGCAGCATTTCGCGCTCTTCCTCGCGGTACAGCAGGTTCAGATGGTCCTGCATGCTGACGAATTCGCTCCAGCCGTTCAGCCTGGAGACGTAGAGCGCTTTGGCAAATTGCCAAGCATACATGGAGGAGGCGCCGATATAACGCGCCTTGCCCGATTTGACGACGTCGTGCAGCGCCTCAAGCGTTTCCTCGATCGGCGTCGTATAGTCGAAGCGGTGGATCTGGTAGAGGTCGACATAGTCGGTGCCGAGGCGGCGCAGGCTGTTGTCGATTTCGTCGAAGATCGCCTTGCGCGACAGGCCGGCGCCATTCGGGCCCGGCCGCATGCGGTTGAACACTTTCGTCGCCAGCACGATGTCCTCGCGCTTGGTGAAATCTTTGATGGCGCGGCCGACGATCTCCTCCGAGGAGCCGTTGGAATAGGTGTTGGCGGTGTCGAGGAAATTGATGCCGAGGTCGATCGCCTGCCGGATCATCGCCCGGCTTTCTTCTTCCCGCAGGCTCCAGGCATGATTGCCGCGGCCGGGATCGCCGAAGGTCATGCAGCCCAGGCAGATTTTCGAGACTTCGAGGCCGGTCTTCCCAAATTTTGTATATTCCATGAAATAACTCCGTGATGAATTTGCTGATCCAAATCCGATGCCCCTCGACCGCCTTCCATGATCTAGTGCGGAAACCGGCAAAGTCGCAGGGCGCCCGGCGAAGAATCCGTCCGGCGATGCGCACAACAATGCGTGATGGGGTCTGAAGTCGGGCCGGTCATCGCCGTCCGGACCGGTCGCTTGCGCATTTGCAGCATAAGGTGTTAGCTGGTGCAGCATTCACTGGATTTCGCCTATGATACTGCCGTTCCACAATCGCTACGATGATCTCTATCGCGATTTCTCGTGGCGGATTCCCGAGGATTTCAATATTGGCCGCGCCGTCAGCGACGACTGGGCGGCGAGGGCGCCCGAGCAGGTCTGCCTCGAACATTTCAGCCCGGATGGTGATCACCGCAGTCTGACCTATCGCGCGCTTGCCGACCGTTCCTCGGCCTTTGCAAATGCGCTGGTTTCGCTTGGCATAACACGTGGCGATCGCGTCGCGCTGCTCCTGCCGCAATCCTTCGAGACGGTGATCGCGCATGTGGCGATCTACAAGACCGGCGCGATCGCGCTGCCGCTGGCGCTGCTCTTCGGCGTCGAGGCGCTGGAGTACCGGCTGAAGGCGGCAGGCGTGGTGGCCGTCGTCACCAATGGCTTCGGTCTCGAGCGCATCCGGCAGATCCGCGAGCATCTGCCGATGCTGAAACATATTGTCAGCATCGACAAGGCGAGTGCCGACGCGGCCGCCTTCGGCGAACTGGTGGATGGCCATTCCCCCGTCTTCGATGTCGCCAAGACCGGTCCGGACGATCCGGCGTTGATGATTTTCACCTCGGGAACGACGGGGCCGCCGAAGGGCGCACTGCATGGCCACCGTGTCCTGCCCGGCCATATTCCCGGCATGCAGTTTGCCCATGAGGATTTTCCGAAAGCGGGCGACAAGGTCTGGACGCCGTCCGACTGGGCCTGGGCCGGCGGGCTGCTCAACGCGCTGCTGCCGAGCCTGCTGCTCGGCGTTCCCGTCGTCTCGTCGCCGGCGCAGAAATTCGACGCCGACATGGCCTACCGGATCATGGCCGAGATGGGGGTGCGCAACGCCTTCATTCCGCCGACGGCATTGAGGCTAATGCGATCCGTTGCCGATCCGCGCTCGAAATACGATCTGGTGCTGCGCACCATCGGCTCGGCCGGAGAGGCGCTCGGCCGCGAGACCTATGAATGGGCACAGCGCACGCTCGGCATCACCGTCAACGAATTCTACGGCCAGACGGAGTGCAATTTCGTGCTCTCGTCGAGCGCTGCCTTTGGGGTGACCAGGGCCGGCGCCATCGGCCGAGCAGTGCCCGGGCACCGCGTCGCAATCGTCAGCGAAGCGGGCGACGAATTGCCGGCGGGCGAACCGGGTCAGATCGCCATCGCCAGTCCCGATCCCGTGATGTTCCTCGGCTATTGGGACGATGCGGCGGCGACGGCGCGAAAATTCGCCAAAGGCTGGCTGCTCACCGGCGATATCGGCCGGCAGGATGCCGATGGCTACGTCACCTTCGAGGGCCGCGACGACGATGTCATTACCTCGTCCGGATATCGCATCGGCCCGGCCGAAATCGAGGATTGCCTGATCGGCCACCCCGCCGTGCAGCTTGCCGCCGCCGTCGGCAAACCCGATGCGGTGCGCACCGAGATCGTCAAGGCCTATATCGTTCTGTCGCCGGGCCATCAGCCAAGCGAGGCGCTGGCCGCCGATATCAGGGAATGGGTGAAGACGCGGCTTTCAATGCATGAATATCCGCGCGAGGTGGAATTCATCGATGCTTTGCCGCTGACGACCACCGGCAAGGTGATCCGCCGGCTGCTGCGCGAGAAGGCGGCAGCCGAAGCTTAAAGACCAAGGGCTTCAGCCCCGGCCGGCGAGCGACAAGATCTTCTCGCGCAGCATCTTCGCCATGTTGCGGGTGCTGCGGTACATGTGGAGCTGGGCTGAGACCTGGCGCATGTCGCGGTCGCTGTTCTGTGTCAGGCCGATCACTAGCGTTCCCATCTCCTCGCGTTCCTGCCAGAAGCGGCTCATGATCGGATGATCCGAGACGGCGCAGGAATCGGAGCGGACGATATTGGCGTCGTCGAGATGCCATTCGGTGAGTTCGCTCATCAGCAGCTTGCCCGGCGAATAGCGGGCATAGTTCTCGTCATAGGCCGTCTTCCAGGTATAGGCCTCGCCACCCATCATCAGCACGACGATAGCGGCGATCGCCTTGCCGTTGAGATCGATCGTGTGAATACGCACGGCATCGACGGCGGCAAGGTTCGACACCGCCTCGCGGGCAAAGGCGGTATGATAGCGATCGGTGACCAGCGCGCTTCGCCGCTTGCCTTTCCAGCCGCCGGCTTCCATCGCCAGGAATTCCTCGAAGCGGATGTGAATTTCGCGGGGCTGGCGGGCGACGGCATAAATCGCCGTTCCCTGTTCCTCCAGCAGACGCCACTGACGGCGCATCTCGCGTATGTGCGAAGAAGAGATGGTGCGGCCGAGATAGGCCGGCGCCTCTTCGTCGCTCTGCAGCATCGGCCGCAAATAGGGATTGGTGACGGTGACGGGGAGATTGCGGCTGAGCGCCACGGCCTTGATCATGCGCACGAAGATACCGTTCAGCCTGAGATCCGGCAGGACGACGATTCCGGGCAGATTGAGGTCACGCGCGGTCAGTCCCTCAAAAAGATTGTCGAGGGTCTCGGCCGCATCCTCGCTGTCGACCAGCGGCGTGCCGAGCGGGCCGAAGCTGTTCGACCAGCCGCGGATGATCGACGGGCCGACTGCAAAGCCCGGCTTGTCGACCGAAAACGGCATCAGAAAGCGCATGCGGCTGCGGCCGGCATTGTGGTCGCGGATCAGGGCGAAATTCACCTGCCGGTCTTCGAGCCGCGGCATGGCGGGCGCGAGGAAGCGGCCGGAGAAGAAGACGTTCGGTTCCATCGCCCGGTTGGAGAGAAAGTCGAGCTCTTCCTGAAGTTCATAGCCGAGCTTGCCGGGATAGAGGCAGAGTTCGCGCCCCGGCCGGCCGATCTCGGCGCGCGCCTCGGCCCGCGGCGCTTCGAAATGGAGCGCGGCCAGATCATGCACCATGCGGTTGGCAATGCTGTCGGTGCTTTCGGTAACGGGAGGAATACGCACCATCTATCGAACTCTCATTTCTGGCGTTGCGGCGGAGGGGCTGGCGAAGGCGAAAAGGACTATGCCGAGCGTGCTGCGCACGGCAAGATGCAGCAGGATTGCCTCGACCGCCATGGCCGAAGCCGTGGCGATCGCAGTGCCTTCTATGCCGTAATGCGGGATCAAAGCGAGGTTCAGACCGACATTGGCGGTCAGTGCGCCGGCGTAGAGCGCGACGCAGAGATTCTGCTTGCCGGCCATCATCAGCAGCGTTTCGGCCGGGCCGACCAACGACTTGGCGAGGATACCGGCAAGCAGGATCGCCATGACCAGATAACCGGATGTGAAGGCGCCGCCGAAGAGCGACAGCAGAAGATGGCCGGCGGCAAGCACCACAAGGCCGACGCCGAGTGCCGGCCAGAAGGTCCAGCGGGCGGCGTCGATGGCGGCGGTCGCCAGCTGTGCGTGGTCGCCTTCAGCGATGATCGAGGAAAAGCGCGGGCCAGAGGCTGCCTTGACCGAGAAATTGATGAAATGCACCAGCGCCATCGTCTTGGCGGCGGCGAAGTAGATGGCGACGTCGTGCGGCTCGAGGAAGATGCCGACGACGACGACATCGGAATTGGTGAGCAGGAAGCTCACGCCCTCGATCAGGAAAATCGGAAAGGCGACGCTGAACCAGGCGAGGAAATCGATTTTGCGCGGGCCTTCGTCATAATGCCGGCGAAGGCGATAGAGCGTTGCGGCATACTGGCCGAGCGCGGTGACGAAGGTCGCGACGAGCGCTGCCTGCATCGCGGTGACGGCCGTATGCTCGGCGCCAAGGGCAATGGCGATCAGCATGAAGGCGATGATGAGGATGGGGCGGACGATATAGACCGGGCTGAGCGCCATGACCGGCCAGTGGTTTGCCCGCGACGTGCCCTCCAGAATATCGCCGAGCGCGATCATCGGCATGGCAAGCAGGCCGAGGAAGATCGGGACGAGATAATAGACCTGGATCATATGGCCGAAGAAATGCAGCCCGAGCATGCCGGCAGCGAGCACCGCGGTGCCCGAAAGCAGCGCGAAGATGCGCGCCGTGCCGGTGAGGCCGCGGATTTCCTCGAAGGCGCCGGCTGCTCTGTATTGCGGCAGGAAGCGGATGATCGCAGTGTGGAAACCAAGGCATGACAGATCGCCGAAGACGACGACCAGCACCCAGACGAAAACGAAGATGCCGTATTCATATTCGCCCATCAGCCGGGCAAGCACGATCTGGGAGATGAAGGCGAGGGCTGCACTGAGAATGCGGATCGAAAAGGCCGTCAGCGCCATGCGCTGAGCGGCCGCCTTCTCACCACGTTCGGTGAGCACGGCCGCAAGCATGCGCAACATGCGGCCGCCGATCGGGCGCAGGCCCGCGGGCAGCATCTTTTCCGCTGTTTCTATGACCGCCATGATGAACACGCAAAACTCTGAAAGTCAGGCAAATCGTCCCGAAGTCTTGACAGAACAGGGTTAAGAAACGGTTCCGGATCGCGCCTGTCGACCGACGCTGAAATTGCGGTTTTCGGGTGCTGCCGCGGAAAAGAAAATGCCGCCCGAAGGCGGCATTTTCAGGATCTCTTCGGCTTGCCTCAGACCTGTTCGAAGGCGCCGTGGCAATGCTTGTATTTCTTGCCGGAACCGCAGGGGCAGGTCTCGTTGCGGCCGACCTTGCCCCAGGTGGCCGGGTCGTCCGGATTGCGGTTCTCCGGCGAAACGATGACTTCCGATGCCTGGTAGATCGCTGGGGCGAAATCGTCCTCGCCGGTGGTCGGATCGAGGTGATGGGCCTGCATCAGCGGCGGCTCGGGTTCGGCAGGGGCCTGCTGCACCAGCTCGACGCGCATCAGCTGGGCGGTCACGGCCTCGCGCAGATTGTTGAGGAGGCTGGTGAACAGCTCGAAGGCTTCCGACTTGTATTCCTGCAGCGGATCGCGCTGGGCATAGCCGCGGAAGCCGATGACGGAGCGCAGATGGTCGAGATTGACGATGTGCTCGCGCCAGAGATGATCGAGCGTCTGCATGACGATCGAGCGTTCGACATAATGCATGATGTCGTCGCCGAAACGCTCGGCCTTTTCGGTGAAGGCGGCGTTGGTGGCTTGCGTCAGGCGCTCGCGGATATCGTCTTCGCCGATGCCTTCTACCTTCACCCAATCCTCGATCGGCAGGTCGAGATTGAGGATGTTCAAAGCACCGGTCTTCAGGCCGGCAGCATCCCATTGCTCGGCGTAGGCGCGCTCGGGGATGTGCTTGTCGACCAGATCCTCGATCACCTCACGGCGCATGTCGGAAACGGTTTCGGAAATATTGGTCGATTCCATCAGTTCGAGGCGCTGCTCGAAGATCACCTTGCGCTGATCGTTGAGAACGTCGTCATACTTCAAGAGGTTCTTGCGGATATCGAAGTTGCGGGCTTCGACCTTCTTCTGGGCGCGCTCCAGGGCCTTGTTGATCCAAGGATGGACGATCGCCTCGCCCTCCTTCAGGCCGAGCTTGGTCAGCATGCTGTCCATGCGGTCGGAGCCGAAGATGCGCATCAGGTCGTCCTGAAGCGAGAGGTAGAATTTGGAGCGGCCGGGGTCGCCCTGACGGCCGGAGCGGCCGCGCAGCTGGTTGTCGATGCGGCGGCTTTCATGGCGTTCGGTGGCGATGACGTAAAGACCGCCGGCGGCAAGCGCCTTCTGCTTGAGTTCCTTGATCTCCTCGACGATCGCCTGGATCCGGGCTTCCCGCTCAGGACCGGCTTCGACTTCACCGAGTTCGCGCTCGATGCGCATGTCGAGGTTGCCGCCGAGCTGGATGTCGGTACCGCGGCCGGCCATATTGGTGGCGATCGTGATGGCGCCGGGCACACCGGCCTGGGCGACGATATAGGCTTCCTGCTCGTGGTAGCGGGCGTTCAGCACCTGGAAGTCGTCGAAGCCCTGCTTGCGCAGGCGCTCGGCGAGCAGTTCCGATTTTTCGATCGAGGTGGTGCCGACCAGCACCGGCTGGCCGCGCTTATGGGCGTCGAGGATCTCCTCGATGATCGCCTTGAACTTCTCGTCGAAGGTCCGGTAAACCTCGTCGTCCTCGTCGATACGTTTGATCGGCAGGTTGGTCGGGACCTCGATGACATCGAGATTGTAGATGTTGGCGAATTCTTCCGCTTCGGTCTGCGCCGTGCCGGTCATGCCGGCGAGCTTGGCGTACATGCGGAAATAATTCTGGAAGGTGATCGAGGCCAGCGTCTGGTTTTCCGGCTGGATCTGCACCCTTTCCTTGGCTTCGAGTGCCTGGTGCTGACCTTCGGAATAACGGCGGCCCGGCATCATGCGGCCGGTGAACTCGTCGATGATGACCACTTCGTCGTTGCGGACGATATAGTCCTTGTCGCGCTGGAAGAGCTTGTGAGCCTTGAGCGCGTTGTTGACGTGGTGGACGATCGCGACGTTCTCGATGTCGTAGAGCGCGTTGCCCTTCAAGAGGCCGGCCTGGCGGAGCAGGTTTTCCAGCTTCTCGGTGCCCTCTTCGGAGAAGTTGGCCGAACGCTGCTTCTCGTCGATCTCGTAATCGCTGGGTACGAGCAACGGAATGAAGGCGTCGATCGTATTGTAGAGTTCGGAGCGGTCGTCGAGCGGACCGGAGATGATCAGCGGCGTGCGCGCCTCGTCGACGAGGATCGAGTCCACTTCGTCGACGATCGCGAAGTTGTGGCCGCGCTGGACCATCTGGTTCTTCTCGTACTTCATGTTATCGCGCAGATAATCGAAGCCGAGTTCGTTGTTGGTGGCGTAGGTGATGTCGCAGGCATAGGCCGCGTGGCGTTCCTCGTCCGACAGGCCGTGGACGATGACGCCGGTGGTCATGCCGAGAAAGCCGTAGACGCGGCCCATGGTCGCGGCATCGCGCTGGGCGAGGTAATCGTTGACGGTAACGACGTGCACGCCCTTGCCGGACAGCGCGTTCAGATAGACCGGCAGGGTGGCGACCAGGGTCTTGCCTTCGCCGGTCTTCATCTCGGCGATCGCATTCGAATGCAGGATCATGCCGCCGACCAGCTGTACGTCAAAAGGCCGCAGGCCGAGAACGCGGCGAGAGGCTTCGCGCACGACGGCAAAGGCCGGAATCAGAATGTCGTCGAGCGTCTTTCCCTCGGCGAGCAGGGCTCGAAACTCCACGGTCTTTGCCGCGAGCTGCTCGTCCGTCAGGGCCTTGGTCTTCTCTTCGATAGAGTTGATGGCAGCGACGTTCGGCTGGAAAGACCGCACGCGGCGGTCATTGGAGGACCCAAATAACTTGCGGGCTATACCGCCAAAGCTGACCATATGACTGGTCCTTTCTCAATATTCATCCCCGACGTTTGTTGTTCGCGGCCCAGCCGAAAATCAGGCGCGCGCCTTAAAACGCCCGGAAACTGTTCTGGACGCGAGGTTGCGTGACAGATAAGAGGGGGGTCGAATGATGTCAACGGATTTGGCGGATACAGAAAGGCCACAATCCGGTGTTGATGGCTATTTTGGGCCGATTCAGGCGATGCTGAAACCGGCGATGTAACTGTGAAGGGTATTTCATGTTGAGCACCAACAAACTTGCCGTTCTGGCGTTCGCAACTTTTGTTGCGCTCCAGGCCCCGGCCTACGCCGATGACGCGGTCATCGCCAAGGTCGGCAATCTGGAGATTCACCAGTCGGAACTCGACCTTGCCGTCGCCAATCTCGATCCGCAGCTGGCACAGCTGCCCGACGACCAGAAGAAGGTCGCAGCCCTTTCCGCCGCCATCGACGTGAAGCTGCTCGCCGCCGACGCTGCGGCCGAGAAGCTCGATCAGACCGACGAATTCAAGAAGCGCATGCAGTACCTCACCGACCGCGAGCTGCACAACGCCTACTTCAAGAAGCATGTCGTCGACATCGTGACGCCCGAAGAAGTCAAGGCCCGCTACGACAAGGAAGTCGCCGCCCTGCCGAAGCAGGAGGAAGTCCACGCCCGTCATATCCTCGTCAAGACCGAGGACGAAGCCAAGGACATCATCAAGCAGCTCGATGCCGGCAAGGATTTCGCCGAACTCGCCAAGGAAAAGTCCACCGATCCGAACAAGTCGGAAGGCGGCGACCTCGGCTATTTCTCGCGCGGCCGCATGGTCAAGGAATTCGAGGACGCAGCCTTTGCGCTTGAAAAGGGCACCTATTCCAAGACGCCTGTTAAAACCGATTTCGGCTATCATGTCATCAAGGTCGAGGATAAGCGCGACGCCCCGCCGCCGCCCTTCGAACAGGTGCAGGATCAGGTTCGTCAGCTCGTCATGCGCGACAAGTATCTTGAGCTTCTGAACAAGGCGAAGGCCTCGGCCAAGATCGAAATCAGCGACGAGACGCTGCGCAAGGGTTACGACCAGGCCAACAAGCAGCCGGAGCCGGGCAGTGAGCCCGTCGCACCGGCGCCGAAGCAGTAATAGTCGCATCAGGGCCCGGTTTTTCCGGGCCCTTTACTGCATAATTCCTTAAACCGGAATCGATTTAAGGGCAAAATTATGCAGCAATTTTAAAGTGTTACAGCGTCCTTTGCGCGAAAAGACGCGCGGCGCTGTAATATCGTTGTTGTTGTCGCATTTCCGGACGGCGAACCGCTGCCGATTTCGCCTGGAAATGCCCATTGGCAGGTTTCATCATGTCCGGTTCCGTCTCTCCGCTCGCTCCGAAATCCTTTGTCTCGATGCCGCCGCTGCGCGGCGTGCGCATGGCTACGGCGTCCGCCGGCATCAAGTACAAGAACCGCACCGACGTGCTGATGATGGTGTTCGACAAGCCGGCTGCCGTTGCGGGCGTCTTCACCCGCTCGAAATGCCCGTCGGCGCCGGTCGATTTCTGCCGTGCCAACCTGCCGCATGGCAGCGCCCGTGCGGTTGTCGTCAACTCAGGCAATGCCAATGCCTTCACCGGCCTGAAGGGCCGCCAGGCGACCGAGCTGACGGCGAAGTCGGCAGCATCAGCTGTCGGCTGCGGCGAAAACGAGGTGTACCTCGCCTCGACCGGCGTCATCGGCGAGCCGCTCGATGCCACCAAATTCGCCGGCGTCCTCAACCGGATGCAGACCGAAGCCACCGGCGATTTCTGGTTCGAGGCCGCCAAGGCGATCATGACGACCGATACCTATCCGAAGGTTTCGACCCGCAGCGCCGAGATCGGCGGCGTTGAAGTGACGATCAACGGCATTGCCAAGGGCGCCGGCATGATCGCGCCCGACATGGCGACCATGCTCTCCTTCGTCGTCACCGATGCCGATATTGCGCCGGCCGCGCTGCAGGTGCTTTTGTCCGATGGCGTCGGCCCAACCTTCAATTCCATGACCGTCGACAGCGACACCTCCACATCTGATACGCTGATGCTGTTTGCGACGGGAGCTGCGGCCGAGGACGGGCAGGCCCGTATCGAACGCGCCGACGATCCGCGCCTTGCCGGCTTCCGCGCCGCGCTCAACGAGGTGCTGAAAGATCTGTCGCTGCAGGTGGTGCGTGACGGCGAGGGCGCCACCAAGATGCTCGAAATTACCGTGACGGGCGCCGAGAGCGATGCCGCCGCCAAGCGCATCGGGCTGTCGATCGCCAATTCGCCGCTGGTCAAGACGGCGGCGGCCGGCGAAGACGCCAATTGGGGCCGTATCGTCATGGCGGTCGGCAAATCCGGCGAGATGGCCGACCGCGACCGGCTCGCCATCTGGTTCGGCGACATCAGGGTCGCCGTCAATGGCGAGCGTGACCCGGATTATTCGGAGGCAGCGGCCACGAATGTCATGAAAGCGCAGGATATCCCCGTCAAAGTCGATATCGGCCTCGGCACCGGCACGGCAACCGTCTGGACCTGCGATCTCACTAAGGAATATGTTGCGATCAATGGCGACTATCGGAGCTGATCGTTCATTGGTGCAGGCATCCATTTCCTCACACAATCTGCCGCTGGTGCGCAGGCTGGAGGCCGTCGGCTTCCGCGCCTGGCCGGCGGCGTCCGTGCAATATGACGGCAGCTGGCAGGTGCGGCTGACGGCCGGCCACCCGTCCAATCGGCTGAATTCGATCGTGCCGCTCGACCCCTCGGATTATCGCGACGTCGAAATCCGCCTGGAAAAGGCAAGCCGGAAATTCGAGGCCTATGGCCGCGCCGCCGTGGTCCGCCAGACGCCGCTTGCCTCGCCGGTGCTGATCGATCTTCTGCGCGCGCAGAACTGGAAGCAATTCGACGAGACGGTGGTGATGACCTGCGACCTGGCCGAGGCGGAGCTGCCGGATACGCTCGATCACCTGCCGACCCATGATGTCGGCCGTTTCGTCGACGCCAATCTTGCCGTCGACCGGGCGCCGCTGAGTCTGAAGCCGGCGCTTGCCGAAATCATTTCGGCGATCAAGCCGCCGTCGGGCCTGTTCATGATCGAGAATGCGGCGGACGGGCCGCTGGCGACCGTGCTCTGCGTCCAGGACAACGACCTTGCCGGCATCATGTCGCTTTCGGTCTCCGAGACGCGTCGACGCGAGGGGCTCGGCACCGAGATCCTGACCTCGGCGCTGCGCTGGGCGCGCATGCGCAGCGCCCGTTCGGCCTGGCTGCAGGTAAAACTGTCCAACCGCCCGGCCATCGCACTCTATGAACGGCTGGGTTTTCGCGACGCCTATCATTATTGCTATTGGCAGCAGGAGCCGCGATGAGCGAGCCTCTCATACAGTGCAATGGCCGGAAGATATTGCTGGTCGCCGCCTGTGCGCTGATCGACGCCGATGGGCGTATCCTCTTGGCACAGCGTCCCGAGGGAAAGTCGCTGGCAGGGCTCTGGGAATTTCCCGGCGGCAAGGTCGAACCCGGCGAGACGCCGGAGGAAACGCTGGTGCGCGAGCTCGAGGAAGAACTCGGCATCAAGACCAAGATCGCCTGCCTCGCACCGCTGACCTTCGCCAGCCATTCCTACGAGACCTTCCACCTTTTGATGCCGCTTTATATCTGCCGGCGCTATGAGCGCATTCCGCAGGGCCGCGAGGGCCAGGCGCTGAAATGGGTGCGTCCGCAGGCGCTGCGAGATTATCCAATGCCGCCGGCCGACGAGCCGCTGATCCCGATGCTGCAGGATTTGCTTTAAACCGCGTCTCTTTGAACTTGATTCGTGCGACGCGCTTCAAATTTTAATTGCATGCCATGTCGTTATCCTGGAGCCACGGCCCACTTCCAGGCGATATGTATTAGCGTTACCTGATTATTATCACGCCACGGCGTTTTCGGCTGTGGATATTAATGGATCGTTTAACACCTTCTGCCAAAGATCGGCCTCAATCAAGCATCTGGCGTGCGTGTATTAAAAGGCTTGACGTCATGGACGATGATTTCTGGAAAGCTGTCCGGGAAAAGGAACGGGTTTCGTCTGCCTCGCGCAGGACGGGTGCGCTCAATATCGCCCTTCTGTTCGGCACGGCGGTGGTCGCCCTGACGCTTATCCTGACACCGATGCTTGCGGATTCCTCGAAGAAGAGCGTTTTTGCCAGCGCGCCGGCGGAATTCGATACGATGACGACGGGATCGATCCCGAAGAGCGAAAGCGGCAAGCGTTATACGATCCGCCGCAGCGTCCTCCAGGATACACCCGGCTCGGTCTGTGTCGTTCAGGGCTACGGCGTTGGCGCCGGTTGCTGAAATGCCGGCCATCGCCTGATGGCCGTGGGATGCTCGTTTGCTGTCAGTTTGCGCTAAGGGTTGGGGTAATGCGTATTTTTAAAGCATTTCTTGCGGACGACGCAGGTGCGACGGCGGTCGAATACGGTTTGATCGCCGCCATCATTTGCACCGCGCTCGTCTCCGGTCTCGGTTTCTTCACCGGCGCCCTGCAGAACGTCTTCAACGTGATCAACAACAATATGACCGTCAACTGAAGCAGCAGTTGGCTCAACTGTTGCAGCGTGATGTTGTCCGAAAACCGCTCCCAGTTTTCGGCGTCTGTTCTATTGCCTGAGCTTGTGCTCGTCCACGTTCAGCGCATCGGCAAGGCGTGCCTTGGCCGAACCCGGCTGAAGTGGCTTCTGCTGGCTCTCGTGGGGAGCCCAGCCGGAGACATAGATAATCGAAAAGGTCGCGCGAATGCGTCCGTCGGGATCTGAATAGCGCTCGGCATAGATCTCTGCCGCGCGCAGGAAGAAGGCGCGCGTCAGCGGCATGCGGCTGCGGGCTGCAAGCGGATTGCTCATGCCCATGGCTCGGAGATCCCGCATCAGCGGAAAGAGCGAATCATAGCGTACCGTGTAGTTTTCCGCGTCGATCACCGGCAGCGTGAAGCCGGCGCGCTGCATGAGGCTGCCGATATCGCGCACATCGGCGAAGGGAATGACGCGCGGGCTTGCGCCGCCCGTCATCTCGACCTCGGCGGCGAGCAGCACGTCGCGCAGTTCCTGCAGCGTGCCGGCGCCGGGGATCGCAGCCAGGAACAGGCCGTCCGGCTTCAGGGCGCGGCGGATCTGGATGAAAACACCAGGCGTGTCGTTGGTCAGGTGCAGGCTGAGCGGCGCAAGGATGAGATTGGCCGATTGCGGCTCGAGCGGCACGTCTTCGAGCGGCGCCGCGATCAAGGTTTCGCCTTGGGCCGCATAGGCCGTCTCGCTTTCGACACGCATCATTGTGCCGATCTTGCCGGTCGCCAGAGCGGCACGGGCGGCGGCCCCCGTTGCGCCATGCAGTTCGACGGCGGTCTCGAACGTCCGCTCGACTACGGCAAGCCTCTCGGCCATTTCCTCAGCGGCGATGTCGAGCAGGAAGGCGGCTTTCGGATCGTTATTGGCAAGCGCGCGATGACGATGCGCGGCGATCAGGGTTTTGTCGAAGATCGTTTCCATGACGATGTCCTTAGTCCCGCTCCGTAGCAGCAGCAAGGCGATTTTCCTTTGGAGGAGAACAGGCTAGTCTCGACGGCATGAGACCGATTGATTTCGAAAGACCGGCGGAGTTCTTGCGGGCGCAGCTCTTGCGGCCGTTTTCGGCGCTTGCCGATTTCCTTTATCCGCCAGCCTGTTCCGTCTGCGGCATTTCCACCGGCGGCCATCGCGGCGTCTGCGCGAAATGCTGGTCCGGCATCCGTTTCATCGAACGGCCCTATTGCGAAGTGCTCGGCATTCCCTTCTCGCACGATCTCGGCGCCGGCATCCTCAGTGCCGAGGCGATCGCCAACCCGCCGCCTTTCGACCGGCTGCGCTCGGCTGCAACCCACGACCATGCGGTGCGTGATCTCGTGCACGGATTGAAATATCGCGATCGCACCGATCTGGCGCCGATGATGGCCGCCTGGATGCTGCGCGCTTCCGACGGGACGGTCGAAAGCTGCGATGCGCTGATCCCGGTGCCGCTGCACCGCACCCGGATGCTGGCGCGCAAATTCAACCAGGCGGCCGAGCTCGCCCGCCACATGGCAAGGCTCTCGGGCAAGCCGCTGCTTGCCGCCACGCTTATTCGCGTCAAGCGCACCAGCCAGCAGGTCGGCCTCGGCGCCAAGGCGCGCGAGGACAATGTCAGGGGCGCTTTCGCGATTGCCAAGGGTTGCGAAAACGACATTTTCGGCAAGCGCATCGTCCTTATCGACGACGTCTATACGACTGGAGCGACGGTTTCCGCGGCAAGCCGGACGCTGCGTAAGGCGGGCGCCGCCGAGATCACGGTTTTGACCTTTGCAAGGGCTCTCTCCGAGCCTATATGACAGAAATACCCGGCATCCGTCTGGAGAGATTATGGTACCCGTCACTATTTATACGCGGCAATTCTGCGGCTATTGCACCCGCGCTAAGTCCCTTCTCGAAGAAAAGGGCGTCGATTACGTTGAGCACGATGCGACATATTCACCGGACCTTCGCCAGGAAATGATCGGCAAGTCGAACGGCCGCACCACCTTTCCGCAGATCTTCATCGGCGCCGATCATGTCGGCGGCTGCGACGATCTCTTTGCGCTCGATCGGGCCGGCAAGCTCGATCCGATGCTGGCGGCCTGAGGACGAACCGATGAGCTTCAAGGCCGCAGCCGTCCAGATGTGCTCCGGGGTCGATCCGGAGAAGAATGCCGCCGCCATGGCGCGGCTGGTGCGCGAGGCGGCCGCCCAGGGCGCGACCTATGTGCAGACGCCTGAGATGACCGGCATGCTGCAGCGCGACCGTGCGGCGGCGCGTGCGGTGCTCGCAGACGAGACGCATGACATCATCGTCAAGACCGGCTCCGAGCTCGCCCGGGAACTCGGCATCCACATGCATGTCGGCTCGACGGCGATTGCGCTCGCGGACGGCAAGATTGCCAATCGCGGTTTCCTGTTCGGCCCCGACGGCCGGATCGTCAATCGCTACGACAAGATCCACATGTTCGACGTCGACCTCGACAATGGCGAAAGCTGGCGTGAAAGTGCGGCCTATACGGCCGGCTCGGAGGCGCGCGTCCTGTCGCTGCCCTTTGCCGAAATGGGCTTTGCGATCTGCTACGACGTGCGTTTTCCGGCGCTCTTCCGCGCCCAGGCGGTTGCCGGTGCCGAAGTGATGACGGTTCCGGCCGCCTTCACCAAGCAGACCGGCGAGGCGCATTGGGAGATATTGCTCAGGGCACGCGCGATCGAGAACGGTGTCTTCGTCATTGCCGCGGCGCAGGCCGGCCGGCACGAGGACGGGCGCGAGACCTTCGGCCATTCGATGATCATCGATCCCTGGGGCACGGTGCTGGCCTCGGCCGGCGCCACCGGCGAGGCTGTTATTGTCGCCGAGATCGATCCCGCCGCAGTCAAGGCTGCGCATGACAAGATCCCGAACCTCAGGAACGGCCGGGAATTCTCGGTCGAGAAGATTGCGGGGGCAGTCGCAGGAGGCGTCGCCGCTTGATCCGCTATTCCCTCACTTGCGACAATGCCCATGAATTCGAGGGCTGGTTTTCCGAAAGCGCCGATTTCGATCGTCAGATTGCGACCGGTTTCCTGACCTGCCCGGTCTGCCATTCCGCCGCCGTCTCCAAGCTCTTGATGGCACCTTCGGTGTCGACCGCACGCAAGAAGGACGAGAGGCAGACGCTGGCGATGGATGCCATGCGTCAGGAGGCGCTGCAGAAGCTCAAAGAGGCGGTCGCGGCAGTCAAGGCCAATTCCGAGGATGTCGGCACGCAATTTCCCGAGGAAGCCCGCAAGATCCATTATGGCGAGGCGGATGCCCGCGGCATCATCGGCCAGGCGACGGTCGACGAGGCGCAGGCGCTGCTCGAAGAGGGCATCGAGATCGCCGCCATTCCGGTTCTGCCCGAGGACGTGAACTGAATGCCGTCCGCGCGTCTGGCCTTCTACAATTTCGGCCTGCACGTCGCGCCTGCCGAAAGTAAAACGGTCGAAGGCTTCGTTCTCCGCGAGCCGTTGAATTTCGAAGCCGCGGCCCGTGCCTGCGGCTTCATCGGACGCTCGGGCTATGCCGGTTATCCGGGAGCAAGAAGCTGGGGCGTTCAGGTCTTTCCCCGTTATATCGAAGGCAGCGGCTTTACGTCCGCGCCGTCCTCCCTTTCGCTCTGGGCTGACATCGAGAGCCTGATGGCCTTTACCTATAACGGCATGCATGCAGAGGCGCTGAAACATGCGCGCAACTGGAATGTCAAACAGACATGGCCGCCGCTGGTTCTGTGGTGGGTGCCCGGCCATCACAGGCCGGATTGGCAGGAGGGTGTCGAACGCCTCGAATATCTCGCCGATCACGGGCCAAGCCCCAGCGCTTTCACCTTCAAGCAGCCTTACGGGCCTGACGGAGCGGAGACGGCAATCGATCGCGACCGGGTGAAGGAACTTGCCGTTCGCAACGCAGAAACCCAAAGGGATCTGCTTGCACACGTTCAAACCCTGAAAGTGTAGCCGGCTTATTATCGGTCGAGCTATGCAGACCGCTTGGCCAGCAGCATATAATTCACGTCCATATCCTTGGACAGGTTCCATTGGTTCGACAGCGGATTGAAGAAGACGCCGGTGCGGTCGGTGATCTCGAGGCCGCTTGCCGTCAATGGCTTTTCCAGCTCTTCCGGGCGCACCAGTTTCTCATATTGGTGGGTGCCGCGCGGCAGCCAGCGCAGGATGTTTTCGGCGGCGAAGATGGCAAGGGCGGCTGCCTTCATCGTGCGGTTGATGGTGGCAACGAAGATCAGGCCGCCGGGGCGGACCATTTTTGCGCAGGTCGTCATGAAAAACTCGACATCGGCGACGTGTTCGACCACTTCCATGTTCAGGACGATGTCGAAGGTTTCGCCGGCGTCCGCCAGTTCCTCGGCGGTGACGGCGCGGTAGTCGACCGAAACGCCGGAGGCCTTGGCATGGGTCGAGGCGATGCCGATATTCTTTTCGGAAGGATCGGCGCCGGTGACGGTGGCGCCCATGCGGGCGACAGGTTCGGACAACAGTCCGCCGCCGCAGCCGATATCGAGCACGCGCAGGCCTTCCAGCGGACGCGCGCTCTTCGGGTCTCGGCCGAAATTCTCGCAGGCCTTGTCTCTTATATAGGCGAGGCGGACGGGATTGAATTTGTGCAGCGGCCGGAACTTGCCGGTCGGGCTCCACCATTCCGCCGCCATCGCCGAGAAGCGGTCCACTTCGCCCTGGTCGATCGTGCTTCTGGCGCCTTCCGTCATCGTCCACTCCTTGCGTTCGTGACACGTGAAGTCGGACGATCGGGGGCATAAGTCAAGGGGCGCGGAGCAGAGGACCGGTGAGCGTGGAGCCGCTCGCCAACCGCATTTATCGCGCGCGCTTGCCTCCCCCCGCCAAACTCGCTAAGAGACGCCGCAACTTGGGGCCTTGGGGACCCGGGCTTTTAGAGCGGTTCCAGAAGTCGGGAGCCAGCTCTTTGGCCAAGCGGCCCGCCCCAGAGCTTTCGTGATGCCGGGTCCGGTTTTCCGCTTTCCCGGCGCCAGTCGTGGTAGAGGCATATGGCACGCATCGTAATGAAATTCGGCGGCACGTCCGTCGCTGACCTGGACCGCATCAAGAACGTCGCCCGCCATGTCAAACGCGAAGTCGACGCCGGCCACGAGGTGGCGGTGGTGGTGTCGGCCATGTCCGGCAAGACCAATGAGCTGGTCGGCTGGGTGCAAGGCATGCCGAAGGTGATCGGCGCCAATTCGCCGTTTTACGATGCGCGGGAATATGATGCGGTGGTCGCCTCCGGCGAGCAGGTAACCTCCGGGCTGCTGGCGATCGCTTTGCAGGCGATGGATATCAATGCGCGGTCCTGGCAGGGATGGCAGATCCCGATCCGCACCGATAATGCGCATGGCGCGGCGCGGATTATGGAGATCGACGGCTCCGACATCGTCAAGCGGATGGGCGAGGGGCAGGTTGCCGTCATCGCCGGCTTCCAGGGACTGGGACCCGACAACCGCCTCGCGACGCTTGGCCGCGGCGGGTCGGACACCTCGGCTGTCGCGATCGCAGCCGCTGTCAAGGCGGATCGCTGCGATATCTATACTGATGTCGACGGCGTCTACACGACCGACCCGCGCATCGTGCCGAAGGCGCGCAGGCTGAAGAAGATCGCCTTCGAGGAAATGCTGGAAATGGCCTCGCTCGGCGCCAAGGTGCTGCAGGTGCGCTCGGTCGAGCTTGCCATGGTGCACAAGGTGCGCACCTTCGTGCGCTCGTCATTCGAAGATCCCGATGCTCCGGGCATGGGCGATCTTCTAAACCCGCCCGGAACGCTGATTTGTGACGAGGATGAAATCGTGGAACAGGAAGTAGTCACCGGCATCGCCTATGCCAAGGATGAGGCTCAGATCTCGCTTCGCCGTCTTGCCGACCGGCCGGGCGTCTCCGCGGCGATCTTCGGGCCGCTCGCCGAATCCCATATCAATGTCGACATGATCGTCCAGAATATCTCTGAGGACGGGTCGAAGACCGACATGACCTTCACCGTGCCGTCTGGCGACGTCGAGAAGGCGATCAAGGTGCTTAGCGACCATAAGGAGAAGATCGGCTACGATGTCGTGCAGAACGAATCGGGGCTGGTGAAAGTCTCGGTCATCGGCATCGGCATGCGCAGCCACGCCGGCGTTGCCGCTACCGCATTTCGTGCACTTGCCGAAAAAGGCATCAACATCAAGGCGATCACCACCTCCGAGATCAAGATTTCCATCCTGATCGACGGTCCTTATGCGGAACTCGCTGTCAGGACTTTGCATTCCTGCTACGGTCTGGATAAGAATTGATTCCCAGTGGGCGGCCTGCCCCTTCAGGTTGAGGAGACGAGGGCCGGCCCGCCGGGACTGAGTGCTTTGTTTCGGGAGCTTGAGACGCCATGAGAGACCTTTCCGGCGGTCCGCGCGTGCTGCTCAGGCGGCTGCGCGAGTTGATGGCGGAGCCGCTGGAGCCGCAGGATCGTCTTGACCGGATCGTCCGCCAGATCGCCGGCAACATGGTGGCTGAGGTCTGCTCGGTTTACGTGCTGCGCGCCGATGGCGTGCTCGAACTCTATGCCACCGAAGGCCTCAACCGCGAAGCCGTGCACCTGGCGCAATTGAAGATGGGGCAGGGCCTGGTCGGCACGATCGCGGCCTCGGCCCAGCCGCTCAACCTTTCCGACGCACAGTCGCATCCTGCTTTCCGCTACCTGCCGGAGACCGGCGAAGAGATCTACCATTCCTTCCTCGGTGTGCCGATCCTCAGGACCGGGCGCTCGCTCGGCGTTCTCGTCGTGCAGAACAAGGCAAGCCGCAACTATCGCGAGGAGGAGCTCGAAGCGCTCGAGACGACGGCGATGGTGCTGGCCGAGATGATCGCCACCGGCGAGCTGAAGAAGATCACCAAGCCGGGCCTCGAACTCGACCTGACGCGCTCGGTGACCGTCGACGGCGACACCTATAATGACGGCATCGGCCTCGGTTACGTCGTGCTGCACGAGCCGCGCATCGTCGTCACCAACCTGCTCAACGAAGATGCCGAGAAGGAAATCCGGCGGCTGGCCGAAGCCATGGGCTCGCTCAGGATCTCGATCGACGACATGCTGTCGCGCCGCGACGTGTCAATGGAAGGCGAGCACCGCGAGGTGCTCGAAACCTATCGCATGTTCGCGCATGACCAGGGCTGGGTGCGCAAGCTCGAGGAGGCGATCCGCAACGGCCTGACGGCGGAAGCGGCGGTCGAAAAGGTGCAGAGCGACACCAAGGCGCGGATGATGCGGTTGACCGACCCCTATCTGCGCGAACGCATGCATGATTTCGAGGATCTGGCGAACCGGCTGCTCAGGCAATTGACGGGTTATACCGGGCGGACGACCGCCGAGGGCTTCCCCAACGATGCGGTCATCCTGGCGCGCGCCATGGGGGCGGCCGAGCTGCTCGATTATCCCCGCGCCAATGTGCGCGGGCTGGTGCTGGAAGAAGGCGCGGTGACCAGCCATGTGGTGATCGTCGCGCGCGCCATGGGTATTCCGGTCATCGGCCAGGCAGCGGGTGTGGTGGCGCTTGCCGAGAACGGCGATGCCGTGATCATCGACGCCGACGAAGGACACGTGCATCTGCGGCCGATGGCCGATCACCGGCGCTCCTACGAGGAAAAGGTTCGCTTCCGCGCCAGACGGCAGGAACAGTTCCGAGCACTGCGCGCCGTCGAGCCGGTGACAAAGGATGGGCAGCGGATCGCGCTGATGATGAATGCGGGGCTGCTGGTCGACCTGCCGCAGCTTTCGGAATCGGGTGCCGAGGGCATTGGCCTCTTCCGCACCGAACTGCAGTTCATGATCGCCTCCACCATGCCGAAGGCGGACGAGCAGGAGCAGTTCTACCGCAATGTGATAAAACAGGCGGCGGGCCGCCCCGTCACCTTCCGTACGCTCGATATCGGCGGCGACAAGGTCGTGCCGTATTTCCGCGGCCATGAGGAAGAAAATCCAGCACTCGGCTGGCGCGCCATCCGGCTGTCGCTCGACCGGCCGGGACTGTTGCGCACCCAGTTGCGCGCCCTGTTGAAGGCATCGGCCGATACCGAGCTGAAGCTGATGGTGCCGATGGTAACCGAGGTTTCCGAGCTGAAGGTGGTGCGCGAGCTGCTGCAGAAGGAAGTGCAGCATCTCTCACGCTTCGGCCATGGTCTGCCGCGCAAGCTGCAGTTCGGAGCGATGCTGGAGGTGCCAGCACTGCTTTGGCAGCTCGATGAGCTGATGGAGGCGGTGGATTTCGTCTCGGTCGGTTCGAACGACCTCTTCCAGTTTTCGATGGCGGTCGATCGCGGCAATGCGCGGGTCTCGGACCGGTTCGACCCGCTCGGCAAACCGTTTTTGCGCATTCTGCGCGATATCGTGCGCGGCGCGGACCGGAACAAGACGCCGGTAACGCTCTGCGGCGAACTCGCCAGCAAGCCGATCTCGGCGATGGCGCTGCTCGGTATCGGTTTCCGTTCGATCTCGATGTCGCCGGCCTCGATCGGACCGGTGAAGGCGATGCTGCTCGGGCTCGATGTCGGGGCGCTGGCAACGGCGATGAACGAGGTGCTGGACGATGTCCACGCCATGACGCCGATGCGAGAGGTGCTTGCCCGCTTCGCCGAGAGCCACAATATTCCCCTTTAGCTAGACGTTAAGAAGAATCGGAGTGAAGGGTGGCGAAGCTTCCCGTTGAAAAGATGCGCGAGCTGGAACGCCGTTTCGGCGAGATCGAAGCGCGCATGTCGGCCGGCCCGGCTGCCGATGTCTATGTGAAGCTCGCATCCGAATATTCCGAGCTGCAGCCGGTCGTGACGAAGATCCGCGCCTATGAAAAGGCGATTGCCGAGCTTGCCGATCTCGAAACGCTCCTCGAGGACAAGTCGGTCGATCGCGAAATGCGCGACCTCGCCGAGCTGGAGCTGCCCGAGGTGAAAGAGCAGATCGAGGCGCTCGAGCAGGAGATGCAGATTCTGCTTCTGCCGAAGGACGCAGCGGACGAAAAAAGCGCGATCCTCGAAATCCGCGCCGGCACGGGCGGATCGGAAGCGGCCCTTTTTGCCGGCGATCTCTTTCGTATGTATGAGCGTTTTTCGGCGGAAAAAGGCTGGAAGGTGGAGGTTCTCTCAGCAAGCGAAGGCGAAGCCGGCGGTTACAAGGAAATCATCGCGACGATCACCGGCAGAGGCGTCTTCGCCAAGCTGAAATTCGAATCCGGCGTGCATCGCGTGCAGCGTGTGCCTGAGACCGAGGCGGGCGGGCGCATCCATACGTCGGCCGCAACGGTTGCAGTGCTGCCGGAGGCCGAGGAGATCGACATCGAGATCCGGCCGGAAGATATCCGCATCGACACGATGCGCTCTTCGGGCGCGGGCGGCCAGCACGTCAATACGACGGACTCGGCGGTGCGCATCACCCATCTGCCGAGCGGCATCGTTGTCACCAGCTCGGAAAAATCGCAGCACCAGAACCGCGCCAAGGCGATGCAAGTGCTGCGCTCCAGGCTCTACGACGCCGAGCGGCAGAGGGCCGACAGCGAGCGCTCGGCCGACCGCAAGAGCCAGGTCGGTTCCGGCGACCGCTCCGAACGCATTCGCACCTATAATTTCCCGCAGGGGCGCATAACCGATCATCGCATCAATCTGACGCTCTATAAGCTCGACCGGATGATGGAAGGTGAGATCGAGGAAGTCGTCGATGCGCTGATGGCCGACTACCAGGCAAGCCAGCTGGCGCAGCTCGGCGAGCAGCAATGAGTTCGACGGTCGCCGATACGCTCGCCGAAGCGCGCCGCCGCTTCACGGAGGCGGGTATCGCCGACCCGGCGACCGATGCGCGCTTGCTCGTCGCCGGCCTTCTGAAACTATCGCCGACCGAGCTTTTGACGCGATCGGCCGAGAGGCTTTCGCCTGAGCAGGCGGAGGTGATGTCCAAGGCGGTCGAGCGGCGCCTCGGCCATGAGCCGGTGCACCGCATTCTCGGCGAGCGGGAATTCTACGGCCTGCCGCTTACCCTCTCGGTGGAAACGCTGGAGCCGCGGCCGGATACCGAAATCCTGGTCGATACGGTGCTTGCCTATCTCAAGGACCTTGCAAAGGTACAAGACCGCCTCCATATTCTTGACATGGGAACTGGGACAGGGGCGATATGCCTTGCGCTTTTGAGCGAATGTCCTGATGCGTCGGGTGTCGGAAGCGACATATCGGCGGATGCACTTCACACGGCAAGATCGAATGCAGAAAGAAACGGGTTGCAGGATCGTTTTCAGGCGGTGCAGTCGAAATGGTTCGAGAGCATCCAGGGTTCGTTTCACGCGATTGTCTCAAATCCGCCCTATATTGCTTCCAATGTCATTCACGATCTCGCTCCCGAAGTGACGAAATTTGATCCGGTCGCAGCACTGGATGGCGGCCCGGATGGGCTTGACGCCTACCACGCCATCGCCAAGGATGCGGCAAGGTTCATGAGGCCCGATGGGGTCGTCGGGCTGGAAATCGGTTACGATCAGCGCAACGATGTGACGGCGATCTTTGAAGCGAAAGGCTTCAAGTGCCTCAAATCCGTAAAAGATTATGGTCAGAACGATAGGGTGCTCGTGTTCGCGCTCGCGTGACAGGCGATAATTGCTGCATTGAACGGGACATTATTGTTATTGCGAAGAAAAGGCTTGGATTTCCCAGGGAAGCAATATAGGTTGCGGTCACGTGTTGGGCAGATAGGAATGAACGAGATTCGTTCGGTACTTGGTTTGCCTCGGGGGTCCGCTCTTTTAAACGAGAGTTTCAACGGTTGAACACGACCCAACGCGTGAATCAGTCAAACTGACTTGAGAACCAAGCGGCAGGTCGGCGCAAAGGCGCAGTATGCTCGCGGCACAAAGGTCCTGACCCGGTTTTCCGGTCATGGCGGTTGGTGCCATGTATCCATCACAAACAGAGAATTCAGGTGAACGATCTATGAGGCCAGGACAGCAGAACAAGCGCGGTCGAGGGCGTGGTAACAACAATAATAACAACGGCGGCGGTGGAAATAACAATAACAACAATTTCAACCGCAAGGGCGGCAATCCGCTGACCCGGACCTATGACAGCTCCGGCCCCGATGTGAAGATTCGCGGGACTGCCCAGCATATCGCCGAAAAATACGCGCAGCTTGCCCGCGATGCTCAAAGCTCCGGCGACCGCGTGATTGCCGAGAACTATCTCCAGCACGCCGAGCATTACAATCGTATCATCGCCAGCGCCCAGGCGCAGATGCAGGAACGCTTCCAGCGCGACGATCGCGGCGAGTATGATCGCGATGGTGCAGACCGCGACGGTTCGGATCGCGACGGCGACGATATGGATAACAACGACAATGACGGTGACGATGTCGTTATCGTCCAGCCGCCGCAGAACAGGCAGCAGCACCGGCCGCAGGCACAGCCGCAACCGGCGCCTGCTCCGGCAGCTGCACCGGCACCCCAGCCCGAGGTGATCGACGGAACCGGCCCACAGCCGGAGATCGAAGGCATTCCGGCCGAGGTCGCCATGGATGAAGAAGGCTCCGCCGGCCAGCCGCGCCAGCCCCGCCGCCGCAGCACCGGCAGCCGTCCCCGTCGCCCGCGTCGCGGCGCTGAAGGCGAAGCCGCCGCCGAGGGCGAGGGTGCCTCCGGCGAGGCGCCGGTACTGGCTGACGCCGCATCGGAATGAGGACTTCGCTTCCCCTTGGGGGAGGCGTGAGAATCATGCCACCTGGCAGAATTGCAACGAAAATCCCCGGCCTCGCGTCGGGGATTTTCGTTTTGTCGGCTCTTTAAACTCGCAGAACAGGTACCATATTTCCCTCGACTGCTTCGCCCAAATCACAGAAGGGCGGCCTGCCTTTTCAGGGGGCCGATCTCAATCATCGTTCTGCGCCTCATCAGGGCAGGGCGATCCATGGAGGTAGAATATGAATATCGAGAAATATTCCGAGCGCGTGCGCGGCTTCATCCAGTCGGCGCAAACTTATGCGTTGGCGCAGGGTCACCAGCAATTTTCGCCCGAACATGTGCTGAAAGTCCTGCTTGACGACGATCAAGGCATGGCGGCGTCATTGATCGAGCGCGCCGGCGGCGATGCCAAGGCTGCGCGCCTTGCCAATGACGCGGCGCTGGCCAAACTGCCGAAAATTTCCGGCGGCAACGGCAACATCTATCTGGCCCAGCCGCTCGCCAAAGTGCTTTCGACCGCCGAAGAGGCGGCAAAGAAGGCTGGCGACAGCTTCGTCACCGTCGAGCGTCTGCTGCAGGCGCTGGCAATCGAATCCTCGGCCTCGACTTTTTCGACCCTGAAGAATGCAGGCGTGACGGCCCAGGGTCTGAACCAGGTCATCAACGACATCCGCAAGGGCCGGACGGCGGATTCTTCCAATGCCGAGCAGGGTTTCGATTCGCTGAAGAAGTTCGCACGCGATCTCACCGCCGAAGCCCGCGACGGCAAGCTCGACCCGGTGATCGGGCGCGACGACGAAATCCGCCGCACCATCCAGGTGCTTTCGCGCCGCACCAAGAACAATCCGGTGCTGATCGGCGAGCCCGGTGTCGGCAAGACGGCGATCGTCGAGGGGCTGGCGCTGCGCATCGTAAACGGTGACGTGCCGGAATCGCTCAAGGACAAGAAGCTCATGGCGCTCGACATGGGCGCGCTGATTGCCGGTGCGAAATACCGCGGCGAATTCGAGGAGCGGCTGAAGGCCGTGCTCAATGAGGTCCAGGCCGAAAACGGCGAGATCATCCTGTTCATCGATGAGATGCACACGCTGGTCGGCGCCGGCAAGGCCGATGGGGCGATGGACGCCTCCAACCTCCTGAAGCCCGCCCTTGCCCGCGGCGAGCTGCATTGCGTCGGCGCGACCACGCTCGACGAATATCGCAAACATGTCGAGAAGGATCCGGCCCTTGCCCGCCGCTTCCAGCCTGTCGTTGTCGACGAGCCGACGGTCGAAGACACGATCTCGATCCTGCGCGGCCTCAAGGAAAAATACGAGCAGCATCACAAGGTGCGCATCGCCGATGCGGCGCTGGTGGCGGCGGCGACGCTTTCCAACCGCTATATCACCGACCGTTTCCTGCCCGACAAGGCGATCGACCTGATGGATGAGGCGGCGGCGCGGCTGCGCATGCAGGTGGATTCCAAACCGGAAGAACTCGACGAACTCGATCGCCGCATCATTCAGCTGAAGATCGAGCGCGAGGCGCTGAAGAAGGAAACCGACGTCGCCTCGGCCGACCGGCTGAAGCGGCTGGACACCGAATTGACCGGCCTCGAAGAGGAGGCCGATGCGCTGACGGCCCGCTGGCAGGCGGAAAAGCAGAAGCTCGGCCTTGCCGCCGATCTCAAGAAGCAGCTCGACGATGCCCGCAACGAACTGGCGATCGCCCAGCGCAAGGGTGAATTCCAGCGCGCCGGTGAGCTGACCTATGGTGTCATTCCCGATCTGGAAAAGCAGCTGGTCGACGCCGAAAAGCAGGATGGCGAACGCGGCGCGATGGTGCAGGAGGTTGTGATCCCCGACAACATCGCTCATGTCGTTTCCCGCTGGACCGGCATTCCGGTCGACAGGATGCTGGAAGGCGAACGCGACAAGCTGCTTCGGATGGAAGACGAGCTGGCGAAATCGGTGATCGGTCAGGGCGATGCGGTTCAGGCCGTGTCGCGGGCGGTGAGGCGCGCGCGCGCCGGCCTGCAGGATCCGAACCGGCCGATCGGCTCGTTCATTTTCCTCGGCCCGACCGGCGTCGGCAAGACGGAGCTTACCAAGGCGCTCGCCCGCTTCCTCTTCGACGATGAAACGGCGATGGTGCGCATGGACATGTCGGAATATATGGAGAAACACTCCGTGGCCCGGCTGATCGGTGCGCCTCCCGGTTATGTCGGTTACGACGAAGGTGGAGCGCTGACGGAAGCCGTGCGCCGCAGGCCTTATCAGGTCGTGCTGTTCGACGAGATCGAAAAGGCCCACCCCGATGTCTTCAACATCCTGCTGCAGGTGCTGGACGACGGACGCCTGACGGATGGCCAGGGCCGGACGGTGGATTTCCGCAACACGATGATCATCATGACCTCGAACCTCGGCGCCGAATATCTGACGCAGCTTGCCGACGGTGACGACAGCGATACGGTTCGCGAGCAGGTGATGGAGGTCGTGCGCGGCCATTTCCGGCCGGAATTTCTGAACCGCATCGACGAGATCATCCTCTTCCATCGCCTGAAGCGCGAGGAAATGGGCGCGATCGTCGATATCCAGCTGAAGCGGCTGGTGGCGCTGCTCTCCGAGCGCAAGATCGTCATCGATCTCGACGAGGAAGCCCGCCACTGGCTGGCGAACAAGGGTTTCGATCCGGTCTATGGCGCAAGGCCGCTGAAGCGGGTGATCCAGAAATTCGTGCAGGATCCGCTCGCCGAGCAGATCCTGTCCGGCCAGGTGCCGGATGGATCGACGGTCAAGGTGACGAGCGGTTCCGACCGGCTGCAGTTCAGGACACGCCTGACGGTGAGCGAAGCGGCATAGGCCGACTTTGCCGGATGAATGAGAAATGGCGGCCTCGGCCGCCATTTTTGTCTGGCGGGTGTGAACGCCTCAACGGTTCATCAGCTTGCCGGCTACGGCGCCGACTACTTGCTCGCCACCTGGTCGGACGCCTGGTTGTTCAGCAGCGTATCGATGCGCTTGCGCTCGTCCTCGAATTTCGCCAGCGCCTCGCCTTGCAGCGATTTGCCGCCCGGCAGGCGGATGCGCAGGGGATCGACCTTGGTGCCGTTGACGATCAGCTCGTAATGCAGGTGCGGCCCGGTGGACTCGCCCGTCGTGCCGACCCAGCCGATCACCTGGCCCTGGCGGATCTTGGCCCCGGGGGTAACGCCTTTGGCGATGGCGCTCTGGTGATTGTAGGAGGATTCATAGCCGTTGGCGTGCCGGATAATCGTCTGGTTGCCGTAACCGCCGGAATCCCAGCCGGCTTTTTCCACAGTGCCGTTGCCGGCAGCGATGATTGCGGTGCCGCGGGGGGCCGCCCAATCGACGCCGGTGTGCATGCGGGCGAAACCGAGGATCGGGTGACGGCGCATGCCGAAGCCCGACTTGAAGATGCCGTTCGGGACCGGGTTGCGCAGCAGGAACTGGCGGATGCTTTTACCGTTCTCGTCGAAATAATCGACCGTGCCGTCCTCCGGATCCTGGAAGCGGTAGAAGCGCGTCTGCGTATCGCCGAAACGGGCGTTGACGTAGAGCAGCTCGGAATCCTCGGTCGCCTGGCCGGCGCTGTCGGCGACGGAGAAGAAGGCTTCGAGACTGTCGGTCGGCCTCAACTGCGCCTGGAAATCGACATTGCTGGCGAGCAGCTTGATGATCAGCGCCGTCATGTCCTTGGTCATGCCGTAGGAAAGGGCAGCGCGATAGATGCCGTCATAGACGCGCGGCAGGTTCTGGCCGGGCGGCGGCGCGAAGGAATTGTCATCGAAGGCGGTGGCGATGGCATCCAGCATCGGCGGCTCGCTGCCGGGCACGTATCTGCCCTTGTCGTCGACGGCGACGGTGACGAGATGGCGGGTCCCGCGATAGACGCTGGCCCGGATG